>NZ_QUIX01000009.1:19832-116240 GCF_003480365.1 Butyricicoccus sp. AM32-19 | reverse complement strand
ACCGCAGGTGTCTACCCTCTTGTGCCCCCGCCGGGTAGGCGGCCCCCCGCTGGCTCAGCGGAACCATCTCAAGACAAGAAACAGGATATATAAGGAGAAAACACTATGATTCGCAAAATTATCGAAATCGACAAAGAAAAATGCAACGGCTGCGGCCTGTGTGCCCACGCCTGCCACGAGGGCGCTATCGGCATGGTGGACGGCAAAGCCGCTCTGCTCCGCGACGACTACTGCGACGGCCTCGGCAACTGCCTGCCGGTCTGCCCGACAGGCGCTATCTCGTTCGTCGAGCGCGAAGCCGCCGCTTACGACGAAGCCGCCGTGCAGGCCAATATGCAGGCAAAATCTCAGCCGCACACCGGATGCCCGGGCAGCATGGCACGGAGTATGGAACACGCCCCGGTCAATCAGCCGGCCTCGTTCATTCCGATGCCGAGCCAGCTGCGCCAGTGGCCGGTGCAGATCAAGCTTGTGCCGGTGAATGCGCCTTATTTTGACGGCGCAAACCTGCTCATCGCGGCAGACTGCACCGCTTACGCGTACGCAAATTTCCATCAGGATTTTATCCGGGGGAAGGTAACGCTCGTCGGCTGTCCCAAGCTGGATGATGTGGATTACAGCGAGAAGCTGACCGAAATCCTCCGTCAGAACAACATCAAAAGCGTAACCGTTGTCCGCATGGAGGTGCCGTGCTGCGGCGGACTGGAATACGCCGTCCGCACCGCGCTGCAGAACTGCGGCAAGCTGTTGCCGTGGCAGGTGAAGACCATTTCCATCAAGGGCGAACTGCTGGACGACTGACCGATTTCTGTCGATTTCACTGATTTGCATTTGCAATTTTCGTTCAAAACGTGTAAAATAAAAAGGTAACACCACATAATTGGACAAGAGTGATTTGTGAGTAAAGTTTGTGTTCTGACGCGGCACGGTTTCGCAGCAATACTTGATGTGTTGCAAGAAATCGTAACAAAGTCAGAGTGCAAAATTTCCACAAAGCACCGCAGTCAAATTGTGTGGTGGTGCCTTTGGAATGACACCGCGCAACGCGGTATGTAGGAGCGAAAATTCATGGCAGTCACTTTGGCAGAAATCGCTGCGCTGGCGGGCGTTTCCCGCGGTACGGTGGATCGGGCACTTAACGACAGAGGACGCGTCGATCCCAAGGTTGCGGCACGCGTGCGCTGCATTGCAGCAGAGCGAGGCTACCGCCCGAACCGTGCGGGACGCATGCTGGCACGCGCGAAAAACCCGATCAGGATCGGCGTGATCGTCCAGTCGGTCGAGACCATGTTCATGCACACGGTATTTGAGGAGATCGAACGCGCATCGGCGCACTTTACCACCACCGGCGCAGAGGTGCTCGTGCGGCCGCTTGAGGGCATCGATGCACAGCAGCAGCTGGACGTGATCGACGAGCTGCTCGAGGCAGGCGTGCAGGGCATCGCGCTTTCTCCGGCGGAGGACGAGCGGATACGCGCCCGTATTCAGGAGCTGTCCGGGCGCATGCCGGTCGTTACCTTCAACTCGGATCTGCCGGACTCGGGCCGCCTGTGCTATGTCGGCGTGGACAATTTCGCGTGCGGACGCATGAGCGCCGGTCTGATGGACCTGCTGCTCGCCGGTCACGGGGAAGTCCTGTTGGTTGCCGGTCAGGAAAACAACTGGTCACATCAGCAGCGTGTGGACGGCTTTCAGACCGAGGCTGCCGCAAATTTCCCCGGTTTGAGTCTGCTGCCGCCGCAGACCTGCGGGGACGATCAGCAGCTGGCGCATGATATTGTGTGCCGCGCCGTGCAGGAGCATCCGTCGCTGCGCGGTGTGTACGTTTCGGTAAACGGTCAGCTCGGCGCGTGCGACGCGCTGCGTGAACTGGGTTTACAGGGCAAGGTGCACCTGATCTGCCACGATTTGATTCCGGCAAATGCGGAGAATGTCCGCCGCGGACTCATCGACTTCCTGATCGATCAGGATGCCGCCCTGCAGGGGGCACGTCCGATCGAGCTGCTCATGGACTACCTGTTGGCAGGCGAAAAGCCGGAGACCGACCGCATTCTTGCGTGCATTGATATCCGCAACCGCTACAACGTGTGAGGTGCGCGATGAAAGAGGTTTTGCGGCTCGATCACGGCGTTTTGACGCATTTTCCGGCACCGGCCGGATGGAATAAGCCTGCGCTCATCCTGTGCCCGGGCGGCGGCTACGAATACTGCTCCATCCGGGAGGGCGCACCGGTCGCGCGTGCGTTTGCGCGGGACGGTGTGGAAGCGTTCGTGCTCGAGTACGACTGCACGGAGGTGCCGCTTGGCGTAAAGCCGCTGCACACGCTGTCCGCGTCTGTCGCCTGGGTGAGAGAACATGCGGCACAGCTCGGCATCGCGGCAGACCGCATTGCGGTCGGCGGATTTTCGGCGGGCGCCCATCTGGCGGGACTGCTGGCGGCGACGTGGCACGACGCGGACTGGTTTCCTGCGGGCACGGATTTGCAGGCGCACCGACCGAATGCGGCGGTGCTGTGCTATCCGGTGGTCTCGGCGGGAGCGTATGCGCATCGCGGCAGCTTTGTGCGTCTGGCAGGTGAAAATGCTGCGGAACAGCGGAGATTTTCGCTGGAAACGCTGGTTTCCGCGCGCATGCCGCGTACATTTTTGTGGCACACCCTGACGGACGCGACCGTTCCGGTCGAGAACACGCTGCTGCTCGAGGCGGCTTTGCGCCGAGAGAACATCAGCCACGAGCTGCACCTGTTCCCGCACGGCGTGCACGGACTCGCGCTCGCGGATTTGGAGACAGCAGACCCGATGAAAGGGCGCGTGCCCGACCGGCATATAAACCGCTGGCAGGTACTCTGCGCGGAATGGCTGAAGGAGGAATAACAATGCAGATTCGACACGCCCGGCCGGAGGATCTTCCGGCGATGCAGAAAATTTTTGCGGACGCGCGGGCATTTATGCGCGAAAACGGCAATCCCGATCAGTGGGGAGACAGATTCCCGACGCAGGAAATGCTGGACAAGGATCTTGCACTGCACCGCAGCTACGTCTGCGAGGACAACGGCAAAATCGCAGCGACCTTTGCGTTTACGACCGACGGCGAGCCGACCTACCGCGTCATTCGCGGCGGCGCCTGGCTGGACGATGCGCCGTACGGCGTTGTCCACCGTATCGCGGCGGCAAAGGGCACGCACGGCGCGGCTTCGTTCTGCATGAACTGGTGCATGGAGCAGTGCGGCAACATCCGCATCGACACGCACGCGAACAACAAGCCCATGCAGGGTCTGCTGAACAAGCTCGGCTATACCTATTGCGGCGTCATTGAGCTGGAAAACGGGCGCGGAGAACGTCTGGCGTTCCAGAAACGAGTAGAAAAGTAAGTAAGAAACAGCAAACGGCATACCGGAGAGAATCTCACGGTGTGCCGTTTTTTTATTTCCGGACTTTGATAAAATTAAAGATTGACTTTAATATAATTTGATATTATAATGAAGTTGCAATGAAAGGAAGTGATAGCCGTGGCAATCGAGGTAATGCCGGAGTGGCTTGCATCGCTGGACGAGGAGGACGTGTCGTTCATCAAAAAATTCGTGCTGGCGTCGGGTTCGCTCAAGGAGGTCGCGGGCATTTACGGTGTGACCTACCCGACCGTGCGCCTGCGTCTGGACCGTCTGATCCAGAAGATCAGACTTGGCGAGCAGGCGGACGAGGAGCCGTATATCGCGCTCATCAAGCGTCTTGCGGTCAAGGACAAGCTGGATTTTGACACGGCGAAGCTGCTCATCAACGAGTACAAAAAGCTGAGAGAGGGGAACAAATAATGCTGATTGCAACGGTTTCTACAATTATTTCGCTGATTTTTCTGATCGCGTTTGTCGCGGCAATGATTATTTTGCAGGTCTATCTTTCCAGACGGAAGAGCAAAGTGCCGGGACTGGTACTGCCTGCCATCACGTTTTCGGGGGAGCTGTTCATCCTGCTGAACGTGGTGACGAATGTGGTGATGACCTCAGTGGCTGACAATGCGGTTGGCGGAGTGGATTCGTATGACGTGTTCGTGACGGTGCTCAACACGGTGCTGACGCTGCTCGTTATCTCCATGCCGACCATCGTGCTGCTGGTGATCTACTTCCTCAGCCGCAGAGGGATGAACCGCAAAAAGCAGATCGAGAAGATGAATATTCAGGATTTGTGAGTTTTTCGCTGAAATTCAGCGGGACATGGCCTGCCCGGCCGGGGCACAAGAGGGTAGACACCTGCGGTTTCCACCCTCTTGTGAATCACCCCTTTCCCTTGGAGGGCACGGTGGTGATGGGAGAACTGAGACTATAGAGGAACGGCAGAGGATTTTTTCTACCGTAGGGGAGCACAGTGTGCTCCCATTTCTTTACCTATTCGCAGTGTCAGATACCGTTCTGCTACACATAAGATTAAGTCCACGCAGAGGGCGGCATGACAGTGCCGCCCAATTTTTTTGCGCGTTATACCGCCCGGCACCTGCGAAGATAAATTGTACCGAATGCTTAATTCGCAGGTGCCGTGCGTTACAACATGCCAAAGTGTTGCGCGACACTGTTATGTCGCGCCTGCGTAGAGTAACTCGCCTGTGTAGCAGTATGCTATCTGTGAACTGCGAAAAGGTGGAGAGAGCCACGCAACGGTAACCCGACTGCCGTTCCTCTTTTCGAAGCGGTCGCCGGTCTCTGGTCTGCGCCAGATTAGGAAGCAAGGGAAAGGTAGGAGTTCAAAGAGGAAGGAAAACCGCAGGTTGTCCTTCCTTTTTGCCCCCGCCGCGGGCGCGGCGAATCCCCGCGCTCCGCAGAGCGCAACTCCCCGCTGAGGTTCAGCGAAAAACTCCCCGCCCGTCAGGGTCGAACACGCTAACGCAGTTCGCGCACCCCGGCTTTCCGGTGCAGAAAAAGGAGCCGCCCAGATAGGGCGAACCCGCCGACGGCAGTTCGTGTGCCCTGGTCACCTTGTGTCGAGAAAAGAAAAGCACCGCAGAATTGCTTCCACGGTGTTCAAAGTATGCGCTTTTACTCAAATCGCAGCAGCGTATCGACATCCTTACGCGCCGGCGCCTGCGGGTCCTGTGCCGGATGACCGAGCGCGATGAGCGCGGCCACTTCCTGACCCTCGGGGATTTCCACAACCTTGGCAACCTCAGCGGGATCGTAAATACCCATAATAACCGTGCCGAGACCGAGCGCATGCGCGGACAGGCAGAAGGTCTGTGCGGCGATGCCCGCATCAAAGGACTGCCAGTGAGTGGCAAGCGGGGTACTGAACGAGCCGTCGCGCTCGTAGCCGGAGCGCTCCTTGATCATGGTCAGCACGACCAGCGCCGGTGCGCCGTGGGTGGTCTTCTGGTTGTAGGTAAAACCGAGCATGCAGTTGTCGGCCAGCTTGTCCTTCTTTTCCTTGTCGGTCACAACGATGTAGCGCGCGATCTGCGTATTCTTCCAGCTCGGCGCAAAGGCGGCAGCTTCAACGACCTGACGAACCTCGTCCTCGGTCACAGGCTGCTCGGTGAACTTGCGGATGCTTCGGCGGGTTTTGATACATTCCAGTGCTTCCATGAGAATATCTTCCTTTTTAGAGTATGTTTGACTTTATTATAGCAGAGCGGAAAAGCAAGTGCAAGTTAATTATCCGCCATTACCTTAATATAGTAGCGGCGATGGCGCGGACCGTCGAACTCGCAGAAGTACACGCCCTGCCAGATGCCGAGGATGGGCTTGCCGTCCTCGATGAGCACGGTCTGGCTCGGGCCGACATAGCTGCACTTGAGGTGCGCGGTCGAATTGCCCTCGGCATGCCGGAACTCCCGCCTGTCGGGAAACGCCTCGCGCAGACCGAGCAGCAGGTCGTGCTGCACATCCGGGTCAGCGTTTTCGTTGATGGTGATACCGGCGGTCGTATGCGGGCAGTACACCACGGCAAGGCCGCTCTGCACGCCGCTTTCGCGGATGACTTCACGCAGTCTGGCGGTGATATTGTACATGCCCTCGTGATCGGTCGAGATGGAAAATTCCCTGGTTTTCATGCTCATTCTCCTCGGCTTTCGTGCAGATAGGTCGCTTCCAGATCGGAAAGGTGCAGCTTTACGGCAAGCGGGTACTTCTCGAACGCATGCGCGAGTGCGAAGCTGCCGCCCTTGACCGACTCGTCAAAGCCGCCCATGTGCCAGCGCACGGCGATCGCTTCCTCGGTGCGCAGCCGCATGAACCGCTCGATCAGGAACACGGATTTTTCGCCGTGACCGTACGGAAACTGGTCGTCTACTGCGTAAACCGGCACCTTTTCCCACTCGCCGCGGTCGTTTTTGCGGTTGCGCAGCTCGGTCTTGTAGAAACCGGCCTTGCACAGATCGTGCAGGAGCGAAACGATGGTGTAGCTTTCCAGATCGTCGGTTTCGGGATTGAAATGCTTGGAGATCAGCACGTTGTACACGTTGAGCGAGTGGTCGAGCAGACCGCCCTCATACGCAGCGTGGAACCGCGTGGACGCGGGAGCCGTGAAGAAATCCGTGCCCTCGAGCCACGCAAGCAGCTTTTCCGCGCCCGGACGATGGATGTTTTTGTTGTAGGTTTCGATGAAAATCTCTTTATTTGTCATGTTGTTCCTCCATTCGGGTGCGGGCAAGCCGCAGAAGCGTATCCCGCCGATTGTCGGTCTGACCGTCTATCACGGCATCCAGCAGGGCGTGCAGCATTTCACCGACCGGCCTGCCGCGCAGACCAAGCGCCTGTAAATCGGTTCCGTTTACGGCAAGCTGCCGCAGCGAGAAGCATTGCTCCTGCGCGAGCACGCGGTTCAGCAGCGCTTCGGTCTCAAACAGCTGCGCTACATAGTCGCGGCTGGTGCCCTGACCGACCGCATCGCCTTTTTTGATTGCCAGCAGGTCGCGGAACCGCGCCTCTCCGATGCGCGACAGGCTGCGCCGCACCAGCTTTTCGTTGTCACCGAGCGGTGTGTCGTGCCGCTCGACCAGCAGGAGGATGCGTTCGGTGTCCGCGCTCGAGAACCGCAGCCGCGGCAGGAGCTCGCGCGACAGCGCAAGGCTCGCCTTAGGATGTCCCCGGAAATGCCCGATGCCTTGCTCGTCCACGGTCTTGCAGGCGGGCTTGCCGCTGTCATGCAGTAGCATCGCCCACCGGAGCACCGGCTCGGCCGGCACCTGACCGACCGCGCGCACGGTGTGCTCCCACACATCGTACAGGTGGTGCGGATTCTGCTGCTGACAGCCCTGCATGGGCGCGAGCTCGGGCAGGGCAGAGGTGATAAGGTCAGCATAAGTCATCAGTGTGCGCTGCACATAGCGGCCGCACAGCAGACCGGTCAGCTCCTCGCGGATGCGCTCGGCGGCAATGCAGTCCAGGCGATGCACCTGCCGCCGCATGGCAGCGGCGGTTTCCGGCTCGATGGCGAATCCCAGCTTGGATGCGAAGCGCAGTCCGCGCAGGATGCGCAGCGCGTCCTCCTGAAATCGGGTGTCTGCATTACCGACCGCGCGCAGAACGCCGTTTTTGAGGTCGGTTTGCCCGCCAAACGGGTCGCACAGACCGCGTTCCGGGTGCCACGCCATCGCACCGACCGTGAAATCCCGGCGGGCCAGATCCTCACGGATGTCGGTGACAAAGCGCACGCCGTCCGGATGCCGCCCGTCCGAGTAGCCGCCCTCCGTGCGGTAGGTGGTAATCTCGAGCGGGCCGCCGTCCGTGAGCACGGTCAGCGTGCCGTGCCTGAGTCCGGTGGTGAGCACACGCGCGTCCGCGAACACAGCCTGCATCTGAGCCGGAGACGCGGACGTACACAAGTCCCAGTCGTGCGGTTCGACTCCGCGCAGACTGTCGCGCACGCAGCCGCCAACCGCCCACGCCTCAAATCCGGCACGCTCTAATCGCCGGATGGCGTGTGCCGCGTGTTCGGGCAGCCGCATCACTTTTTGTCCTGCTTCAGCTTGTACGAGCTGCCGTCCGGATTGATAACCACCGTGTTGTCCAGCTGTGCCTTTAGGCTCTTGCGGAAATCGGCAACGTACTCTGCGCGGAGCTCCTGCTGCTCCTTCTTCTCCGCGTCGGTCAGTCCTTCGGTTTTGGCCTTTTTGGCAAGCGCGTTGATGCGTGCAATTTTTTCGTCTGTCATATTGCAAAATCTCCTTGATTATCCTTATGCTATCTTTATATTATATCAAATTTCTATCCGTAATGAAAGCCTTTTGCGGACGCTGAGCAGCCGTTTCCGGTTATATCGCTGAATCCACGCGAACGGCAGGTTCGCCAGCTGAATCGCAAGCGCAATGACCGCATACCGGATGAGCCACGCCGTCCGGTCGGCGCTCAGCAGACAGAACGTGAGCGACACCCATCCGAGCACGCCGATCACATAATGAATCACCTCCGCGCGGCAGGTGATGAACAGAAAACGGTCGAGGTATGCCGTATCCCGCCCGGATTTGAGGTGCCGCTTGTCAAATTCGGGATTAAACTGCGGCAGCCGGTCCTTCCATTTCGGCAGACCGATCTTGCGGAAAACCCGCATTTCCCAATCGGAAACCGTGAAAAAGCGCCGGTTTGGGTCGAACCACCGTGTCTGCACGTCCTGCGGCAGAGCGCAGAATACGCCAGCCGTACCGAAATGCAGTCCGACCCAGAACGCTGTATTCAGCAGAGTAATGAGCAGATCCTTCATGCGGTTTGCCTCCCTTCGTACTGCCTCTATCATACCATGATACCGCCGTTTGTTCAACCGAACTGCCTTGACCGACAGGCTTCTGCATGCTACAATAAATGGAGATTCTTCTACGTTAAATCATAGTAAAGAGGTAGTCTATATGAAAATCGAAACAAAATGCCTGCATGAAGGCTACAAGCCGGAAAACGGCGGTCCGGGCGTCATGCCGATCGTGCAGTCCACCACTTACCGCTTTGACTCGACCGCAAAGATCGCGTCCCTGTTCGATATGCCGACAGAGTGCATCTACTCGCGCTTTGCCAACCCGACCTGCGACGCGGTAGAGAAGAAAATCGCGTCCCTCGAGGGCGGCGTCGGCGCGATGCTGACTTCCTCGGGTCAGGCGGCATCCCTGCTGTCCATCCTCAACCTGTGCTCGGCAGGCGACAGCTTCATCGCGGCTTCCACCATCTACGGCGGCACGATCAACCTGTTCGGCGTAACGCTCAAAAAGCTGGGCATCGAGTGCATCTGGGCGGACGCAGAGGCAAGCGAGGAGGAAGTGCAGAAGCTGTTCAAGCCCAACACCAAGGCTGTGTTCGGTGAGACGCTGGCCAATCCCGCTCTGACCGTGTTCGACATTGAAAAGTGGGCGAACATCGCGCACAAGAATAACGTGCCGCTCATCGTGGACAACACGTTTGCAACGCCGGTGCTGTGCCGACCGATCGAATGGGGCGCGGATATTGTCATCCACTCCACCACCAAGTACATGGACGGCCATGCCGTACAGGGCGGCGGTGTGATCGTGGACGGCGGCAAGTTTGACTGGGCGGCATCGGGCAAGTTCCCGGATTTCACCGAGCCGGACGAAAGCTACCACGGCGTGGTCTACACCCGCGAGTTCGGCGCGATGGCGTACATCATCAAGGCGCGTATGCAGCTGATGCGCGACTTCGGCTGCTATCCGGCAGCGCACTCGGCGTTCCTGCTCAACCTCGGTCTGGAGACCCTTCCGGTGCGTATGCGTCAGTACTGCGAGAACGCGCTGACCGTTGCCAAGTTCCTCGAGTCGAGCGATAAGATCGCATCCGTTCGCTATCCCGCACTGCCGGGCAACGAGCACTACGAGCGTGCACAGAAGTACCTGCCGATGGGCACCTCGGGCGTTATGTCCATCGACATCAAGGGCGGCCGCGCTCCGGCGATGAAGTTCATGGACAGCCTCAAGCTGGCGTGCAATGAGGTTCATGTTGCCGACATCCGCACCTGCGTGCTGCATCCGGCGTCCGAAACCCACCGTCAGCTGACCGACGAGCAGCTGGTTGCCGCAGGCATTGAGCCGGGCATGGTTCGCATTTCGGTCGGTCTGGAGAATGTTGAGGACATTATCGCTGATTTGGAACAGGCTCTTAACCAGATTTAATTTACAGCAAAACAGGGTGTGTCAACGGACATGCCCTGTTCTTTCAGGAGGAAACTATGCGTATTCGCTCTATCGAGGCATCCGACCGCGAATTCTTTATCGACCGCTGCCATGCGTTCTACAAAACGCCTGCCTGCGACCATGAAATCCCGCAGCAGAACGCCGAACGCACGTTTGAGCTGCTCCTGCACGGCACGCCGTATGCGGACTGCCTGATTGCCGAGGACGAGAACGGACAGCCGTGCGCGTACTGTCTGCTGGCGCTCACCTGGTCGAATGAGGCGGGCGGTCTGTGCGTCTGGCTGGAGGAAATCATGGTGGATGACGAGCAGCGCGGCAAGGGCATCGGCAGCAGGATCATCGCCGCGGTGCACGAAAAGTACAACACAGCCGCGCGGTATCGTCTGGAGGTAACGGAAAGCAACGTGCGGGCAAGTGCCCTCTATCACATGCTCGGCTTTGAGGATTTAGAGTACAGGCAGATGATACTGGACACGCCGCCGCTCGGCTAAGCAGATCGTTGGTATTTTTGTCACAAACTTGTTACAAATTACCTCTTGATTTTGTGCACTAAGCGCACTATAATAAAGACATCAAAAGAAAGGAAGGAAGGTGGGTCCGATGGACAGTGAAATCCAGCAGTACGCGGGAGATATCCTTGCACATCCGCGTTTTCAGCAGCTTCGCACGTTCTGTCACCACGGACTGGACAACTCTGTGTATGACCATTCCGTTGCGGTAGCGGAAGCAGCCTGTCAGATCGCCCGCCTGATGCGTCTGTCGGAGAGCGAAACGACTTCGGTTGTCCGTGCCGCGCTGCTGCATGACTTTTTCGGCTATGACTGGCACGGCGAGCGCTTTCGCCGTTATCTGAGCCATTTTTCCGGCGTGCACCGCATTGCGCACATGCACGGGTTCATTCACGGCCACATCGCAGCCGACCGCGCCAAGCATACCTTCGGTCTGTCCGAGCGGGAGTGCGAAGCCATCGCACGGCACATGTTTCCGCTGGCGGCCATGCCGCGCACAAGAATCGCGTGGATCGTCACCGTGGCGGATAAAGCCGTGGCATCCAAGGAAATGACCGCCGCTGTCGGCGGTTACGTCTCGCACGCGTACCATAAAATTTTCGCATAAAAAAGCACCCGATCTCCATTGTGTCTGTTGGAGATCGGGTTTTTGTTATTCGTAGATGGAGTCGATGATTTCCTTTACCTCATCTACCGAAAGCGGTGCAGAAATCAGCACTTCATATTGGTCAATCATGGCAACCGCGTTGATTTGCTCCAGATTGTGCATGATGTACCATGTGGCATTTGGTTTTTTATATTCGATAACCGGACGGTCGTCCTTTTCGATGCCACCGGCACTGCCGTTTAGTGGAACTTCAATGAGTACCAGAATATAAGGACCGTTAGGGTCGGTGGGTTTGGTATAAGAACCGACAAAAGTTACTCGATCGGAGAGATAATCTTTTGTGATTTGAATTTGGGGTATGGAATACGCAGAAGGAATTTTAGTAGGTGCCATTTTCTGTTTTACACCGAATTCCGCTAAAGTGGTTTTCAAATCCGCATTGGTGATATCGAAATACTCCATAACGTGCATTTCATTCCAAGTGGACTCGGTTTTCTCTAAGTTGGTATCGGACAAATCTGTATCCGGTAAATCTTCATATCCGGGTTCAGGTACCTGTGGGTCAGCAGGCAGAGGATTCGCCTCTGAGCCGAGCGGTGCATTCGGGTCGTATTCCACCGTGTCGGTCGCGTGCTCATAATTCACCGATGTACCATCCGGAAAATGCGTATACCCGTCCTCAGTGGTCTCAAAATCGTCATGTCCGCTCTGGAAAAAGCCGAACGTCTCGGAATCCCACATCGCCGCATAGTCGAACGGATTGTGACCGGTAGCCAGCGCAAACACGGTTCCTGCGGCGAAAACAGCCGCCGCGACAACAAAAACGCGGTAGCACAGCCGCCGCCCGCGGTGCGGCTTGACGAAAAATTCCCTATGGTCGGCCTTGAACTTTTTGAGTGACGCTTCTGTGTCGATTTCCGGCACGTCCGTCTGCGTCTGCAAATACTGCTCGAGCGCAGGCAGAGCCGCATCACCGTTTTCGCAAACGTCGTCCATCAGCCGGAACAGCTCGTCAATCTGCTTAGAATCCTGCATTGTCGTCACTCCTTTCCATAAGTTCGGCGCAGTGCCGCCGTGCGCGGCTGTACTGGCTGCGGCAGGCGGTCTCGGAAATGCCGAGTTTTTCCGAAATGGTGGAATAGTCCATGTCCTCAGCGAGCCGCAGGGTCAGAATGCGCTGTTCGGACGCGGATAAGCCCTTTGGCAGCATACCGGAAAACGGTATCAGCTCGGGTTCGGCTGCACGCAGAATGCTTTCCTCAAGCGGCGCGGCCGCGTGTCTGCACTGCGCGCGGTATTCGCTGATGGCGTTGTTTTTCAGCACACGGAACAGCCACTTGACCGGCTGCTCGTGCTCCATCACGCTGTTTATCTTGGCCAGCAGGATGAGAAAGGTGTCGGCCACAATGTCCTCGGCAATATCGCGGCTGCCGACAATGGGCAGAACGGTCTGCACCATCATCCTGTAATACTTTGCATATGATTCCTCGAAAAAGAGGATTTGCTCCTGTGTCAATTTGGTTCCCCCTTGGGTTGGAAATGATACCATTCAATTATACAACGCCTGAGCGGGATTTTCTGTGGCAAATTTTTTGAAAAATTTTTTTAGCGGCTTGTTGTCACAAAACGGCGCTCTCGGTCGTTATAATAGTATCGGGAAAAATGGATTGACAGAATATGATTTTTGTTGTATACCATAGGTATGGATAGAAAAAACTGTATTATGTGGAGGGGCAATTATGACTAAGTTCAAGAAAATCGTAAGCGGCACACTCGCGGGCTGCCTGATGGCGTCCGCACTGATGATGAGCGCAGGCGCAGCCAATGTGCAGACCTATATACCGTCGGGTACGGTGCAGGCAGCTGCACAGAATACGGCGCAGACCCGCACTGCCGTAAAAATCAATCCGCAGAGCGCGAACATCTATGTTGAGGGCATTCCGGCCACCTTCCCGAGCGAGGACGGCAAGACGGTTTACACGGCGCTGAGCTACAACGGCTCGACCTACATGCCGCTGCGCACGGTTGGCCGCTGGATGGGCAAAAATATCTCGTGGGACAGTGCATCGCGCACGGTGTTCCTGTCCGGCACTACGGAAAAGTCGTATCCGTGTGCGGATGACGATGCGTACCACAAGGAAGGCGTAAAATATGTCGGTGCGACCGGCACGGCTACACTCGATAAGGGCGTGAAGGTGCTCGTGGACGGCAAACAGCAGACCTTCAAGAACCAGAAGGGCGAGACCATTTATCCGCTGTTTTACCGGAATTCCATCTATCTGCCGCTGCGCAACATCGGTGAGCTGACCGGCATGGATGTAACGTGGTACAGCGCCAAGGCAGAGAATGACGTGAACGCCATCTTCCTGCGCATGCCGCTTTCGGACAGCAAACGCGCCGAAATGGAAGCCTATGCGACGAACCTCATGAAGCAGCTGCTCGATATGCGAACGGATACGCAAAAGTTCAAGAATTGCGATTCTGCGGTGAAAAACGGCAGTTATACCGACTATGTGATTACCGATAAGGCGGCTGCTATGGCGGCGCTGGATTCCATCAAGCGCAAGGCGCAGACCATCCGCAGCGGCATGACCGAGCAGGCCAACCCGATTCGCTACTACAACAGCAGCCTGATGAACGAACTGGATTTCCTCATCAATAACGCGGATACCGTGATGGACCGCGTGAAGAACGGTCGGGTTGTGGTCGGCAGCAGCAATCCGGATACGAGCGTAGTCGATCAGACCGCCGTTATGTTCGGCGCGGATGATACCATGCTCGACTGCGAACGTATGGTTCGCATGCTGCGGCAGAATATGGATAGACTGTTTTAACAGGCAAACAAAAGAAGCTGAGACAAAATCTCAGCTTCTTTTTCATGTTATCCGCCGCAGACCGAGCAGGCGGTGTAACCCTGCCGCTTGGCCTCGGAAAGCGACATTGGAATCTGGCTTTTCTTCAAATACCGGCAGCCGGCGCTGTGATATTTGGAGCCGGTGTCCGTGACGTAAACGGTCTCGCTCTGGTCGTCCGAGCTGCTGTAAGCTGCCGGGACGGACGAACTGTCACTCGAGGAACCGCCGGAGGACGAACCGCTCGATGCACCTGCTTTGAGCGTATCCACCTGATTCTGTAAATCTGCCTTCTGGCTCGTGAGCGTGTCCACCTGCGTCTGCAGGCCGTTCTTCTCCTCGGTGAGCGAAGCCACCTGCGCTTTCAAATCGTCAATGGCCGGCTGGGATTCGTCCGCCTGCGCCTGCAGGTCGGAGACCGAGTCTTCCAGATGGCTTACCTGCGACTGCAGGGAAGCGGTCTCGTTCATCTGCTCCGCCAGATGGTGATAATAGGTGTACGATGCACCGCCTAAAATGCAGTTCAGCAGCAGAGAAGCCGCGATTACAAGTGTTTTCAGCGTGTTTTTATCAAATTTTTTGCCATCCATAGATGTCCTCGCTCCTTTCAGTCCGGTTTCATTGTATCGCCTAAAATCTGGCTGTGTAAATGCGGCAGAGCGAATTGTCGATATCTGTCGAACTTATGGCAGCACTTTTGCGGCGATGTTTGTATAATTTTCGTGTCTAACATTGAAAAACAGTCGGGAAGTGTGTATAATGAAACTAACTGAAAGTATCTGAGGATATGCAAAGTTATTTCTCATTTTGGAGCGTAAAAATTTATGGCATATGAAAAAAACAGACGCCGTCCTCCGGTCGAGGATGACGGCACGCTGATTGAGGGACGCAACGCCGTCCTCGAAACGCTGCGCGCAGGCCGTGCAGTGGATAAGGTGTTTGTGGCCGAAGGCGCACACATCGGTGATGTGGCGGCAGAGGCGCGCAAGCATCGCGTTCCGGTCGTCACCTGCGACCGGCGCAAGCTGGACGGCATGAGCCCGACCGGCAACCATCAGGGCGTTATCGCACAGGCGGCGGCACAGGAGTACGTCTCGCTCGACGATATTTTCCGCGTCGCCGAGGAGCGCAGTGAGGTGCCGCTCATCGTTGTCTGCGACGGCATCGAGGACCCGCATAATCTGGGTGCCATCATCCGTTCGGCAGAGACCGCAGGCGCACACGGCGTTATCATCCCGAAGCGCAGAGCTGTCGGTCTGACCGCGGCTGTCGCTCGTTCGGCGGCGGGCGCACTCGCCTATGTCGGCGTACACAAGGCAAACAACCTTGCGTCCACGCTCGATGAACTCAAGGAACGCGGTGTATGGCTGTTCGGCGCGGAGGCTGACGGTACGGTCGGCCTGTATGACGCACCGTTTGACCGCCCGACCGCCATCATCATCGGCTCGGAAGGACAGGGGCTCAGCCGCCTGACCCGCGACAAGTGCGACTACATCGTCAGCATCCCGATGAGAGGCCGTGTCAATTCGCTGAACGCATCCAACGCGGCGGCTGTGCTGCTGTTTGAGGCGCTTCGCCGACGCACACAGGGCAATTAAGGGGGAAGTGAACATGGATAGAAAAGACGATATGGATCTGGAATCGCTGAAAAATATGCTCAGCGACGTACCGGATACCGATGAATTTGATCTGGATTCCATCATCGCCGAGGTGTCCGGTCAGGCGCCCGCAAAGGCGGCAGAGCCAATGCCTAAGGCAGCGGCAGAGCCGGAAAAGCCGGTCGAGCCGCAGCCCGCACCGGCGGCAGAGACCAAGGCAGAGGAGCCGCAGACGGCTCCCAGAAATAAGAAGGATAAAACGGCAAAGAAGGCTGCAGAGACCGTAGCCGCCGCACACGAGTCTGTTGAAGAAGCACGCGAAGCGCGCATCGCGGCGCGCGAGCAGAAAATGGCAGAGCGTGAGCACAGGACCGCGCAGAAGATCGCAGAGCGGCAGGCACGCCGCGAGGCCAAGTTGGCAGAAAAGGAAGCTGCCGAGAAGGCCGCCGAGCAGCAGGAGATCGTGGAAGAAGCCGCTGCCGAGGAAGCAAGCCGCAAGGCGAGCATCTCGCGCAAGCAGGCAAGAGCGGCACGCATTGCCGCCGATCAGGCAGAAGAAGAGGAGGACATCAAGCTGGTCGATCCGGAGGTAGCTATGCACGCGGCACGCCGCCGTTCGGGCATTCTGTCGTTCCGGTCGCTGCTGGTGCTGATCCTTGCCGCAGCTGCCGCGTATCTCAGCTTTGCACCGAGCTTTGAGGCACTGCCGCTTCCGGTCGTGCTCGATATTCTGCAGAACCCGACCATCGGCATCGGCGCACTGGCTGCCCTGCAGATCCTGGCGCTGCTGATCGGTATTGACGTGTTCGGCAACGGCTTTTCCTCGCTGCTGCATGGCCGTCCGGCACGCGGCACGCTCGTGTCGTTCGCGGCGCTGGCATCGCTGCTGCACTGTGCCTCTCTGCTGGTATTTCCGGATCAGGGCGGCGTCGCCGTACCGTACACGGCGGTTTCCATCCTTCTGCTTTACGCCGAAATGCGTGAGGCACGCGGCCGCAGTCTGGCGCAGGCGCGTTCCTATCGTGCCGTCTGCGAGGCAGAGCAGCCGCTGGCGGTTTACAGCCACTACGACAGCGAGATTGACGCGTGCAATGCCGTCAAGTGCCCGCTGTATGATGCAAGCTCGTTCCTGACCGAGATCGAGCGACCGGACACGGTTGACCGCTTCTCGCTCATCTACACGCCGATCGCACTGGCGCTGGCAATCATCCTGTCGCTGGTCGCTTCGTTCAACTGCGGCGAGCCGGTGCGCTTCTTCTGGGCGTTCTCGGCGATCCTGTCGGTGTCTGCTCCGATCGGTCTGCTGTGCGCGTTCGGCGCAAGCTACAAGAACACCGCAAGCCGCCTGCTGCGCTCGGGTGCAGCCATTGCGGGTGCGCGTCAGGCCAACCTGCTGCGCGGCACGGAGAAGGTCATGCTGCTCGAGAACGATCTGTTCCCGACCGGCTCGATCGAGCTTGAGGCCATCGACAATCTGGGCCGTATCACGGACGAGCAGATTCTCGGCTGTGCAGCCGCGCTGACCGAATCTGCCGGTCTGGAGCTGGGCCGCGTGCTGACCGATACCACGAAGGAGCGCTTCGGCATCACCTTCACCGCGCGTGACGTGCGTCTGGTCGAGGGCGGTGTAACCGGCGCTGTCGGCACCAGCCGTATCGTGCTCGGCACAGCGGCGCTCATGGTCAAGATGGGCGTTCCGATCGAATCCGGCCATAAGGGTCAGATCAATATGTATCTGGTTGTGGATAACGCGCTTGCAGGCGTGCTGACCATGCGTTACCAGACTACCAAGAATACCTATAAGGCGATGCGCCTCATGCGCCGCATGCACATGAATGCGGTCCTCGCTGTTCGTGATTTCAATATCTCCCCGGCGATGATTGAGGAGGAGTTTGACCTTCGACGCGGCTTTGCCGACCAGCCGGACCCGACAGGCGTGGATCGTCTGCTGAATCCGAATTACGCCAAGGGCGATGCACCGGCAGCTATCCTCACCCGCGAGGGTGCCGGTCCGTTCATGCAGGTGCTCCGCGGCGCGGATAAGCTGGCAGGCGCCGTCCGCTCGGCGCTGACGCTCGGCACGTTCGCCGGCCTGCTCGGTATGCTGATCGTGTTCTACCTGCTGTACCAGAACGCCGCAGACGCGCTTCCGGTGATGAATATCCTGCTGTATCAGCTTATTTGGTACATTCCGGTGTTTATTATCACCCAGCAGACGAGATAAGACATAGAAAAAACCTCCGTATGGTTCATACGGAGGTTTTTGCGTTTTCTGGCAGTAATTAGGCGGGGGACACAAACTGCGTCAGCGTGTTCGCCCTGTCAGGGCGAACACGCTCGCGCAGTTCGTGTGCCCCGCTCCGCCGGTGCAGAAAACAAGTCTCGTGTTTAAGTTAAACTGTTTTTCCGATAATGCGACGGCGAAACGCCATACACAAGCCGAAACCGCTTGATAAAGTAGCTGAAATTATCAAATCCAACGCGAAACCCGACCTCCATGACCGGAAGATCGGTCTCACGGAGCAGACGCGCCGCCTGCTCGATCCGCAGGGAATTGATATGCTGGGTGAATGTCCTTCCGAAATTATCCCGGAAAAAGGTGCTGAAATACTGCGGCGACAATCCAAACTCCGCTGCAACCGCCGACAGCGAGAGCGGTTCGGTGAAATGCTCACCGAGGTAGCCGACGATCTCCTTCAGCTGCTGCGCCTTATAGTCCGCGCCCGGGCGCATTTGATGTCCGACAAGTCTGCCGTACTGCGCGCACACCGCCACGATGCCGAGCAGCGCGGCCTTCACGGCAAGCTGACAGCCGGGCGCCTGCACTTGCCACGCGCGCACGATCTGTGCGAGCAGCGCACGGATTTCGTTCTGCCCGGGTTCACCGGCGCGGATGCAGGTGTCGAACCGCAGCCGTCCCTCCGCGAGCGGCGCGAGCAGCGCGAATTCGCTCTGGTCGGCGCGCGAAAACTGCAGGAAATCCGCCGCAAACACGAACGAGCGGAACTGATTTTCCCGTCCGGCGGCGCGGATTTCGTGCAATTCCTCACCGGCGGCGAAGAACACATCGCCGTGGGTGCCCTCGTAGGTGTGGTCAGCGATGGTGAGCGAAACGTGGCCCGCGTCCACCGTGATGATTTCCAGCTCCGGGTGCCAGTGATAGGGGATAAAATCGCTGTCATCGGCCTCGCTGCCGTCCAGCGCGGGGTAGATCTGGAACGGAAACGCAAGTGTGCCGTGCTCTTTTTTTTCTCGGCGGGCTGCATCCATGGCGAAAATCCTTTCTGATGCACACGCTGCGTGCATACCTTAAAATCGTGTTATTACTGCTGAAGAAATTGCAAGCAATCCTTTGAATATCTGCTATAATTATAGATGAAAAAGGAAGGGAAGGCAAGAGTGCGACACAAACCAATCGTATTTTTGTTGTATCATTTGCGAGAAAATCCACTCGGATTTTTGTGCTGAATGACAAAGCCTTTCCGCACCGCGCCGAATCCGTTCAATGAGTGGTTGAAACTGGCTGTTATGGCGTGGTATAATGATAACAGATAGGCTGTTTTTCACAGCTGAATCTGCGTGATCGGGTGGGATATACCGGTCACCGCACCAAAAAATTATTTTTTGGAGGGAATTCCTATGTACATGGATAAGCAGGTCAAGCGCGGATACAACGAGTACATCCGTCTTGACGAAGGCATCGGCAAGGATGCCATGATGGACGTTGCTCTCCTCGTGATGGAAGACGGCGACACCTGGAGCTGCGAGGAGCCTGAGAAGGAAGTTGCAGCACTGGTATTCGACGGCAAGTGCACCATCAAGTGGGAGAATGAGTCCTACGACGTAGACCGTCCGAATCCGTTCGATTACAACCCGTCCTGCCTGCACGTTTGCAAGGGCGTAAAGTTCGAGATCATCGCACACGGTCCGTGCAACATCTACATCCAGAAGACTTTGAACGAAAAGACCTTCCCGAGCAAGATGTACAAGCCGGAAGACACCGATACCTGGGCACGCGGCAACAAGGGCGAGCTGATGGGCTGCATCAAGCGCGATGTACGCACCTGCTTCGATCTGGACAACGCGCCGTACTCCAACATGGTTCTGGGCGAAGTTGTCAACCTGCCGGGCAAGTGGTCCTCTTACCCGCCGCATCATCATCCGCAGCCGGAGTGCTACTTCTACCGCTTCGACAAGCCGATGGGCTTCGGCGCAGGCTGGGGCAACGGCGAGATTTACGAGACCCATCACAACGGTCTGGCTATCATCACCGACAAGATGCACTCCCAGGTAACCGCACCGGGCTACTCCTGCTGCTACGCTTGGGGCATCCGTCATCTGCCGGGCAACCCGTGGGACAAGACCCGCATCGACGACGAGGAGCACCTGTGGCTGCTTGAGGACGATGCCAACGATCATATCTGGCACTGCCCGAGCGGCAACTAAAGCCTGCCGGAGTATAGGGGGGACGCTGTCCCCCCTATATACGAAAAAAGTTCCGTAGAAACTTTTTTCGATACCCCCCTCTCGTTCGCACAGCGAACGAGGCTCGGGACACCACGTCCCGAGGCAGTGGTATCAAAGTCCGGCGGAGCTGGACTTTGATAAGGAACTGCATCTGCCGCGTGCACGCGGCAGGCACGAGACCTGTCTCGTGCGTTTGGGAACCTATGGTTCCCTTGCCCCTCCTTTTGTGGAGCGGAGGCATTGCTACCTTTATAAAATATTTATGGGAGGATTTCCAACATGATTCATATGGAAACCGTTCGTCTGACTGCGTCTCAGGCACTCGTTCGCTTCCTCGAGAACCAGTATATCAGCTACATTGATATGGATGGCAACGAGCAGGAGCACAAGTTCGTTAAGGGCATCTTCATGCTGCCGGGCCACGGCAACGTAGTTGGCTTCGCTAACGGCGTTGAGCAGGAGCTCAAGGACATGGTTGTTTACCAGGGCAAGAACGAGCAGGGCATGGCTCTGGCTGCAGTTGGCTACGCTAAGCAGATGCGCCGCAAGTCCATCTTCGCCTGCACCTCTTCCGTAGGCCCCGGCGCTTGCAACATGGTTACCGCTGCTGCAACCGCTACCGCTAACAACATTCCGGTTCTGATCCTGCCGGGCGACATCTACGCTTCCCGTCAGCCGGACCCGGTTCTCCAGCAGATGGAGCAGCCGCAGAACCTGTCCATCTCTGCTCATGATGCTTTCCAGGCTGTTACCAAGTACTGGGGCCGCATCAACCGTCCGGAGCAGGTTATGACCGACATGATCTCCGCTATGCGTGTTCTGACCGATACCGCTAACACCGGTGCTGTTGCAATTTCTCTGCCGCAGGACGTTCAGGCTGAAGCATACGATTACCCGGTTGACTTCTTCAAGAAGCGCGTATGGCGCATCGACCGCCGTCCGGTTACCAAGTATGCTCTGGACAAGGCTGTTGAGGTCATCAAGAACGCAAAGAAGCCGCTCCTGATCTGCGGCGGCGGCGTTCGTTATGCTGAGGCACACAAGGTATTCAAGAAGTTCGCTGAGGACTTCGGCATCGCATTCGGCGAGACCCAGGCCGGCAAGTCCGCTGTTGTTTGGGATCACGAGCTGAACCTCGGTGGTCTGGGCACCACCGGCGGCATCGCTGCAAACAAGCTGGCGCACGAGGCTGACGTTGTAATCGGCGTTGGCACCCGTTACACCGACTTCACCACCGCTTCCAAGTGGCTGTACCGCACCGACGCTAAGTTCGTCAACATCAACCCGTCTGAGTTCCAGGCTTACAAGATGGACGCTACTCCGGTCGTTGCTGACGCAAACGAGGCTCTGACCGCAATCGGCGAGGAGCTGGCTAAGATCGGCTACCACACCGACAAGGCTTACGCTGAGGAAGTTGCTGCTCTGCGCAAGGAGTGGTGGACTGAGGTTGAGCGTCTGGACAAGGTTGAGTACACCGACAAGGAGCACTTCACCCCGGAGTGCAACGACGACAACCGTGAGTGCGTTGAGAAGTACATCGAGGATACCGGCTGCAAGCTGTGCCAGACCACCGTTCTGGGCACCATCAACCACATGATCGATGACAACGCTATCGTATGTGCAGCAGCAGGCTCTCTGCCGGGCGACATGCAGGGTCTGTGGCGTGCACGCAAGGAGAACACCTACCACATGGAGTACGGTTACTCCTGCATGGGTTACGAGGTTGCCTCCGCTCTGGGCGCTAAGATCGCTTGCCCGGATCAGGAAGTTTACGCTATGTGCGGCGACGGTTCCTTCGACATGCTGCACTCTGAGCTGATCACCTCGGTTCAGATGGGCCACAAGATCAACGTAATGCTGTTCGATAACGCTTCCTTCGGCTGCATCAACAACCTCGAGGTTTCCAACGGCAATGCTTCCATCTGCACCGAGAAGAACATGCTTGAGGAAGGCGTAACCAACGGCGTACACAAGGGCAAGGTAATCCAGGTAGATTACGCTGCAATCGGCGCTGCTTACGGCTGCAAGACCTACACCGTTAAGACTCTTGACGAGCTGAAGGCTGCAATCGAGGATTCCAAGAAGCAGACCGTTTCCACCCTGATCGACATGAAGGTTCTGCCGAAGACCATGTCCGCAGGCTACGAGGCTTGGTGGCGTGTAGGCGTAGCTGAGGTATCTCAGAAGGCTGAGGTTCAGGCTGCACGCAAGCGCATCGAGGATCACCTGTTCGAGGCTCGCCACTATTAATCCGGCGCGATAAACTCGCTTTAGGTTTACGAAAGCTCCCAACCGTGAGGTTGGGAGCTTTTTTGTCGCTTGAGGGCTGAATAATGGAGAATTGAGAATTAGTGTGGTGGTTTCGTTTTTTATTTGTATGCTGTTTCATTTTTAAGGAGCGAATTAAATAGTTTCCGTAGGTCGGGCTGCATAAAAAACACCTCCCATCGATACAGACGGGAGGTGTTCGTTTTTTACAGCATTTGCAGCAGCTCGATCTGCTCACCGGACGGGCCGGTGAAGAACCAGTTCTGCAGGCCGCCGAAGGTATTCGGCAGCACCTTCTTCTCCGGTGCGGTGAAGCTGATAACGCCTGCTGCCTTGAGGTCAGCCGCGGTCTTGTCGAGGTCGTCAACGTAGACTGCGAAGTGCGGGATGCTGCCCTCGCCGGACGGCACGAGCGTGCCTGCGGGCGGCTCGATCAGCTCGAGCAGGAAGCCGCCGAATTCAACGAGCGCCAGCTTCTTCAGGCCCTCCGGTGTCTCTACGCCGTCGCGCTTGAATACACTGCCGCCGATCATTTCGTAAAATGCAATGCTCTGGTCCATATCTACGGTGTAGATCGCAATATGGCCGATACCTTTATAGTGTTCCTTCATGGTGATTCCTCCTTGTACGGGCATTCTCGCCTTAGTATTAGCATAGCACGTTTTTGCGGATTTGCATAGGGGACAGGCATAAAAAAACGACCGTCTTTTGACGGTCGTTTTGAGTTGCATTACTGAACGGAATCGGAAACCGAAGCAGTGGTCTGATTCTCGAGGTAGTTCTGGTAGGTGGTCTTCTCGCTCTTGCCGAAGCCAAGGGGAGAGAAGATTACATAAGCCAGAACCATGATCAGCAGGGTAACGGTAGCCCAGATCTTGCCGTTCTTCCACGGGGTCAGATCTACAGCGCCTACGTCCTTCAGCTCGAAATCGGTTGCACGCGGATGCTTCTTAACGATTACCCACATCAGCAGCATGTCGAATACAAACAGGATCGCGGTGAAGTACAGGTAGTGGATGTTGTTCAGTGCCGGGATTACGTTGCGCAGACCGAACTGGAGAATGAAGTACAGTACAACGTGAACCGGGATGACGATCTTAGCAGCGATAGCCGGAACCTTCTTCCAGAAGAAGCCGCACAGCAGGCAAACAAAGATCGGGGTGTTGAACGCAGCGAAAGCAGAGTTTACGAAGCTCGTGATGCCGCCCATGTACAGCATGAACGGGGACATGATGGTGGAAACAACTGCTACTACAGTACCGAAGTTCTGACCGATCTTAACCATGCGTGCATCGGAAGCGGTCGGGTTGAACAGCGGACGGTGAATATCGAGTGCGTAGATGGTGGATGCGGAGTTCAGTACCGAGTTGAAGGAGGACAGGATCGCGCCGAACATTACAGCAGCGAAGAAGCCCAGGATCGGCTTCGGCATAACCTCTGCTACCAGCATCGGGTAAGCGGAGTCGCCGGAACCCCAGTCCATGCCCGGGTAAGCCAGTGCGCAGATAACGCCCGGAACAACGATGATCAGCGGAGTCATGATCTTGAGGAAGCCTGCAAATACGGCGCCCTTCTGTGCTTCCTTCAGGTTCTTAGCACCGAAGGTACGCTGGATGATGGACTGGTTGGTTGCCCAGTAGTACATGTTGTTGACCAGCAGACCGGTGAACAGCAGCGGCCACGGGAGCCACGGCTCCGGGGTGTTAACCTCGTTGATGGCGTTCAGGTAGGACGGATTGGTGTGCAGGAACTTGTCGAAGCCGTCCATGAAGGAGCCGTCGCCGCCGAGCTGGCCGGACAGGAACATGAAGCCGAATACCGGAACCAGCAGGCCGCCGACGATCAGGCCGAGGCCGTTGATGGAGTCGGACAGTGCGATTGCCTTCAGGCCGCCGAAGATGGCGTAGATAGAACCGATGATTGCGGTTGCAACACAGACGATTGCGATTGCTGCAAAACGGGAAATACCGAACATCTCGTCAATGCCGAAGATGTTTACGAATACCTGTGCGCCTGCGTACAGGATGTTCGGCAGCATGATTACAACGTAGCTGAGCAGTACGATGATGGAAACCAGACGGCGGGTGCCTTCGTCGTAGCGCTGCTCAAAGAACTGCGGAACGGTGGTCAGACCGGTCTTGAGGTACTTCGGCATCAGTACGAATGCGAGGATTACCAGAGCGATTGCAGAGGTTACCTCCCAGCCCATGGTGGACATGCCGACGCGAACTGCCTGACCGTTGTTGCCAACGAGCTGTTCTGCGGAAAGGTTGGTCATCAGCAGAGAACCGGCAATGACCGGGCCGGTCAGGCTGCGGCCGCCGAGATAGTAGCCGTCCTGCGTGTCGAGGTTGTCACCGCGGGTTTTCCACCACGAGATGAGTGCGACGAGTGCCGTGAACGCCACGAAGGTGATCGCGGTAAACGCCATGGAGTTTACGAAGTTCATCTTTTTCTCCCCTTGTAAAAATTTCGTGTCCCGGCGGAGATCCCTCAAAATCCACCGAAACGATTTCTGAATGACGGCCTCGGTCTGCGCTTGCGTGCGCGTGCCCGCAAGATCCCAAAAAACAAGACCATCAATCGAAGGACTGAAGATCTGTCGAATGGGCAAACCGCGTTGCCGTTTGTCCGAGAGTTATTTTAACACTATACAGAGGCTATAGCAAAGCATTTTTTTTGCTTTTTTCGCACTTTGGATACTTGCACATAAACAAGAAGGTGTATTTGTGCATTTCGACGTTAACTGAAGGCGGATTTACAAAGTGAACGTTAAAAATTTATCAGGAACAACAAAAAAATTCGTAAAACTGTATCTTTTTTACAAGGAAAAATCCCCACATAAAGTGGGGATTCTGCACGGAATTACGGTGTATACCATTCATCGCTGCGATTTTTTGCATCAAAAATCTGCGCATATTCCGCATTGTGATAATCGTTCAGCAGGTCGTTTTCCGGCTGTTCGCCCTGCGGATACCAGTTGCCGTCCGGCAGGCGGTAGCCGTTGACGTTCATCACCGGAATCTGCTGCTGCAGGGCAAGGCGCATCTGGTCAAAGCCCGAGGTCGAGCAGCCGAGCGCGTTCAGCGCATACGCGGATAGATAGTTCGCGCTGATCTGCATGTTTGTCTGCTCCTTGATGTCGTAGTTCGCCCAGATGAAGAACGGCGTTACCATCTTTTTCTGGCGCAGTTCGGCATCCGAGAGATCGCCGCGCTGACTTTCGAGCAGGGTGTTGTAAAAGTCCTCCGGCAGATTGGGCTGGTGGTCGCCGAAGAACACGATCGCCGTCGGCTCATCCACCTTGGAGAAGTAGCTGATCAGCTCCTGCACGGCGTCGTCGCTGTACCGCACGAGAGACAGGTACTGGTCAACCGTCGGGTACTTGTCCTGCTCCTTACCGGTGAGGTAGATGCGCTTGTCGAAGTAACCGTCGCCGTCCCAGTCGTAGCCGCCGTGGTTCTGCATCGTTACGTTGAACACGAACAGCGGCGTGTTTTCCCTCTTGTTCTCGTACAGCTCGAAAATCTTCTTGTAGCTTGCGCTGTCGCTGATATAATCGCGCACACGACTGGCGTCAGCGGCAAAATCGTCCTGATAATACTGTGCTTCAAAGCCAAAGAAACGGTAAACGTTCGTGCGGTTCCACGAGGTGGACAGATAGGGGTGAATCGCCGCCGTCTGGTAGCCGAGCGAATCCAGACCCGAGGTCAGATTGGGCATTTCGCTCTTGATGAACACCTGATACGCCGAGCAGTTGTACGGCAGGAACGCCATTGAATCGCCGGTGAGGAACTCCAGCTCGGTGTTGGCGGTGCCGCCGCCGAAGGTCGAAACGGTCAGCTGACCGCTGATGGTGTTCTCCTGACCCTGCATCAGCTTGTGCACATACGGCATGGGGTCCTCGTTGGTCTCAAGCGCACCGACCGAGCCGAGATCCGAGAAGGATTCGTTCATAATCACGATCAGATTGGGCGTTTTCGTGCCCTGTTTGCCGGTAAATTCGCTCTGTGCGGCAGAAAGCGCGTCCGCGCTGTAGCCCTCCGGCTGCTTGACAAACGAGCTGGTCGCGCAGCGCAGGAAGTAGAAAATCTCGCTGTACTGGCGGCTGGACTGCCAGAAAGCCAGTCCGGTGCCGACCGTCTGGATGCCGGTGTAGGCGATGAACGCCAGCACGAGCACACACGGCAGCGAAAACAGTCTGCGGAAGTACCAGCGCTTGTGCACCTTGAAGCTGCGCTGCATCAGGCACACGCTCACGCAGAACAGCACAGCCGCCGCTGCGGCGCGGAGCACGGAAAGCTCTATCGGTGCAGAGTAGCCCTTGGACACGTTGGCTGCCGTGCCGATGGCGGCAATGTCGCTCAGCATGACAGGCGTGCCGCGGAACAGCATAACGTAGTGGTCGATCATGCCGTGGATCATCGAAATTGCCATGCCGAGGCATACGCCGATACGCACGTTGCCGCAGATCAGATAGGCCGCGGCGTAAACCGCCACATAGCAGATCCAGCCCTGAAAAAACGACTGCTTGAGCGTGATGACACAGCCCTTGACCATGTATTCCACCAGGATCAGGCTGACAGCCGCCGCAGACAGGAACAGCAGCACGTCATGCACGAGCAGAACCGCCGCGTACAGCCGCGTGTGATTTTCCGCAAACGGGTGGTTGCGGCGCCACGGACGCAGCACCAGCGGCACAAATGCGCCTGCGGTCAGCCAGTGCGAGATGGTCGGCTGATACATCAGCGAGCCCCTGCTCAGCAGGGGATGGAACAGCAGGAAAAACGCAACGAGCAGCAGTACGTTTGCACCGATTCGGTACGGATTTCTTCCGGTTTCGTTTTGAACCTTACGTTCAATGCTCAAAAAAGTTGCTCCTTTCGCAGAAACGGAAAAGCCGCTGTGGTGTTTCCGCAGCGGCTTCTCAAGTCGTTAGAATTTATGCCTCAGGCGTTTCCTCTACGCGGGTAACTGCGATAGAGAGATCGTCCAGCTGCTTGTCATCTACGGTATCCGGGCAGTTCATCATCAGGTCGGACGCGTTCTGAACCTTCGGGAAGGCGATCACGTCGCGGATGGAATCCAGACCGGCGAGCAGCATGCACAGACGATCCAGACCGTAAGCCAGACCACCGTGCGGAGGTGCGCCGTAGGAGAACGCAGTGATCAGGTGACCGAACTGCTCCTTGGCCTTCTCCTCGGTGAAGCCGAGGGCCTCGAACATCTTGGTCTGCAGCTCGGGATCGTGGATACGAATGGAGCCGCCGCCCAGCTCACAGCCGTTGAGGATAATGTCGTAAGCCTTGGCACGAACCTTGGCCGGATCGGTGTCCAGCAGCGGGATATCCTCGTCCATCGGTGCGGTGAACGGATGGTGCATGGCTACGAGGCGGTTCTCCTCCTCGCTGTACTCGAACTGCGGGAACTCGGTGACCCACAGCAGCTTGAAGTCGTCCTTCTTAGCCAGACCCAGGCGCTTAGCCAGCTCGCAGCGCAGCGCGCCCAGAGCCACAGCGGCGGTCTGCCAGTTTGCGTCGGCAACAACGAACAGCAGGTCGTTCTCCTTTGCACCTGCGCGCTCCTTGATGGCTGCAATCTCGTCCTCGGACAGGAACTTGGCGAACGAAGAAGTCATGCTGCCGTCTGCAGCGAGCTTCATCCATGCCAGACCCTTTGCGCGGTAGGTCTTGACGAACTCGCCGAGCTTGTCAATCTCCTTGCGCGGGAACTTGTCCGCGTAGCCGTTTACGTTGATGAGACGAACCGTACCGCCGTTCGCTACGGTGTCCTTGAACACCTTGAACGAGCAGTCCTTGGCAATGTCGGAAATATCCTTGATCTCAAAGCCGAAGCGAACGTCCGGCTTGTCCGAGCCGTACTTGTCCATGGCGTCCTGCCAGGTCATGCGCGGCAGCGGCAGCTGAATGTCAACATCGAGCACTTCCTTGAATACGCGCTGGAGGAAGCCCTCGTTGACGGCGATAACGTCATCCTGCTCAACGAACGACATCTCAAGGTCGATCTGGGTGAACTCGGGCTGACGGTCAGCGCGCAGATCCTCGTCGCGGAAGCAGCGGGTGATCTGAATGTAACGGTCCATGCCGGACAGCATGAGCAGCTGCTTGTACTGCTGCGGGGACTGCGGCAGGGCGTAGAACTTGCCCGGATGTACACGGGACGGCACGAGGTAGTCGCGCGCGCCCTCCGGGGTGGACTTGGTCAGCATCGGGGTCTCGATTTCGAGGAAGCCGTGCTCGTCGAAGTAGTTGCGGGCAACCTGCGTTACGCGGTGGCGCAGCATCAGGTTCTTCTGCATGGACGGACGGCGCAGGTCAAGGTAGCGGTACTTCAGACGGATCTGGTCACCGACCTCCTTGGTGTCGTCGATCTCAAACGGGGTGGTTTCTGCCTTGGACAGAATGCGGATGTCCTCGGCAATAATTTCGACCTCGCCGGTCGGCATCTTCTTGTTGATGGCTGCCTCATCGCGGGCCACCAGCTTGCCCTTTACCGCTACAACGAACTCGGTGCGGCAGGTGAAGGCAATGTCGAACAGGTCAGCATTGACCGACTTGTCGAACGTGCACTGTACAATGCCCGCACGGTCGCGCAGCAGCAGGAACAGAACGCCGCCGTTGTCACGCACGCGGTCAACCCAGCCGTTTACGGTAACGGTCTGGCCCGCGTGCTCCAGGCGAAGCTCGCCGCACATATGCGTGCGCTTCATGCCTGCAATAGATGTGTTATTCATGTTTATCAATCCTTTAAGATTTGTTTATTACAGTTTTGATTTGCAGAGCAAATTCTATTTAATACGCGCTGTTGCACGAATTAGCTGAAATATAGATGGTAAGTTACTGATTGTCCTTATCCTTCATCGCCGGACGAACGTGCTCATAATAGCCGAGAAAGGCCATAATCGCAAATAAAATAATGCCGGCGAAGGCGATAAGGAACATAATGGAAGCGTTGTCGGCAATCGACGCGGAAAGCGCCAGAATAGCCGCAATGACACCGAGCATGCCGGTTATCATGAGAATACCGCCGTAAACAAGCTGTTTCATAAACAATCCCTCCATATTCAGTTGAAAATCTATCTCTACTAAAGGCGGGGGGCACCCGCCCTGCAATTTAGCGATTTATTTGTCGCAGATTACTTTGCCTGCGTTTTTCTTCGCCAGACCGTCATGGATGAGCTTTGCTGCCTCGTCAAGCGAAATCTTGACCTGCTCGCCGCTCTCCATATCCTTAACAGCGACAACGCCCGCGTTGATCTCATCCTCACCGAGGAAGATAACGAACGGAATGCCCAGCTTGTCGGCGTAGCCGATCTTGTGCTTGAACTTCTTCTGCTCGCTGTACAACTGGGTGCGGATGCCCGACTCGCGCAGAGCGGTAGCGGTCTTGATAGCGGCGCCCATGTCGTCAGTCATCGGCAGGATAAGTACGTCCGCCGGTGCCTTGTTCATCTGGTCGTTCAGATAACCCTGCTCACCGAGAACGTAGAACAGACGGGTCAGACCGATGGAAATGCCCACGCCCGGCAGCTGCTTGTCGGTGTAGTACTCGGCAAGGTTGTCGTAGCGGCCGCCCGAGCAGATGGAACCGATTTCCGGATGGTCGAGCATAGCGGTCTCGTAAACGGTACCGGTGTAGTAGTCCAGACCGCGTGCAATGGTCAGGTCGATCTCGAAGTGGTCAGCCGGAACGCCGAACGCCTGCATATAGGTTGCAACCGTTTTCAGCTCCTCTGCGCCGAGGTCGAATACCTCGTTCCTGCCCTTGTAGCCCTCCAGCGCCGCGAGGATACCCTCGGTGCCGCCCGGGGTCTCGATGAACTTCAGCAGCTCGTCAGCCGTAGCCGCTTCCACGCCGAAATCCTCGACCAGAATGGTCTTTACCTTCTCTGCGCCGATCTTCTCCAGCTTGTCGATGGTGCGCATCACGTCGCCGGCCTTCTCGGTCAAACCGAGGATAGCAAAGAAGCCGTTGAGCACCTTGCGGTTGTTGATGCGGATCTTGAAGCGCTGAAGACCGAGCGAGGTGAACGTCTTGTAGATGATGCTCGGCACCTCGGCCTCGTTGATGATGTCCAGCTTGCCGTCACCGATGACGTCGATGTCCGCCTGATAGAACTCGCGGAAACGGCCGCGCTGTGCGCGCTCACCGCGGTAAACCTTGCCGATCTGGAAACGGCGGAACGGGAAGGTCAGCTCGCCGTAGTGCTGGGCAACATACTTTGCCAGCGGTACGGTCAGGTCGAATCGCAGGGACAGATCGCTGTCGCCCTTGGTGAAGCGGTAGATCTGCTTTTCAGTCTCGCCGCCGCCCTTGGCAAGCAGTACCTCGGAGGACTCGATCAGCGGGGTATCCAGCGGATAGAAGCCGTACAGCGCATAGGTTTCGCGCAGTACCTGCATGATGCGCTCCATCTGCACCTGCGGTGCCGGAAGCAGCTCCATAAAGCCGGATAAGGTTCTGGGTTTTACTTTTTCCATAACTATTTTGATTCTCCTCAAGACAGACGTATGCACCGAATTGGCGTACCCGATCCGGTGCAACGAATGCTATGTTTATTTTTTGTTCTTCGGGTTGACAATATTACGCCAATCCAGATCACCGCGGTCCAGACCGAGGATGAGCATCTCGGCGGTTGCCGAGTTGGTTGCAATCGGGATATTGTGCATGTCACACAGGCGGGAAATCGCATGAACGTCCGGTTCGTACTGTGCGTTGGACATCGGATCACGGAAAAACAGCACGAGGTCGATCTCGTTGTAGGCTACGCGCGCGGAGATCTGCTCCTCGCCGCCCTGCATACCCGCAAGGCACTTGTCGATTTTCAGACCGGTAGCTTCTTCAACAAACTTGCCGGTGGTGCCGGTGGCACAGATATTATGCTTTGCAAGAATACCGCAGTATGCCATGCAAAATTGTACCATCAGTTCTTTTTTGCGGTCATGTGCGATCAGTGCTATATTCATCAGGAATAACCCCTTTCCTGTATATTCATGTTGAGATTACTTACAATTTAAGTGGAATACGCTCGCCGTTGAGCCGCCGGGCGATATTCATAAAGGCGCGAGCCGCGCCCGTGTGCTTGACGGCATGAATGCTCCTGCCGCTGTTGCTGCACGAAATGAGGTCCACATCCTCGGGTACGAGACCGAGCAGGGGAAGTCCCGCTTCGTCCATCGCGTCGTCGATGTTGCCGGATTTGCCGTGGCTGATGAGCTGCGGACGCACGCGGTTAAGCACCATGCGGATGCGCTGTATGCAGTATTCCTCCTCCAGCTTGCGGGCGCAGCGTTCTGCGCCGCGGACACACACGCGGTCGGTCGAGGTGACGATGATCGCCTGCGTGGCAATATGCGCCAGAAAGGAAAGCTCAGCCGGCAGTCCGGCGGGACCGTCGATCAGCAGGTAGTCGAACCCGGCCTCCTCGGCCTGCACAGCCAGCTGCTCCATGCCGCGCTCGCTGAGAGCGGGAAGCGCCACCGGTGCAGTGAGTAAGTACAGCGTTTTCATATCCGGATGACACGCCATGGCATCCGCGAGGGGGACTGCGCCGCCTGCCACATCGGCAAACGAGTAGACCACCCGGTCGGACATGCCGAGCACGATATCCAGATTGCGCAGACCGCAGTCGCCGTCAATCAGCAGCACTTTGCTGCCAAGCTGCGCGAGAGCCGCGCCTACGCCCGCTGTAAGGGAGGTTTTTCCTGTGCCGCCCTTACCGGACGCAACAAGAATCACCTTCAACATACCGCCTCCGAAAGAAAACCTTATTTAAGGCAATACTGCATAAATCTGCAGATTCGCCTACAAGTGTATTATAAACTAACAGCGGGCGGTTTACAAGCGTTCCTCGAGATTTTTTTGTTGAAAACTTGGAAAGCCGCCTGGTTTGAACGCAGAAAACCCGGCAAAATCACATTTGCCGGGCTTAGGCTGCCGCGAAACTGCAGTTTCGCTTACAATTGTTTTATCGAATCAGGGTGTTCTCCGCCTGACGGGAGGCTGCGCGGTCCGACTTGCCGACAGAGAAATACTCATCAAGCATATCACGCACAATCGGCGCAACGTAAGCGCCGTGGCCTGCGCCTTCACCGACCACGCAGATAACGATCTGCGGGTTGTCAAAGGGTGCAAACGCGATGAACAGACCGTTGTCGAATGACTCGCCGTTCTCGAACATCTCGGCCGTACCGGTCTTGCCGCCGACCTTGATGGGGTAGTCCGCGAAAACGCTGCCTGCGGTACCGCCCTCGTCGGTAACCTCGCTCATGCCCTGCATGACAAGCTCACGCGTGGCATCCGAAATGTCGATCTTGCCGCGCACCTCGGATTCATCGGTTTTCATAAAGCTGCTGTAATCGTAGCTTTTGATGCTTTTGACGAGCGTCGGCTTGTACAGCGTGCCGCCGTTTACAATCGCGGAAACATAGTTTGCCAGCTGCAGTGGCGTAAAGCCGTTATCCGACTGACCGATCGCTGCGTTCAGATCATCGCCGCCCTGCCATTCGCGGATCGCCGGGTCGGCCTTGCGCTGCTGCTCACGGTAGGTCGGGCCTGCCGCCTGACCGGTGGTTTCACCGACCTCGATGCCGGTCGCCGTGCCGAGACCGAACTTCTTAGTCCACTGTTCGAGGTGCTCACCGGTCAGCTTCTGACCGACCGTGTAGAAGAACGTATTGCACGAGTATTTGAGCGCATCCGTGACGTTGAGCGTCATGGGTGTGTCGTGGTTGTTGCAGCGGAAGGTCTGTCCGCCGTACTCGTAGGTGCCGGTACAGGTAACGTAGGTGTCACCGGAGATGATGCCTTCCTCCAGACCCGCGATGGCGGTCACCATCTTAAAGGTGGAGCCCGGCGGGTACACACCCGAGGTTGCACGGTTTACCTCCGGATGGCGGCTGTCCGCCTGGATGGAGGCGTAGTTTTTGTTGTAGTTTGCCAGATCGTAGGTCGGGTAGGACGCCATCGCGAGCACCTCGCCCGTGTTCGGGTCGAGCGCAACAGCCGCGCCGCCCTTGCCGTAGGCAGACAGATTGCTTTCCAGCGATTTCTCGGCGACTTCCTGCAGGTCAAGGTCAATCGTGGTGATAACATTGTCGCCCGGCTTGGGAGCCGTAGCGGTGGTCTGCTCGGCAATAGCCGAACCGCCAAGGTCGGTCTCCACCGTGCGGGAGCCTGCCGTGCCGTGCAGGTAGGACTCGAGCGCGCTCTCCAGACCGGATTTGCCGATGAGATCGCTCATCTGGTAGCCTGTCTTGTCCTTGTAAGGGCCGCCGTTTTTGTCGGAATTCCACTCGTCGGAGGTCAGGGAGCCGATCGTGCCGAGCAGGTGCGCGGCGGTGGCGGTGTCGTACTGGCGGACGGCTTCGCTCTGGATTTCAATGCCCTGAAAATCCGCGCTGTGCTCCTTGATATAGGCGATCAGGTCCATCGGCACATTGTCCGCGAGTGTGTAGGTCGCCTGATTGCTGAAGCCGACCGTGCGCATGCTGTAATAGATGCCGACCATCGTGCGGGCGTCCGCAAGCGAGAGATCGGTCGGCATGCCGAGGTTTTTCTCCATATAGGCGCGCATGGCGTTGATAAACTCGGTCGGGGAGACCAGCTTGGTCGCATCCACCTGTGCCGCCTGATCAATGGTGTTGCCGTTCTCGTCGGTCTTGGGGTCGGTCTCGTTCGCCTGCTTGGCAGCGTCTACAGCCGCCGTAACCGCATCCAGACCGAGCGACTTGGCGCTGTCCTTCATATAACCCGACAATTCGGCCAGCGATGAACTGTTGTAGGTGAACGGCGCGGACTGTGTGATCGGCAGCCGGTCGTTGATGGACGGAATCGCCGCCGTGTCCGCAGAAACCGCCTGCGCGGTGTCGGTCGGGGTGTCCGAGGACGTATCCGTGCTGTCTGCGGCATCCGCAGAGGTGTCACTCGAGGTATCGGTGGCAGCAGCCGCCTTTGCGGCATTCTGCTTGGCGGTCGCGTCCACGGCTGCGGTCTGGATACGGTGCGTCAGATCGAGCAGGGTATCAAACCGCTTATCGTTGCCGTCCCAGAAGGACGAGTAGATGAGCACGAGCGAAAAGCCGGTGTTGTTGGTGACGAGCGGCCTGCCGTAGCGGTCGAGGATCTCACCGCGGGCAGCGGAAACCGTAGACGTGGTGGTGAGAAACTCCGCCGAGCGGCGGACATACTTTTCGCCGCTCAGAATCTGCAGCTGGAATAACTGCGAGAGCGCCACACCGCTGCACAGCAGCAGCAGTCCGCACAGCGCGAGCAGACGGCGAAGCAGTTGAGGTTTATTTAACATGGGGAAGTGCTCCTTTCCGCAAAGGGTCAGCGGCTGCGCTTACGGGATTTGCCGCTGAGCCTGCGCAGCGGCAGGTAAACGACAAAGCAGAACAGGCAGGTCAGCACCGTACCGACGGCAAGCTGCCGCAGGACGATCAGGAAGGACGCGCCTGCATGCATCAGCGAGAAGAGATACCGCAGCAGACCGAGCAGCACACACTCAAACGCCGTAAGGATGAGCATGGAAATATAATTGCGGGTGAGCAGTCTCTGGCAGAGCTTTCCGGCGGCATAGCCGAACAGCAGGAAAAACAGGGGATAGAGACCGTCCACGCCGGTGAAGCTGAGGTCATAGCAGATGCCGACCGTCAAGCCGGTAACAGCCGCCTCCGCCGGGCCGCCGAGCAGCGCGGCTGCCGTGACAAGTGCGGGCAGCAGATCGACCGCAGAGCCGAAAATGCGCATGCCGCCGAACGTGCCGGTCTGCAGCGCGAAGATAATCACCGAAAAAAGCACATACGCGATCAGCTTCGGGATGGAAATATGTTCTCTCTGCATGGCTTACTCCGCTGTGTCCGTGTATTCGGTGATGATGGAAACCGAGGAAACGCTGTCCACGCTGACAAACGGCTTGATGACCGCGTAATACGACAGACCGCTTTCCTCCGGCTGTACGCTTTCCACCGTGCCGATGAGGATGCCCTTGGGAAATACACCGCCGCGTCCCGAGGTCTCGACCGTATCGCCGACGACCACCTTGGAGTCCTCGCGCAGATAGGACAGGCGAAGCGCACCGCGTGTCATCAGGTTATAGTCGCCCTCCGCAATGGCGGTCTCGCGCGTGCGGGTGACAAGCGCGCCGCACTGCATTTTCGGGTCGGTGATGGAAGTCACCTCGCAGGTGTTGTCGGTCACCTCGCTGACAAAGCCGAGCATGCCGTCCACGGTCGTTACAAGATCGTCCTTGTTGACGCCGCTCGAGCTGCCCTTGTCCAGCGTCAGCGTATCCGCCCAGTCGCCCGGACTGCGGGCGATGACCTCAGCACTGACCGTGGTGGTGGTGCGGGTGTTCTCCGGCTGCCCAAGCTGAGAGCGCAGCTGGTTGTTTTCCTCGAGCGCGATCTGTGCGTCGCGCACAAGCTGTGCATTGTCGCTGATCTGCTGCTTGAGCTGCTCATTCTCGGCCTTGAGTGCATCAAACTCGGTGAAATAATCCAGTCCCTTGTTGAAAAAGTGTCCGACACCGGTGCCGAACCGCTGAAACGGCCGGACAACCGCACCGGCGGCTCTCGTGATCGGCGAGGAATTGCCGCTGATGCCGCTGTACACCGCGGAGAAAATGCACAGCAGAATGACGACTGCCGCACCGATCAGGAGCGGAGAGCCGACTTTATGACGTCGTCGCAAAACGAATCTTCCTTTCATAATGTTGCACTGAAATGTGGAATTTCAGCAGGTAAATGCGGCTTACACCGCATGAATATCGCGCAGAATGGTATAAAGCGGAGCCACAGGCAGACCCATGACGCTGTAATAGTCGCCCTCGATGCCCTTGATGAGCAGTGCGCCGTGGCCCTGGATGCCGTAGGCGCCGGCCTTGTCGAGCGGCTCTCCGGTGGTGAGGTAGGCGGCAAGCTCGTCCTCCGCAAAATCGCGGAAGGTGACGCGCGTGCAGGTGTGCAGCGTGTGCGCCCCGCCGTCCGGCGTGAGCACGGCAAGTCCGGTCAGCACCTCATGGGTGCGTCCGCGCAGACGGCGGAGCATGGAAGCGGCCTCGTCCGCGTCCTTCGGCTTGCCGAGGCGCAGTCCGTCAATCGTGACCATGGTATCCGAGCCGATGCACACGGCGTTCGGGTGCTGCGCCTGCACAGCCTCGGCTTTCAGGCGGGAAAGGCGGGTGACTTCCTCGCCGAGCGGCGCATCTCGCAGGGTTTCGTCCGCATCGGCAGGGCAGACCGTAAAGTGTTCGGTGATAAGGCTCAGAAGCTCCTTGCGCCGCGGCGAAGCGGACGCTAAAACGATCTCCATTATTCGACTCCTCTTTTATATAATCCGTTGGTAAATTCGCCGTCCAGCGGTGCGCCGGACAGGAACGCGCGGGCAATCCGCACACATTCCTCGGGCGATTCGATGGTGAACTGCAGACGCGCGGTCTGTACACCCAGGCGGGCAAAATCCTCACGCAGACAGAGCGGACGGCTGTTCAGCAGCGTGTTGCGGCAGCCGAATTCGTTCAGCAGCGGGAAACGCTCCTTGCGGCGGTCGGTGAGGTATGTCACGCCGTTCTGGCACGAGCACTTGCCGCCGTGCTGACGGCGAATGGCGCAGTTTTCAAAGATCATCAGCGGCAGACGGCCGTAGACGATCAGGTCGGTCTCGAGCGGACCGCGCATATCTCGAATCTGCGCCAGACGAGCCTCGAACGAAAGCGTCTGGCGGGAAACGCCCATTTCAGCCAGCGCACTCAGCGTTTTGCTGTTGTAGGCGTTCAGACCGAAATCGCCGTGTACGGTAAAGCCAAGCCGCTTGGCAAGCGGGATGTGACCGATGTTTCCGGCGAGAACCGTGTCGGTTCCTCGGCTCATGGCTTCACCGAGCAGCATCTCGATCTGCGGCTGCTCATTGTCCGAGAACACGCGCGGCAGGATGGCGGGCAGTCCGGTCTGCGCTGCAACTTCAAGCGGGACGTAAACGGTCTCCAGACCAAGCTCGCGCAGCGCATCCGCCTGCGCCTTGGTGCGCACGGCTGCGGTGTAGCCGCGGAAGCCCTCGCGGGCAGCGGCCTCGTCGTCGCGCGGCAGCACGTTGCCGTGCAGCCAGTCGCGGGAGGGCGCAACGCCGCGTTTTGCCAGCAGAAGGTCGAGTGCATCGCGGCGCATGCCGTTCATCACGGACGCCGGGATCATCAGACCGTCCTGCACCTCGATACGCATATTCTCAATATAAAACGGCGTGCCGCCGATCTTTCTGAGCGATTTTTCGATCATCTCCGGTGTGGTCGGGCGGTTCTGCGCCTGCTCCACCGGCATGACGACCGAAACGCCGTCCGCGCTGAGCACCGCGCCGGTGTCCTTGCGGGCGGTAAAGCAGAGGGAAACCGGCACGAGCGGTGCCTCCTTGCCCTCGGCAAAGCGGTGCGCGGCCTCGTCATAGAGTTTCTTTACCTCGTTCATCGGCACATCAGTCTTGGTGCCGAACATGCTGTTGCCCAGTTTGCCGGTGTAGTAGCCGTCGGTGAAGCCGTCGCGCGAGAATACGCGGCGCAGAATGTCGCGCTCCTCGGCGGTCGGTCTGCGGTGTTCGCGGAGCAGGTCAGAGTAAACCTTGGTTACAATAGCGGCGTACTCCGGACGCTTCATGCGGCCCTCGATCTTGAGCGAGGACACACCCCAGTCGGAAAGCTCGGCAACGTGTCCGGCGAGCATGAGATCCTTGAGCGACAGCGGATAGCCGCCGCTGTACGGCAGGCGGCACGGCTGTGCACACAGACCGCGGTTGCCCGAGCGCTGACCGATCACGGCGGACAGGTAGCACTGACCCGAGTAGCACATGCACAGCGCACCGTGCACGAACACCTCGGTCTCGACACCGGCCTGCTCGGTGATGAGTTTGATCTCCTCGCGGGAGCATTCCCGGCTGAGCACTACGCGCGAAAAGCCGATGTCGCGCGCCTGCTTTGCTGCGTCGAGCGTGTGAATGGTCATCTGCGTGGAGGCGTGCAGCGCGAAATCCGGCGCGTGTGCGTGGATGAGCCGCGCCAGCCCCAGATCCTGCACGATAAGCGCGTCCGCGCCTGCTTCGTACAGGAATTTTGCATCCTCGAGTGCATCCTCAAGCTCGCGGTCACCTGCAAGAATGTTGAGTGTGATATTGGTTTTTACGTCGCGTGCGCGGCAGTAGGCGATGGCATCTGCCATCTCGTCATGCGAAAAGCCCTGTGCGTTGCGGCGTGCGTTGAACATGCCGAAGCCCATATAGACCGCGCCTGCACCGGACTGCACAGCGGCGCGAATGCCCTCCGGCGAACCGGCGGGAGCAAGAAGTTCTACTTTATTCCTCATTTGCGGTTGTGATTCGGGTGCTTGCCGTTATTCTGCGCCTGTCGGTCGCGCAGTGCGGCAAGCTCGGCTTCGAGGGCACGGCATTTTGCCTCAGCGGCTTCGGCGGCAGACTTGGCCTTGATGTAATCATCCGCCAGCGTGACCGTTGCCAGTGCCAACGCGCGTGTGGACGCAAACGACGGCGAGCCGCCGCAGTGCGCTACGGTCTGGCGTGCCAGCTCGGCTACCTCATGCATATAGTCCGCGCTCTCGTTGGAGACCAGGTTGTATTTTTGACCGGCAATATGAAGAACCATGCGGTTTGCCATAACGGGTCCCTTCCTTTCATTATAATATATATGCGGACAGCGCCGCTGAAAAGCGGTACTGTCGAATTTGGGCATAAGAAGATAAGATATAGTATAGCACAATATGACAGGTTTTGAAATAAAAATTCTGTGCAAACGATAAAAATCTCCGTATAGAATTTTCACAATGTGTATAAAGTGTAAAAGATTTGTGTTCGGCTTGTCTCTCGCGTTTTAGTGTGATAAAATGTGTATATTGGCGGAAGTCCGGGAAAAGGCTTCCACGTTATCTTTTGGAGGTCATTTTTATGCTGAACATGAACGAGGTCCGGCGTATTGTCGTCAAGGTCGGCTCCTCGACGCTGACTTATGACAACGGCAAGCCGAATATCCGCCGTATCGAGCGTCTGGTACGCACGATCAGCGACCTGCAGAACCGCGGCTTCGAGATGGTGCTCGTATCCTCGGGTGCGGTGGCGGTCGGCACGGCAAAGCTCGGCCTGGCGGAGAGACCGAAGGAGCTGTCGGTCAAGCAGGCGGCGGCGGCTGTCGGGCAGTGCGAGCTGATGCACATTTACGACAAAATGTTTCTGGAATACGGCATCAACGTGGCGCAGATCCTGCTGACGCGCGAGAATATCGTCGATGACGACCAGCGCACCAACATCCATAACACGTTTACCGCGCTGACCAAGATCGGCGTTGTGCCCATCATCAACGAAAACGACACGGTTGCAACCGCTGAGCTGAAGCATATCGAGAACTTCGGCGATAACGATACGCTGTCCGCGGTTGTGGCACGCATGTGCGATGCCGATCTGCTGGTTATCTTCTCGGATATCGACGGCCTGTACGACTCCAATCCGCGCACCAACCCGCAGGCCAAGCTGATTAACCACGTCGGCAGGATCGACGCAAAAATCCGCCGTATGGCGGGCGGCGCCGGTTCCGCGCACGGCACGGGCGGCATGGCGACCAAAATCACCGCCGCAGAGCTTTGCATGGACGCAGGCATTCCCATGATGGTCGCCAACGGCGATAAGCAGGGACTTTTGTATGATATTGTGGACGGTAAAGAGGTTGGAACCCTGTTCCAAAAGGATTATAATTACTAATAATTCCTGATTATAAGAGGTGAAAGTAATGCGACAGCTTTTAGAAATTGCCGAGGACGCCCGCCGCTCCAAGTACGCAGTGGCGAAGCTCGGCACGAACGACAAAAACCGCGGCATTCTCGCCATTGCGGACACGCTGATGGCACATGCGGACGAGATCATCGCGGCAAACAGGATTGATATTGAAAATGGCAGAGCGGCAGGTCTGAACGACGGCCTGATCGACCGCCTGATGCTGGACGAAAAGCGCATTGCGGGCATTGCCGAAGGCTGCCGTCAGGTGGCGGCGCTGCCCGACCCGGTCGGTGAGGTGCTTTGGATGCACAAGCGTCCGAACGGCCTGAACATCGGTCAGAAGCGCGTGCCGATGGGTGTGATCGGCATTATCTACGAGGCTCGTCCGAATGTCACCGTGGATGCGGCTGTGCTGTGCTTCAAGGCCGGCTCGGCGTGCATCCTGCGCGGCGGCAAGGAGGCATTCCGGTCCTCCATGTGCCTGACCAGGCTGATGCGCGCAGCACTGGCGGCCGAGGGTCTGCCGGAGAACGCCATCAATCTGGTGGAGGACACCAGCCGCGACACCGCAACCCAGATGATGAAGCTGAACGGCTATCTCGATGTGCTGATTCCGCGCGGCGGTGCAGGACTGATCCGTTCGGTTGTCATGAACGCGACCGTGCCCGTCATCGAGACCGGCACGGGCAACTGCCACGTTTACGTTGATGCGGCTGCCGACCTTGAGATGGCGAAGAATATTCTCGTCAACGCCAAGTGCCAGCGCCCGAGCGTATGCAATGCGGCGGAAAGCCTGCTTGTCCACAAGGACGTTGCGGAGAAATTTCTGCCGATGGCAGCAGAGGGCCTTGCACCCGATCATGTGGCAATTCACGGCTGTCCGCGCACGATGGACATCCTCGGTGACAGCATTGCGCCCGCGACCGATGAGGATTACGGCAGAGAATACCTCGGCTACGAAATTTCGTGCAAGGTGGTCGATTCGCTGGACGAGGCCATTGAGCATATCAACCGCTTTAACACCGGTCACTCGGAGTGCATCGTCACCCGCGATTATGATGCGTCGCAGCGATTCCTTGAGGAAGTGGACGCGGCGGCTGTCTATGTCAATGCGTCTACGCGCTTTACCGACGGCTTTGAGTTCGGCTTCGGCGCTGAAATCGGCATTTCTACCCAGAAGCTGCACGCACGCGGCCCGATGGGTCTGACCGCGCTCACCACCACCAAGTATATCATTTACGGAAACGGACAGGTGCGATAATGGATAAAACGATGGAGAAGGAATATAAGTGGCGTGCCGACGAGAAGCTGCTCGGTCAGGCGCTGCTGTGGGCTTCCTCGCGGATTGGCAGCCAGAGCCGAACCATCAACATGGAATCCAGCTATTTTGACACGGCGGACGGACTGCTGAAGGAACATCAAGCGGCACTGCGTCTGCGCCGCGAGAACGACCGCAGCGTGTGCTGTATGAAGCTGCGCAACACGGATACGCCGGACGGCATGCGTGCCCACGAGGAGTACCAGTGCGAGGCGGTCTCTCTGCTTGACGGTCTGCGCCGTTTGCCCGAGCTTGGTGCACCGAACGACCTGTGCGAGCGGGCGCTGGCAGCCGACCTGCATGAAATCTGCACGGTTTCGTTCCGCCGGTGTGCGGTTCTGCTGCAGGAGGACGACACCGTGTGCGAAATGGCGCTTGACGAAGGCGAACTGCGTCATAACGGTAAAGCGGCGCCGCTGTGCGAGATCGAACTTGAGTATGTCGCAGGCAGCGAGGATACCTTCCACGCGCTTGCCGCAGAGCTGGCGCAGCAGCTTGACCTCGTGGTTGAGCCGACCAGCAAGCTGGCGAGAGCGATGGCGCTGTAAATTCCGCTTTACAAACCGGTTTCTATACCTTATAATAAGAACTGCAACAGGGGAATGAGGTTCTCCCTTGGACGAACGTCCTAAACCGCTTTTTTAGACTTTTTTTAGACTTAAAGCTGATGACTTCTGCGTTAAATTTACGCAGATGCCATCGGCTTTTCTGCGTTTCTGGGAGGAAAAAACTATGCTTACTTCACTCGCGCTTGCATTTCTGCTCGGTCTGGCTGCGGCGGCACTGTGCAGCCGGATTGGTCTGCCGCGCATCATCGGCATGCTGCTTACGGGCATTCTGATAGGCCCGTATGTGCTGAACTGGCTGGACGATTCCATTTTGTCCATCTCGTCCGACCTGCGGCAGATGGCGCTCATCATTATTTTAATTAAAGCGGGTCTGTCGCTCGATTTGTCCGACCTCAAGCGGGTGGGACGTCCGGCGGTCATGATGGCGTGCGTGCCTGCAAGCTGTGAGATTCTGGCGTTTTTTCTGCTCGCGCCGCACATTCTGGGCATCAACCGGATAGAAGCGGCCGTCATGGGTGCCGTGCTCGGTGCGGTATCTCCGGCGGTGGTTGTGCCGAGAATGGTACAGCTGATGGAAGAAAAGCGGGGAACAGGGCAGGGCATTCCGCAGATGATACTGGCGGGCGCGTCCTGTGACGATATTTATGTGATCGTGCTGTTCTCGACCTTTGTCGGCATGGCACAAGGCGGCAGTGCCAACATGATGGATTTCGTGAACATCCCGGTTTCCATTGTGCTCGGCGTGGCGCTCGGTGCGGCTGTCGGTCTGCTGCTGCACCTGTTCCTTGAGACCGCTTATCGGCACGGCTGCTATGTCCGCAACAGCACGAAGGTTATTCTGATTCTCGGCCTGTCGTTCCTGCTGATGGCGGTGGAGACCTGGCTCAAGGGCATCGTGTCCGTGTCCGGACTGCTGGCCGTTATGAGCATGGCGTGCGTCCTCAAGATCAAAAGTCCGGAGAAAGTCACCAAACGTCTGTCCGCCAAGTTCGGCAAGCTGTGGATCGCTGCCGAAGCGATTCTTTTCGTGCTAGTCGGCGCGGCTGTGGATATCCGCTGCGCAGTACAGGCCGGTGCCGCCGCTGTGCTCATGATCGCACTTGCGCTCGTGTTCCGCGCAGTCGGCGTAAGCATCTGTATGCTCGGTACCGGGCTGAACCGAAAGGAGCGCCTGTTCTGTGTTATTGCCTATCTGCCGAAGGCAACCGTGCAGGCGGCCATCGGCTCGGTGCCGCTGTCGATGGGTCTGCCGTGCGGACAGCTGGTGCTTTCGGTGGCGGTGCTCGCCATCCTGATTACCGCGCCGCTCGGCGCCATTGGCATCGACCGTACCGCCGGACGCCTTCTCGTGCAGGAGAGCCCGTCTGATATTGCAGAATGAGGATATGTTGGGTGCGTTTGTGATAACTGCTGTCATTTTCCTCGGCGGAAAATTGTGCAAAGTGTATATTTTTCGCTAAAGATGCAATTTCCTTCGTGAAATCTTGCAAAATTGCACGTTTCCGTGTATAATTAAAATGAAATTTTAGGAGGGTAAAACATATGACTTTCGACAGCATAATCACAATAGCGGCATTCTGCTGTTACCTGATCTTTATGCTCTGCATAGGCATGTATTTCGTCGGCAAAAACCGCACGACAAATGAGTATTTTCTGGGCGGCCGACAGCTTGGCTCGTGGGTAACCTCCATGAGTGCACAGGCATCCGATATGTCCGGCTGGCTGCTGATGGGTCTGCCGGGTGCGGCGTACCTGTCCGGTATTTCCGCAGGATGGATTGCCATTGGTCTGGCTATTGGCACTTACCTTAACTGGCTGCTCGTTGCAAAGCGTCTGCGCCAGTACACCAAAACCGCAGGTGATGCGATTACGCTGCCGCAGTTCTTCAAAAACCGTTTCCACGATGAAAGCGGCTGGATTTCGGTTGTTGCAGCGGTGTTCATTCTGGTGTTTTTCCTGTTCTACACCGCGTCCGGCTTTGTATCCTGCGCGAAGCTGTTCTCGTCCGTATTCGGCATTCCGTACATAGTGTCGCTGCTGGTCGGTGCAGTAGTCGTTATTTCGTACACGTTTGCAGGCGGCTTTTTCGCTGTTTGCTGGACCGACTTCTTCCAGGGCATCCTGATGTTCTTCTGCGTGCTCGCGGTTCCGACCATCGCTATCTTCTCGATGGGCGGCCCGACCGAGTTCTTCTCGCAGGTGGAAGCGTTCGATCCGAATTTCCTGAATATGCTCGTTGACGGTGCGACCGGCGTGCCGTATACTGCAATGGGCATCATCTCGCTGCTTGCATGGGGTCTCGGCTACTTCGGTCAGCCGCATATCCTCGTGCGCTTCATGGGCATTTCGTCTCCGCAGGCGATCAAGAAATCCCGACGCATTGCTACGGTATGGGTGCTTATCTCGCTGACCGCAGCTATCATGATTGGCGTTTCCGGCCGTATGTTCCTCGGCGACGGACTGCTGCTCAATGACGGCAATCAGGAAACCATCTACATTAACATGGTAGCGAAGATCTTCCCGGTATTCATCGCCGGTATCTTCCTGTCGGCTATTCTGGCAGCCATCATGTCCACTGCGGACAGCCAGCTGCTGGTTACCGCATCCGCTATCACGGAGGACTTTTACCACAACAAGATCCGCAAGAACGCAAGCGAGAAGGAGCTGATGTGGGTCTCCCGCGGCTGCGTTATGGCGGTAGCAATTATCGCTGTTCTGATCGCAACCAACCAGAACAGCACCATCCTTGGTCTGGTATCCTACGCATGGGGCGGCTTCGGCTCTGCCTTCGGTCCGCTGGTTCTGTGTTCGCTGTTCTGGAGACGCACGAACAAGCAGGGCGCGTATGCCGGCATTATCGTCGGCGGCGTAGTCGATCTGGTATGGGCGCAGCTGTCCGGCGGCATCTTCGATCTGTATGAGATCGTGCCGGGCTTTGTGTTCGGTCTGCTTGCCATCGTTGTTGTCAGCCTGCTGACACCGGCACCGACCAAGGCAGTGACCGATGAGTTCGATTCCTACCATCACTGCGTAGAGTAATCTGCAAAAGCAGAATTTAAGAGTAAGTAAAGCAGAACTTAAGAGTAAGTAATGTAAGTAAAAGGGAATACCCAATGTGGTACCGCCCAGAATCAATGAGGCGAGGAGGAGACTGCTATGACAAAGCAGACCGGAATTGTAGATCGCTTTGAAGGCGATTCCGTAGTCGTTGAAGTAAACGGCGAAATGGTGAATTTCGACCGTGCCGATGCACCGGCAATGCTGTGCGAGGGCATGGTGGTCATCATCAAGGACGGCCGTATCGTTGATATCGACGAAATCGAGACCCAGCGCATGGAAAACGATATGCGCCGTCGATTTGAGCGAATTCTCGGTAAGAATACCGATTGAATACCCCAGTAAAGGAAAGGCGAACACACCAATGGAAAAGAAACCCTTTTTGACGCTCCAGCAAGTGCAGGAGATCACCAAAACCTATCCGACTCCGTTCCACATTTACGATGAGAAGGCGATCCGTGAGAACGCCCGCAAGGTAAAGAAAGCATTTGCGTGGAATCCGGGCTACAAGGAATACTTCGCTGTTAAGGCGACGCCGAACCCGCGTCTCATCCAGATTCTGCATGAGGAAGGCTTTGGCTGTGACTGCTCCAGCCTGCCCGAGCTGCAGCTCAGCGATGTTTGCGGCGTAAAGGAGCATGACATCATGTTCTCCTCCAACGTCACTCCGGCAGAGGACTACAAGCTCGCGTCCGACCTGAACGCCATCATCAACTTCGATGATATTACCCACCTCGGTTTCTACGACAAGGTAGTAGGTGACTGGAAGGAGACCATGTCCTGCCGCTTCAATCCGGGCGGTGACTTCGTGCTGAACAACTCCATCATGGATACCCCGCAGGAGGCCAAGTACGGCATGACCCGCGAGCAGCTGGTCGAAGCGTTCAAGTACATGAAGCAAAAGGGTGTTAAGCATTTCGGCATTCACGCATTCCTCGCCTCCAACACGGTTGCCAATGAGTATTATCCGGCACTGGCACGCATCCTGTTCCAGCTGGCGGTTGACGTGCAGAAGGAGACCGGCGTGCATATCGCATTCATCAACCTGTCCGGCGGCGTAGGCATTCCGTACCGTCCGTCGCAGGAGCCGAACGACATCATGGCCATCGGTGAAGGCGTACATCAGGCTTACGACGAGGTTCTTGTTCCGGCCGGCATGGACGATGTTGCCATCTACACCGAGATGGGCCGCTTTATCCTTGGCCCTTACGGCGCTCTGGTTGCCCAGTGCATCCACCAGAAGCATACCTATAAGGAGTATGCCGGTCTGGACGCCTGCGCGGCAAACCTCATGCGTCCGGCGATGTACGGCGCATACCACCATATCACCGTGCTCGGCAAGGAAAACGCGCTGTGCGATCATACCTACGATGTGACCGGCGGTCTGTGCGAAAATAACGACAAGTTTGCCGTTGACCGCAATCTGCCGCAGATTGACATCGGCGATTACGTTTATATCCACGATACCGGCGCGCACGGCTTCTCGATGGGTTATAACTATAACGCAAAGCTGCGTTCCGCAGAGCTGCTGCTGCGCGAGGACGGCTCGGTAGAAATGATCCGCCGCGCAGAGACCCCGAAGGACTACTTTGCAACGTTTGATTTTACCGGACTGTTTGATAACATTAAGTAAGAGCCTTACGCACACAGAAAAGGACCCCTTTGGGGTCCTTTGAGGCTGTCGAAAAACTTCGTTTTCCGAACAGCCTCTCGCTCGAAACCACGCTTTCGAGCGAATCTCGAAGAAAAACCGCGTCCTGCGGACACATTTTTTCTTCCCTTGTATAAATTCCGAGATACATGCTCCCGGAATTTATGAATTTGCAAAGCAAATTCGATTGAATGCGTGCTGCCGCACGAAGCATAAAAATCGAATATTGCTTTTTCGACAAGCTGAAAGGACCCCTTTGGGGTCCTTTTTGCGTTCTGTGGAGTAATTGAGGATTGAAAATGGAGAATGGAAAATGAACGTACAGATGAAACAATGTCTCCGGTTGGGTTTAACATAAGGGGGTTATTGGGGAACGGCGGGGTGAGGGCACCCCGCCCTACGGATAGTTGTTAAATGATATTAATGGATTATATTCGTAGGTGCCGTCCGTAATAACGAGCCAACGAGTTGCGCGACACGGGTATCCTCCAGAGGACCTTCTCTTGCCCTTCGGGCAATTCACCTTGTGTCGCGCCTGCGTAGAGTAAACCATATGTGTAGCAGTAATGTATCTGGCATTGCATAGAGGTAGGGGAATGGGCGGACACATTGGTCCGCCCCTACGGAAGAAAAAATCCTCTGCCGTTCCTTTATAGTCTCAGTTCTGCAAATTTCGCCGTGCTATCCCAAAGGGAAAGGGGTGAAAATCAGAGGGTGGAAACCGCAGGTGTCTACCCTCTTGTGCCCCTGCCGGGTAGGCAAACCAATGTTAAATATGTGTAAAGCCTGCGTATTAACGCAATTTTTATTGACAGTACCATGTAAAAACAATATAATTAAAATGTATGCGAATTGTGAAGAAATAATGAAAATGATTATGTAACAAAACGGGAGGAAGCATATGGATTTTGATGTGCTGTCAATCGTGCAGATGATCGGCGGTCTTGCGCTGTTCATCTACGGTATGACGACAATGGGAAAAGGTTTGGAGCGCGCAGCAGGCTCTAAACTGGAGAAAACGCTTGAAAAAATGACGGGCAATGTCGTTACTGCTCTGCTGATGGGCATGGTCGTTACCATGGTCATTCAATCTTCGTCCGCAACGACCGTTATGGTTGTCGGCTTTGTAAACGCCGGTATCATGACGCTCAAGCAGTCGGTCGGCGTTATCCTCGGTGCCAACATCGGTACCACGATTACCGCGCAGATCCTGCGTCTGTCCGGCGGCGAGGGCAGCGGCAGCCTGTTCATGGATCTGCTCAAGCCGAAGAATCTGGCATATATCATCGTACTTGTCGGCGTAATCATTATGATGATTGCAAAAAAGCGCCGTACCCGCGATATCGCGGATATCTTCACCGGCTTCGGTATTCTGTTCATCGGCATGTCGGTCATGGAGGGCGCGGTTGCACCGCTGGCTGATCTGCCGCAGTTCGCGGATCTGTTCGCTGCTATCTCCAATCCGGTGCTCGGCGTGCTGGTCGGCGCGGGCGTTACCGCGATCATCCAGTCGTCCTCCGCGTCGGTTGGTATTCTGCAGGCGCTGTCTACCACGGGTGCGATCACCTATTCGGCTGCTATCCCGATCATCCTCGGTCAGAACATCGGTACCTGTATCACCGCATTCCTGTCCTCGGTGGGCGGCTCCAAGAATGCCCGCCGTACCGCGATGGTACACTTCTACTTCAACCTGATCGGCTCCATCCTGTTCCTGATCGGCATTTATGCGATTCAGTACACGGTTGGTTTCTCTTTCTGGGATAACGCAATCGACAAGGGCGGTATCGCAAACTTCCATACGCTGTTCAATCTTACCTGTACGGTGCTGTTCCTGCCGTTCACCGGTCTGCTGGTCAAGCTGGCAACGGCGAGCGTGCCCGCAGAGGAGACGCAGGAGGATCCGCTGGCAAAGCTGGAGCCTCGCTTCCTGACCACGCCATCTCTGGCACTCGATCAGGCACAGCGCTGCATTGCTGACATGGGCGACACTGCCAAGCAGAATTTCCATCTGGCAACCGACCCGCTGTTCGGCGGCGCGGCTGCAAACGAGGAGATCTTCCACGAGCACGAGGCCTTCCTCGACCGTGCAGAGGTTGAGATTGGCCGTTACCTGACCACCATCCACAACATCCGTTCGGTCGATCAGCGCCGCCAGATGGCCGAGATGATGCACTCGCTGTCCGATTTTGAGAAGATCGGTGACTATGCGCAGAACATCTTCGAGCGTGCCGACGAGTTCCGTGAGGCCGGTCTGTCCTTCTCGCCGAGTGCGATGCAGGAGCTGCGCACCATGTGCGAAGCGGTTGCCGAGGTGCTCGACATGACCGTTGACGGCTATGACAATCAGGCTGTTTCGACCGCCCGTATGGTCGAGCCGCTGGAAGAAGTTGTGGATACGATGAAGGAGCGTCTCAAGAGCCGCCACATCGAGCGTCTGGGCCGGAACGAGTGCACCATGCAGACCGGTATCCACTTCCTGGATATTGTGCATGACCTTGAGAAGATCAGCGACCACTGCTCGAATATCGCCATTTATACCATCCAGCTGGCCGAGGGCGCAGCCGAGTTTGATACGCACGCCTACGTCAAGCAGGCGTATAAGGAGACCCCGCAGTTCGCGGAGAAGCTCAAATTCTATCAGAATAAGTACCTCACCAAGATTGATGAAGTCGAGGCGATGGAGTAATCAAAAAGAGATTGGCTTGTGCCAATCTCTTTTTGATTGAGAATGGAAAATGATTGCGGCGGTCATTCGAGGCTGACATACTGCTGGGGATCTACCTTTTCATCATTCACCTGCACCTCAAAATGCAGATGCGGGCCGGTGGAGTTGCCGGTATTGCCGGAAAGCGCGATTTTATCGCCCTTGCTGACCACATCGCCGACCGACACGAGCAGCTGTGAATTATGCCCGTACAGCGTCTTGAAGCCGTTCCGGTGGTCGAGGATGATATAGCTTCCGTAGCCGTTGCCGGAGTCCTCTGCAACGATGACCTTGCCGTTATCCGCGGCATAGACCGGCGTGCCTTCGTCCACGGCGAGGTCCACGCCGCCGTGCAGGCGGCCCCAGCGGTACTTGAACGCCGAGGTGAACGTGTAGCTGGTCAGCGGCACGGCAAATTCTCCGGTGCCGATGCCGACATTGCGCGTGCCGACCTCGACAATTTCGTCGGTGGCCTGCCGGAGCACGGTGCGCGCAAGGATGGTGCGCGTGCGCTCCTCGCCGTCCACGGTTTCAATCTCGGCGGTGACCTGCGCTGTGCCTGCGCAGCCCTGCTGGACGGTCTCGCGGTAGGTCTGGTCCTGATTTTTGTTCTCCTGCGTCACGGTGTCGAACGGAATCTGCTCGGTGTAGGTGACGGCGCGGGTCGCGGTCACGTCAAGGTATTGCGACAGGGTATCATACAGCGCGGAATCGGTCTCTGCAAGCGCGGCTGGCGCAACGGCCTTGTCCACGCGGACGGTCTGCAGGAAGTGTACGTTTTCGTCTGCCGCTGTCGTGTACGCGGCCTTGATCTGGTCGAGCGCGGCCTGCGCGCCGTCCGTATCGGCGGCAATGGCGGTCTGTTTGCCGTCCACCGAAATAATGGCAAGCGTGTCCAACTCGCCGCTGGCAGTAATGAGATTGCGCTCGAGTTCCTCCTGCGTCAGCAGCGGAGCAGCTGTCCGCACCGGTTTGGCCTGCAGGCGCAGCGGCAGGTAATAGTCCGTGCCGGAAACGGCAGATGCGCTGGATTCAACCGCGTTTACTGCGTTCAGCAGCGTTGCGCTGTCCTCGATAACACCGAGCGGTTGACCGTCCGCAAGCAGCAGCGTGCCCGGCCGGGTCAGCAGCAGAGCGGGCAGCAGGAACAGCAGTCCGAATACGCTCAGCGCACAGACCGAACGGCGGCGGCCTGCCTGCCGCAGAACACCGGCGAACCGGCTCCAGACCGGCAGGTCGTATACGCGGCAGATCGTGCGGTCGAGCAGCAGGATGAGCCGCAGAAGCAGGTAGAGCAGGCGTGAAATCACGCCCAAAACAAAAGATAACAGGTTTCGCATGATAGTAGTATGGCGGAATGATGTGCGCCATATTCACTCCTTTCAATGGTTACAGTTTGGTAACAGCACCAAGAATACCCATTTCAGGGAGCGAAGTCATACGAAACCTGTCGCTAAGTTATCAAATTTTTATTTTTTGATGGGTGTGCCCGTAAAATCCGTGGGGAAAAAGCGCGGATCGAGCGGCTTCTGCTGATAATAGCGGTCGAGAGCGGCACGCTGCAGCGAGACCGCCAGCGGCACGGCGGCATCAAACAGATCGTAGAACGAATCCGTTCGCTCGCCGGTGCGGGATGTCCACGGACGGTGCTCCTGATTGGTGCAGTCCGCCGAGAGCGGCTCTGTCGGACGGATAAGCGAGGACGCAAAACCGGATTTGCCGATCAGGTGCTCGAACCGCTGCAGACGGGTGAGCGCAGAGGTACCCTGATGCGCGAGATGGTGCATGCGGCGCATATCGTTCATCGAGTGGTAGACGGCGGCAGGCGTGATGTGCACGCCATACGTCTCCCGCAGGGCCTGCGCCAGAATTTTCGCCGCGAGAGGGGACTCGGGCGCATCCGGCTCCAGCTGACGGTACGCCTCGTACTCGGCGGGCGTGTCCGAGACAAAATCCGCGATCATCACACCGTCGATGTCGCTCTCGACTAAATGACGGCGTGCCTCGGCAGAGTAGCCCGGCATGAACTGCGACAGCCTGTCCGCCTGTGCGGAAACAAACGAATAGGTTACGCGGCTGAGTGCATAGTGCGTGCAGAATCCAAATACATACGCGAGTGCAGCCGTGTTGTGCGACGCAACGGCGGCTTTGCACAGTGACTCGAACAGCGGCGCGGGCGGCTCGGTGCAGACGCGGTTCGCCAGTCTGCGCAGCGCGGACGGGAACGGCGCGTGATAGAGCGCCAGCGGGTCCGGTCCCTGCGAGCCCCATCGGTAGGCTGCCGGGTAGGAGGACGCGATATGGGCGACCGAATCACTGGTTACGCGCTGCACGGTAGCCGCAAAAATATGGTAAGTGACATAAGAAGGCATGGCTTTTCACCTCTTGCAGACAAATTGGTATCTTTAGTATAGCGCAAAACATTGCAAAATTCCAGCGAAAGCGGTATACTATTTTTATGCAGAAAACGGGGAGCAGAAAATCCCCTTATAAAGTTGGAGGAATTACATTATGAAACTCGGCATCGTCGGACTGCCAAACGTCGGCAAGTCTACCTTGTTCAACGCAATTACGCAGGCGGGCGCGGAAAGCGCAAACTATCCGTTCTGCACCATCGACCCGAACGTCGGCATGGTCGCTGTACCGGATGAGCGTCTGCAGCCGCTGACCGATCTCTATCACGCAAAGAAGACCACGCCTGCGGTGGTCGAGTTCGTGGACATCGCCGGTCTGGTGCGTGGCGCAAGCAAGGGCGAGGGTCTGGGCAACAAGTTCCTGTCCCACATCCGCGAGGTTGACGCCATCGTTCACGTTGTCCGCTGCTTCGACAACGAGAACATCGTGCATGTTGAAGGCTCGGTCGATCCGGCCCGTGACATCGAGACTATCAACCTCGAGCTGATCCTTGCGGACATCGAGCACCTCGAGCGCCGTCTCGACCGCACCCGCAAGGCTGCAAAGGCAGACAAGAAGCTGCTCCGCGACGTGGAGATCCTCGAGAGCCTGAAGGCGCATCTGGAGGAGGGCAAGACCGCCCGCACCTTCGAGGGCTTTGGCGAGGACGAGGACATTGAACGCGTCATCGGTGAGAGCGACCTGCTGTCCGCGAAGAAGGTCATCTACGCAGCAAACATGGACGAGGAAGGCTTTACCGGCAACGATACCGAGAACGAGCGCCTCAAGGCGGTACAGGCCATTGCAGACGCAGAAGGCGCGATGGTTCTGCCGATCTGCGCAAAGCTGGAGGAGGATATCGCCGGCATGGACGCAGAGGAGAAGGAGATGTTCCTGTCCGAACTCGGCCTGCACGAGTCCGGTCTGGACCGTCTGATCAAGGTCTGCTACGACCTGCTCGGCCTGATGAGCTACCTTACCGCCGGTGAGCAGGAGGTTCGCGCGTGGACCATCGAGAAGGGCACAAAGGCGCCGCAGGCTGCCGGCAAGATTCACACCGACTTCGAGCGCGGCTTCATTCGCGCTGAGGTTATCAACTATAAGGACCTCATCGAGCTTGGCTCGCTGGCTGCTGCCCGCGAAAAGGGTCTGGTTCGCTCCGAGGGCAAGGAGTATGTGATGCAGGACGGCGATGTTGTTCTGTTCCGTTTCAATGTTTAATTGCTGAATTTTATGCAGACCACAGTCGTTTTGACTGTGGTTTTGCTTTGTAAAAGGAGAAATTTCGCTCCCTGCAAGATAGCGTTTATCAGCAGCTTTATTCGCAGGTGACAGACGCAACAACGTATAAACGAGTTGCGCGGCACTGTTATCCCCAGGGGACCTTCTCTTGCCCTTCGGGCAATTCGCCTTGTGTTGCGCCCGCGCGGTGTCAGCGCAAATTCCGTCCGCTTCGCAAGTGACCAATCCCAATTTGGCGACCACACCAAAATAATCCCTTGTTTTTTGTGCAGCTTTGCTGTATAATGGAGTTGTGTTTTATAATACGGAACGAAGGGAAGCGTTTTCATGGCGGAGCAATCGACCGTTCAATCGCTCGACCGCGCATTCGATTTGCTGGAAACTCTGTGCCGCAGCCGCAACGGCATGAGCATCGGCGGCCTGTCTGCGGAAACCGGCCTGCACAAAAGCACGGTTCACCGTCTGCTGACCAGCATGTGTGCGCGCGGCTATGTGCAGCGCGACGCGGAAACCAGCGTCTACCGCGCCGGTATGCGCCTGTGCGAGATGAGCAGCTATATTGTGGATAATCTGGATATTGTTGAGAGAGCACGCGCGTCGCTTGAACGGCTCGAGCAGTGCACGGATGAGACCGTTCACCTTGTCATGCGCGACGACAAGGACATTGTGTACATCCATAAAGTGGATAACGGCTCGTCTGCCATCCGCATGTTCTCGCGCATCGGCATGCGCCTGCCGCTGTACTGTACGGGCGTTGGAAAGGCAATTCTTGCCACATGGGACACCGCAGAGGTGCGCGATGTGTGGCAGCACAGCGATGTGCATGCGTGGACCGAGCACACCATCGTCGATGAGGACGCGTTTTTCCGTGAGATCGACAAGGTGCGTCAGCTTGGTTACGCGCTCGACAATGAGGAGAACGAGCTTGGCGTGCGCTGCATTGCGGCCGCCATTCCGGACTACCGCGGACGCGCGTCCTACGCGATTTCGCTGTCTGCGCCGGTCAGCCGCATGACCGACCAGCGCGTGGCAGAGCTGCGTGCGCCGCTCATGGCTGCGCGGGACGAAATCGCGCGCGCGCTCGGCGGCGGCCGCTTTTGAGGAGGGCAGAGCATGAACACACTTTCGGTTGTGCATGATGTGCTCCGGCGGCAGGTTCGGGAAGGCGATTTTTGTATTGATGCGACCGCGGGCAAGGGCAGAGACACAGCACTGCTGTGCCGTCTGACAGGCGAAATCGGCCGTGTGCTGGCCTTTGATGTGCAGGAGGATGCCGTCCGGCAGACCCGCGAGCTGCTGGCGAAAGAGCACCTCAGCGCCGAGGTTTACCTCGACAGCCACGCTAACATGGCGCACTACGCCGAACCGGAGACGGTGGACTGCATCGTGTTCAATTTCGGCCGTCTGCCCGGCGGAGACCCGACAAAATTCACCACCGCAGAGACTTCACTGCCTGCTGTTGATGCGGGACTGAAACTGCTCAAAAAAGGCGGATTGATCGCGCTTGCGCTCTATTATGGCAAGGAAAACGGCTATGAGGAGCGCGATGCGCTTCTGGCTCACTTGCGGGAACTCGACGACCGAACCTATACCGTGCTCGGCTGTGAGTGGATGAACCGAAAAAATGATCCGCCGCTGCCGATTTTCATCTGGAAGGAGTAACGAATTATGCCTTGGTGCCCGAAATGCGGCGCGGAATACGTCGAGAATGTTCGTAAATGCAAGGATTGCGGCGTGGGGCTGCTCGACCATAAGCCGACACCGGACGAAATGCTTCCTCCGGACCCGAAGCCGACCGGCTGGCGGCGGTTTGTCACAAGAGAACGATTCCTGCGCGTGCTGAAAACGCTGATCGCCATTTTGCTGGCGCTGGCGGCTGCGCTGTCGCTGCAAGGATTACTGTAAACGTGTTGTAGATGAAAAAAGGAGAATGGAACGAATCCATTCTCCTTTTGTGCTGTCTGGGTTATTTTTGCTTGCGCAGGGCGCGGTGCATGATTTTGCCGGTCGCGGTGTGCGGCAGGGAATCAACGATGTTGTAGATGCGCGGCCACTTGTACGAGGACAGCATGGGACTGTTCGTGCAGTACTCCTTCAGCTCCTCAACGGTGAGGGAGGGGTCGCTCGGCACAACATATGCCGCAACAACTTCGCCGCGCAGCTTGTCCGGCGCACCGATAACGGCGCTCTCTGCGACCTTGGGATGGTCGTTCAGCACGGCCTCGATCTGCGGCGGATAGATGTTCTCGCCTGCGGAAACGATCATATCGTCCTTGCGGCCGCGCACGGTGACGAACTCGTTCTCGTCCCATGTGCCGACATCGCCGGTGTACAGAAAGCCCTTGTAGAACTTCTGTTCGGTCATTTCCGGGTTATTATAGTAACAAAATGCGCTCTTTGCCGGAGAGGAGATGATAATCTCGCCCTCGGCCACGTTGTCGTGCGGGACCAGGTCATCCGGCTCGGAATGGGAGCCGTCCTCGCGCAGCTTTACGATGCGGACCTCGTCGTCCGTACACGAGCGGCCGGCCGAGCCTGCGTTATCCGGCAGGTCGAACGGGCGCAGAAATGTGTTCCAGAAGGATTCCGTCGTGCCGTAGCCGTTGAAAATGTTCGGCGTGAGCAGCTTTATATACTTCTCACATGCGCTCTTTTCAAACGGCGCGCCCATGGTGACAATGCCGCGCAGCGCGGACAGGTCGTGCGGGGTGCGCTCCTGCGTGCGGGCCAGCATGGCAATGATGGTCGGCACACCGATCAGGAACGAGATGTTGTACTTCTCGGCATAGTTCAGGCAGCGCTTCGGTGCAAAATCGCGCAGAATGACAACTTCGCCACCCGCATAGAGGGTCGGGCACGGGCCGCCGGAGTGGATGCCGCCGCGGTGGAACCACGGGGTCATGTTCATCGTGCGGTCGGTCGGACCGAGAGGGAAGTGCATCATAACGTCATGCGCGGAAAGCACCTCGTTGATATTGTTGATCGGCACACCCTTCGGACGGTTGGTTGTGCCGGAGGTGTACAGACGGGTGGTCTCGTCATAGATGTGCGGGTCGAAGTCGATCGGCGGGTCGTTCTCCGGCTGATCGGCAACGTAATCCGCATAGCGCACCTGACCGGCAGGTACGGCATCGTCCGCGCCGACAACGATCTTGATGGCAGGCTTGCTCTCGCACAGGTCGAGCGCACCGCCGGACAGCTCGCCGAACTCGGCGTCATAGATGAAAGCCTTGGGCGTGCTGTCATCAATGACGAGTGCAATCTCGCCTGCGCCCTGCCGGTAGTTGACCGGACACGCGATCGCACCAATCTTGTGCGCCGCCAGATAACAGAAAACAAACTCCGGCGAGTTGAGCAAGGTGAACATGACAACGTCGTTCTTGCCGACGCCGTTCGCGCGCAGCGCATGCGCCAGACGGTTGGCTTCGGCGTTCAGTTCGCGGTAGGTCCAGCGGCGGCCGGAACGCGGGTCAAAGAGTGCCGGTCGGCTGCCGAAACGCGAAACATTGCGCAGAAAACCGTTCAGATAGGTGAAACGGGTTTCAAATGTGTCGCGGAACATGGAAATATCATAGGTGTATTCGTGACTCAAGGGATCACCTCTTAATAATTTGTATGGGGTATTAGCAATTCATAATTACCTCAGGGGATGGTTGTATATAGAGTTAAAAACCATTTAACGAATATTATAATACCACATAATCACGAAATTGCAAGAAGAAAAATCTTACAGGGACACAGGCTGCGTGCCGGTGTCCCTGTTACTTTTATTTGCAATAGGATAAAGATTCGCAATTTTAAGGATGCATAATCACTAACTGCGTATTCTTGATAGGAATTATTTCTCGTATTTGGCAACAATCAGGCTGGAATTCTGTCCGCCGAAGCCGAGCGAATTGCTCATTGCAGCGTTGATTTCCGCCTTGCGCGCGGTATTCGGCACATAATCCAGATCGCATTCCGGATCGGGCTTTGCCAGGTGCAGGGTGGGCGGCAGAACGCCTTCCTCGATGGCTTTGATGCAGGCGATGGCTTCGGTCAGGCCGCCGGCGCCCATGAGGTGGCCGGTCGCGGACTTGGTGGAGCTCATCGGCGGTGCGCTTTCGCGGCCGCCGAACACGGCCTTGACTGCCAGCGTTTCGGCCTTGTCGCCGAGCGGCGTGGATGTGCCATGCGCGTTGATATAGCCAATGTCGGACGGCTGCATGCCGGCCTTCTTGAGCGCCAGCTTCATGCAGCGGGAAGCGCCTTCGCCGTCCGGGCAGGGCGCGGTAACGTGGTGTGCATCCGAGGTATTCGCGTAACCGGCGAGTACGGCGTGGATTTTTGCGCCGCGGGCGAGTGCATGCTCCTCGGTCTCAATCAGGAGAGCGCCGCCGCCTTCACCGATAACGAAGCCGTCGCGGTCAATGTCGAACGGGCGGCACGCCTGCTCGGGGTCGTCGTTTCGGCGGGAAAGCGCCTTGGCCTGCGACAGACCGGAAACCACGATCGGGCACAGAATGCTCTCGCCGCCGACTGCCAGAACCGCGTCTGCCTCGCCGGAGCGGAGCAGCATCGCTGCGGTCATGATGGCGTCGCCGCCTGCCGAGCATGCCGTGTTGAGCGTCAGACTCGGGCCGTGAATGCCGTGTGCAATCGAGATCTGGGCAGCAGCGATGTTGCCGATGGTCATCGGCACAAAGCGAGGGCCGACGCGCTTGCCTGCGTCGAACGCAGCTTGCGTCTGTGCAACGGTGGTAACGCCGTCCATTGCAGTGCCCATGACGATGCCGATACGGTCGCTTTCGCTCTCGATGGACAGCTCACTGTCCTTGAGAGCCTCCTCGGCCGCAACAAAGGCAAACTGCATGAACGGGTCCATCGTGCGGGCCAGCGTTTTCGGCATGTAGGCAGCGGGATCGAAGTCCTTCAGCTCTGCCGCGATCTGCACGGGCAGCTCGGATGCATCAAAGCGGGTAATTTTTCCTACACCGCATTGTCCCTCCACCAGTGCGGACCAGTATGCGTCCACACCAATACCGATCGGCGTAACAGCGCCCATACCGGTGATGACCAATTTCTGTTCTTTCATGCTTGTTCCCCTACTTACTGAAATTTATGCGAAGGCCTGTCCGATAGTGATCAGGCAAATATATAATATGCGCTACTTAATAGCATTATAGCAGAAATGCACGGAAAAGAAAAGTCACTTTACACGGTAAAGTGTTCAAATTTGTTTTGCACAGTGCCCCGGATTGATGCAGTATTTGCACAAAAAAGGAGACGGTCAGGGACCATCTCCTTGCAAATGCGTTATTTCTCTTTGGGCCGGATGTCGATGGACGGGTTGTAGGCGTAGTAATTCTTGGCATCCAGATTATCTTGCACAACGCGCAGCGCATCTCCGAACCGCTGGAAATGCACGACTTCTCGTTCCCGCAGGAATTTGAGCGGCTCGCGAACATCCGGGTCGTCGATCAGGCGGAGAAGGTTGTCGTAAGTTGTTCTGGCCTTTTGCTCTGGTACGATGGGATAAGAACAACTTTTGAGGGGAATTTGTACAAGCCTTTTCATGCTGCGGTGTGACAAGAACAACAAAATTACCGTAAAATGACAAAAATAAAGCAGGACAAGCTGTTTCCTAAAATACAAACCATATTACGTCAAAAACTGGTAAAGCGAAAGCCGTTCTCAAAGAAGGACGGCTTTTTCATTACCCGAAAAAGGAGAAGATCATGCTTACTCAATATAAAATCTATTGTTTGTTTGCCAGACCGCCGCCGTTCAGCGTACAGATAGTATGACAATTCATGTAATAGCAGGAGGGATACTCATGTACTACAACATCTGTCCGCACTGCGGGGCACACTTAGACCCGGACGAGCACTGCGACTGCCTTGCCCGTGTACGCGGCAAGAAAATCCGCACCGGCAACTGCCGTATCCACGGCATGATGGGCCGCACGAGGTATGCGCGTGACCGCACTTAAACTCGGCAGTCTGTTCGATGGAATCGGCGTATTTCCATTGGCGGCGGTACACTGCGGCATTGAACCCGTATGGGCGAGTGAGATCGAAGCACGCCCGATCTCCATCACCAAACGGCATTTCCCGGATATGCTGCACCTGGGTGACATTACAAAGATCAGCGGCGCAGAGATACCGCCGGTCGATGTGATTACGTTCGGCTCGCCCTGTCAGGACTTGTCGCAGATTGGCACGAGAAATGGTTTTGCGGGCAAGAAATCCAGCCTGTTTTATCAGGCCATGCGAATTATCGAGGAGATGAGATATGCAACCAATGGTCGGTATCCAGCTTTCTGTATTTGGGAAAACGTTGCGGGAGCGTTTTCTTCAAATGACAGGCTGGATTTTGCAGCCATGCTCAGTGCGTTCACAGGTGCCGAGGTTTCAGTGCCTCCTCGTGGATGGGCGCACGCCGGAATGGTGCGAGGGGGACGCGCTGATACCGCTTGGCGACTGCTGGACGCCCAGTATTGGGGAGAACCCGCCCTCGCACAGCGGCGCAAGCGCGTGTTCGTCGTGGCGGATTTTGCAGGCCAGCGTGCCGGAGAAGTATTATTTAAGCCCCGGACTGTGCTCCCGTTTTCTACGATTAGCGGTCCGGGCGGGTTGTCCGCCACCCAAAGAGGTGGAGTGCCTGCTGCTCAAACAGGGCGGCAGGTACCCATCGTCAGACCGTTTTCCCTCCGGCGTATGCGAACTATGGCACAGGTCGGAGATCAGAAAGGGTTCTGTGCCAGCTTCGGACGAGGAGGAGAACCGTTCCCAACTCTGCTTGCGAGTGTAACGGCGCCGTTTTCGTTTTGGTACGAGAGTGAGGAACGGGACGGATTCCTGCGCGTGCTGACACCGCTGGAATGTGAGCGGTTGATGGGTCTGCCTGAAAACTGGACAAAGTACGGCTGCAAGAATGAAGAAATCAGCGATCATGCCCGTTATCGCGCACTTGGCAACTCGATTGCCCTGCCGTGCGCAGAATATGTGATGGCGGGTATCGCGGAAGTAATGAATTAGAATTTGGAGGTCTTTTTATGGAATTGAAATTTGTGATTCCGAACATGGCGAAGTCGCTCGGCAATCTGGAATTTGGCGGTCCGGCCGAGGTAAAGCGCGGCGACACCCGTCGCAACGGCACCCAGACCAAGGTGCTGTACCGCCGCTACAAGCTGTTCAGCGATGTGCAGCGTGCGGATGATATTGAGGTCGTGATCGACGGCGCAGCAGGTCAGAAGCAGTTCGCGTATATGGAGCCGGTCAAGCTCAAGAACCCGTCCGTGACGGCTGAGGGCTACGTTATCAACGGCCGCGCGTTCGTGGACTACATTCTGCACGCGGAAGATATGGAAAAGGCGTAAACGAGAAAGGACGGTACGATTTATGAGATTCAGCAATGGTTTTTTTGGTGAAAATGAAGCAACGCTCGGCACGCTGCGTTTTTCGGCAATGCGCCGCGAGGTGTTCGAGGAGAACGCAGACGGCACGCCGTCCGAGGTGGTCAAGGAGCGCACCTACGATCTGAAAAGCGACAAGCAGGGCCGTATGATTCAGGTCAGTGTTCCGGCGAGCGTTCCGGTGCGCGATTTTGCGTACAACGCGGAAGTGAAACTGGTCAATCCGATGTTCGGTGCAATCGCCCATGTGACGTTCGGCAACAGCGCCGAGGTGGACTGGTACATCAAGGCGGACGATCTGGTGCTCAAAACGCCCGCACAGAACAGCCAGCCGCACAAGGATGTTCCGGCGGATAAGAAATCGTAATGCACAGGCTGTGGAGAAAGCGCGGCAGGCGGATTCGTCCGAACGATAAAGATTTGGTGTTCCGAACGGTGTTTTTCCTGCTGTTCGCGGTGTTTGCCGTGGCATTTGTACTGCTGAATATCCGCACAGACTGGCGCAGTCCGTCCGTGGCTTACCTGCTGTTCAGCGCGGCCATGGGTGTAAAAGTGTGTACCGTGACGGCGTGGCTGCTGTACCGCCGGTTTCCGGACAAGCTGAATGAAATGCGCCATCGGCAAAAGCTGGCGCGCATGGTACTGGAAAACCAGTGGTATGAGCAGAGCGACACCAAACAGTCGGAGGGATTTTTTAAGGACCTGCCTGCAAGTTCAAAACCGAAGATTGCCCGTTTTCTGCGAATGTATTACCGCATGGAAAACGGGCTTTTGCATATCACGGCGGAGATTACGCTCGGAAAGTTTCAAGAACCGCTGCTGCACTTGGAAAACAAGCTGGAAAGCGGTTTGTATTGTGAGCTTGTCAGCAGGGAACTGCTGGACGGATTTGTGGAGTACACGCTGCTGTATGACATGATCGCAAACCGTATCCCCATCTCTGAGGTGTGCGTGGAGCACGGCAAAATGCGGCTTATGCAGAACACCTATTGGGAGTTTGACAGTCTGCCGCATATGCTGATCGCGGGCGGTACAGGCGGCGGCAAAACGTACTTTATCCTGACGTTGATTCGGGCATTGTTAGAAACTAATGCGGTTTTGTACATTCTTGACCCGAAAAACGCAGATTTAGCGGACTTATCCAGTGTCCTGCCGAACGTATGCAGCCGCAAAGAGGAGATCGTGCAGTGTATCACCGAGTTCTGCACGGCTATGCACGAACGCAGTGCGGATATGAAGCGCATGGAAAATTACAAAACCGGCGAAAACTATGCATATCTCGGACTTTCACCGCATTTTCTCGTGTTTGACGAGTACGTTGCGTTTATGGAAATGCTGACCAGCAGGGAGCGCGAAGATGTGCTCAACAAGCTGCGGCAGATTGTCATGCTGGGACGGCAGGCGGGATTCTTCCTGATTCTCGCCTGTCAGCGCCCGGATGCTAAATATCTCGGTGACGGTATCCGCGACCAGTTTAATTTCCGTGTCGCGCTTGGTAGAATGTCCGAACTTGGATACAGTATGATGTTTGGAGAAACGAAAAAGGAGTTCTTTTTCAAGAATATCAAGGGAAGAGGTTATGCCGATACCGGAAAGGGGGTGATTACGGAGTTTTATACTCCGATCGTGCCGAAAGGGTACGACTTTTTGCAGGAGATTGGGAGGTGTGCAAAATAATTATGTAGCAACAATGTAGCTACATAATTGACGCATAGAATACGATGTGTTATACTAAATTTGAAAAGGAGGTCTGCAAGATGGATAATGTTATTTCTTCTGCAAAAACAGATATGTTCCGTATTCGCATGAATCCTGAAATTCGTGAAGAATTGGAGCAGATTTATGCAAAAACGGGGTTGACACTCACGGACGCAATCAATGTGTTTTTTCAGCAGTCATTAAATGCAGGCGGTTTCCCCTTTGCAGTGACAGGAGATAATGCGGAAATTGTTAAGGCAAAGGCTCTGGCACGGTTGGTGAAAGAACTGAAAAAGGGCGATGATTGCACCGAAAGCTATTCTGCCGAGCAGGCCCGGGCTATGTTGGGTATTGCTGAATGAGAATTAAATTTAAGAAAACTGCTGTTGAAGATATGCGGGCAACGGAACGATATATTAGGGAGCAGCTTAACAATCCGTCAGCAGCAGCAAAATTAACTCGTCGGGTGTATGACGCGATTATGCTGTTAGAGGATAATCCGTTTATGGGCACAGAATTGTGCAGTCGCTATGCGGTAGATACGGACATTCGGTTTTTAGTAGTAGCAAAGCAGATTGTGTTCTATCGTGTTGTGGGCAACGAATATGTAGAAGTTACCCGTGTACTTGATGGGCGTCAGGATTATATGGCGCTGCTTTTTTGAAATTAAATATGTACACGCAAAACGCGCAGAGAAAAGAACTCTGCGCGTTTTTCTATGCCCTCGCGCCGTCTGTGCGGCGGCGTGCAGCGCGAAAGCCGACGGCACGGAACGGTGCGTTGGGCGCGGCGCAGCCGCGCCCGAACGTCGGAACCCCCTTTCTCTAACAGGGGGGTACAAATCGGACAAGATAGGCGAACTACGCAAAACTTTGAACAAAATCAATCAGAAACGGAGGTAAAATTGCAAAACAGGACTTGGATAACGGACTTTCGGGCAAAACGGATGCAAATTGGCGTATCCGAACAGGAACTGGCTCTGGAAGCCGGACTGACACCGGAATATTACCGCCGGTTGGAGCAGGAAAACCAATCCGTGCCGCAAAAGGTACGCAGGCGGCTGAAAGACGCGCTCATTCGGCTGCACCCTGAGCCGCTGACACTGCTGTTCGACTATGTGCGTATCCGCTTTCCAACAATGGATGTGAAGCACATCATTGAAGATGTACTTCGGCTGAAAATGAAATATCTGGTGCAGGAGCCGCGTGGAATGTACGGCTACACGAGCACTTACCGGATTGGTGACGTGATGGTGCTGACCTCGCCGTTGGAAGAAATGGGCGTGTTGCTTGAACTGCGCGGCAAAGGCTGTCGGCAGTTTGAAGCGTATCTGGACGGACAAAAGCGGACTTGGTACGAATTTTTCCGTAAGTGTATGAAAGAAAAGGCGGTGTTCAAACGGGTAGACCTCGCGGTGAATGACTTGGTGGGTATGCTGGATATTCCGCTGCTTATCAGCAAATGCCGCAAGGAGGAATGCGTTTCGGTGTTCCGCAGTTTTCGGGCGTTTCGCTCGGGCGGGCTGGTCAGTCGGCAGGAGCAGGACAGCGCCCACATGGGCGCAACGCTGTACATCGGCTCGATGCAGTCCGATTTGTACTTTTGCCTTTACGAGAAAGCGTATGAGCAGCTTGTGAAAAACGGTACGCCGCTCGAACAGGCGGACATTCAGAACCGCTTTGAAATCCGGCTGAAAAATGAGCGGGCGGACAACGCCGTGTATGATCTTGTGTCGAACGAGAATCCGGAACAGACAGCGTTCGGCATTATCAACCGCTATGTGCGTTTTGTGGATAAGGAGAGCGGAAAACCGCGTGAGGAATGGCCGCTGAACCCGATGTGGGAAACCTTTATCGGCAAGCACCGCAATACGCTCAAACTGACAACTGCACCCGAGCCGTACACGCTGGAACGGACGCTGAACTGGTTTTCGCATCAGGTGGCACCGACGGCGAAAATGCTCATGCTGATTGATGAAAAGTGTGGAACGTCCCATGTCAAGGATATTCTGGACAACACAGAACTGCGGGACAAGCACCGTAAAATCATTCAGCAGAAGATGAGAACGGTTAATGAAATGATTCAGATGGAGGATAACTAATGAATTTTGGCGTAAATCTGTATAACTGGCTGCTGTCGAACGCCCAGCCGCTGGTGCTGGTTGCTATCGTGGTGATCGGCCTGTATCTCGGCTTCAAGCGTGAGTTTACGAAGCTGATTGGTTTTCTCGTGGTGGCCATGCTGTCGGTTGGTCTGGTGTTCAACGCGGCAGGCGTTAAAGATGTTCTGCTGAATCTGTTCAATCAGATTCTTGGTGCGTAAGGCTGGCTGAAAAGTCAGCCTTTTCTTATGAGATGGAGGTGAAAACATGGAAGAAATGCGCGTTTATATTGCCAATCTCGGCAAATACAACGAAGGCGAACTTGTCGGCGCGTGGTTTGAACCGCCTATCGACATGGACGAAGTGAGAGAGCGTATCGGGCTGAACGACCAGTATGAGGAGTACGCCATCCACGATTTTGAACTGCCGTTCGAGATCGGCGAGTATACGCCTATCGAGGAGGTCAACCGCCTGTGCGAAATGGTGGAGGACCTGCCGGACTACATTCGGGATAACATGGGTTCGCTGCTCAGTTATTACAGCGGTGTCGAGGACTTCTGCGAACACGCGGACGATATTATCCTGTGGAGCGGTTGTGATACAACGGCCGATGTGGCAGAGCAGATGTTGGACGAGGGCCTGATTTCGGATGAAACACTGCGCCGGTATTTCGACAGCGTGCAGTACGGACGCGATCTCTCGATGGAGGGCGACTTTGTGGAAACCAAAGACGGCGTGTTTGAACTGGTGAGGTGAAAATGATATTAGAAATGCGAGTTTACATCGAAAAGCGGCATAAGAGCCGCGAAATTGAGCTGGTCGGTGCGTGGTTTACGCCGCCCATCGACTATGACGAGCTGGAAGAACGTATTGGCGTGACCGACCAGGAGCCGGACTACGTTATCCGTGATTACGAGCTGCCGTTCGAGATTGATGAAGATATGATGATCGAAGAACTGAACTGTCTGTGTCAGCTTGTAGAATATCTGCCGGAATCCGTGCAGAACAATACGGGTGCACTGCTCAAAGAGTATGGCAGTGTGGAAAATGTGTATAAGCACTTTGCCAAAAATCAGAATCCCGTTCTATAAAAGGAGGGCCGCTGCGAGAATGGTGAGGGGGTGAAGCACGGCTGTGTGTAACTGCCGACAAGGAGTTATACATCAACCGTGTAGGGGGAGAGGAAAGACGCCTGCGGCAGGAACTCGTTCCTCTCCCCCTATACCCTTTATATAATGTAGAAAAGTGAAAAGGAGCTGCAATTTGAAAAAACTAAGAAGTTACAGCAGTGTATGGAAAGTAGAACAGGTAATATACTCGTTCGGTGACGCAAAACTGCCGACACCTGTCACCGTGACCCAGCTGCTCTGGCTGGCGGTAAGCGGTGTGCTGGTGTTCATGTTCCGTAAAGTGCCGCCGCTGGTGCTTATTCATAACCCGCTGATTTTGTGCGGTATTCCGTTCGGTGTGACGTGGTTTATGAGCAAAAAGACCTTTGACGGCAAGAAACCGTACAGTTTCGTGTGCTCGGTAATCGCCTATGCGCTGCGTCCGAAAGTCACCTTTGCCGGAAAGTCTGTCCGGCTGAAAAAGCACCGCGAGAACGCGGATATTACCGTAGTGAGGAGTGAGATTATCCGTGCCGTATCCGATTAAATATATTGAAAATAACCTTGTTTGGAACATTGAGGGCGAGTGTTTTGCATATTACGAACTGATTCCGTTCAACTACTCGTTCCTCTCGCTGGAACAGAAAGACGCGGTGCATGACGCTTTCCGGCAGCTTATCGCGCAGAACCGTGATGGCAAGATTCACGCTTTGCAGATTAGCACAGAAAGCAGTATCCGCGCCGCACAGGAGCGTTCCAAGAAAAGCGTGACCGGACGACTGAAAGAGATCGCTTGCGCCGAGATTGACGAGCAGACGGAAAATCTGATTGCTTCTCTCGGTGATACACAGGTCGATTACCGCTTTTTCCTCGGCTTTAAGCTGGTTGTGACGGATAAGGAGTTGTCCGTGAAAGATGTGGGAAAACAGGTCAAGAATGTGCTGTTCGATGCGGCAAACGCTATCAGCAGTTCTTTCATGGGTGATTTCGTGAGTATGCCAAACGACGAAATCCGCCGTTATTCCCGCATGGAAAAGTTGATGGAAAATAAGCTGTCGCGTCGTTTTAAGGTGCGTCGGCTAAATAAGAATGACTTCGGCTATCTGCTGGAGCATATCTACGGCAGGACCGGCACGGCCTATGAAGATTTTGCGTTTACGCTGCCACTTAAAAAACGCAAGCGTGATACACTGGTTAAAAAGTATGATCTTATCAAGCCTGCCCGTTGTCTGATTGAGGAAAAACAGCGGTATTTACACATGAAGTCCGAGAATTCGGAAAGCTACGTTGCGTACTTTACGATTTCGGATGTGGTCGGTGAACTGGATTTCCCATCCAGTGAGATTTTCTACTATCAGGAACAGCAGTTTGACTTTGCGATTGATACCTCAATGAATGTAGAGATTATCACGAATAAAGCTGCATTACATACGGTTCGCAACAAGAAAAAAGAGCTGAAAGACCTCGATAATCATGCGTGGGAAAATAACTCGGAAACCACCAATCAGGTGGCAGAAGCGCTGGACAGCGTAGATGAACTCGAAAGTGTTCTTGACCAGAGCAAAGAATCCATGTACAAGCTGTCCTATGTTGTGCGCGTTACCGCGCCGGACGTGGAAGAACTCAAACGCCGCTGTAACCAAGTGCGCGATTTCTACGATGACGCAAGTATCAAGCTGGTTCGGCCGATCGGTGATATGATGGGACTGCACAGCGAATTTATTCCGGCAAGTAAGCGGTACATGAATGACTATATGCAGTATGTCACCAGTGATTTTCTCGCCGGTTTGGGATTCGGCGCAACGCAAATGCTCGGTGAGCGTGACGGTATCTATCTCGGCTACAATGTCGATACCGACCAGAATGTCTATGTTCAGCCTGCCAAAGCGGCACAAGGCGTTAAAGGCTCTGTCACCAATGCGCTGTCCGGTGCATTTCTCGGCTCTCTGGGCGGCGGTAAATCGCTGTCGTTCAACCTGCTTACTTACTACGCTGTTCTGAACGGCGCACAGGCTCTTATCCTTGACCCGAAATCCGAGCGCGGCCGTTGGAAAGAGAGGTTGCCGGAGATTGCAGACGAGATCAATATTGTAAATCTGACCTCGGACGAGGAAAACAAGGGGATGCTTGACCCATATATCATCATGCGGAAAACTAAGGATGCAGAAAGCCTTGCGCTTGATGTGCTGACTTTCCTTACGGGCATTTCCTCGCGTGACGGCAAGCTGTTTCCTGTCCTGCGACGGGCGGTGCGTGCGGTCACAAACAGCGAAACGCGCGGTCTGCTCCGCGTCATTGATGCGCTGCGGGACGATGGCTCGGAAACCGCGCTTGCGATTGCCGAGCATATCGAATCGTTCACGGACTATGACTTTGCTCACCTGCTGTTCTCAAATGGCAAGGTGCAGCAGACGATCAGCCTTGAAAAGCAGCTGAATATCATTCAAGTTGCCGATCTGGTTCTGCCGGATAAGGATACCGCGCCTGCGGACTACACCACCATTGAAATGCTGTCTATCTCCATGCTGATCGTCATTTCCACCTTTGCGCTGGACTTTATCCATTCGGACAGAAGTATCTTCAAGATGGTCGGTCTTGATGAAGCATGGGCGTTCCTCAATGTGGCACAGGGCAAAACGCTGGCAAACAAGCTGGTTCGCGCCGGTCGTTCGATGAACGCTGCCGTTTACTTTGTCACCCAGAACGCCGGTGATGTGGCAGACGAGAATATCAAGAACAATATCGGCATGAAGTTTGCGTTCCGCTCTACGGATATTAACGAGATCAAGAAAACGCTTGAATTTTTTGGCCTGGATTCCGAGGACGAAAACAATCAGAAGCGGCTTCGCAATCTGGAAAACGGTCAGTGCCTTTTCCAAGACCTTTACGGTCGCATCGGCGTTATCAAGTTCCATGTCATGTTCGATTATCTGTTCCATGCGTTCGATACGCGCCCGCCGGTTACAGGGAACGAGGTGTAACGTGTGACAAATGCCTTAAAAGTTCAGAAATTAGCCATTACAGCCTTTATCGCGGTTGTGATGGCTTTTCTTTTTCTCAATTTGTTCACCGTGCAGGCGCACGCCGCCGGACTGCTGGACGAAACCATTGATACGGCGCACGAGTTCAGCAGGTATCCCATTGATAACTACCAGCTTGATTTTTACGTTGATTCCTCGTGGGATTGGCTGCCATGGAACTGGCTGGACGGTATCGGCAAAACGGCGCAGTACGCAATTTACCTGTTCACGAATTTCCTGTGGACGCTGAATTTGTACATTTCAAATGCAGTTGGTTATCTGATTCAGCAGGCATATGACCTCGACTTCATCAGCAGTGCCGCCAGTGAGATCGGCAAAAACATTCAGTTGATCGCGGGTGTATCGGCCAGCGGATTTGACAGCACGGGCCTGTTTCCCGGTATGATGGCGATTGTCACGCTACTGGTTGGCGTGTACTGCACCTATGTTGGACTGGTCAAACGAGAAACGACAAAAGCGTTTCATGCGGCGCTGAATTTCGCCGTTGTGTTTGTGGTGTCGGTTGGGCTGATTGCCTACGCACCATCTGCAATTACCGGTGTAAACGAGTTTTCGAGCGACATCAGCAACGGTATTGTCGATGTGAGCGCGAAAATTCTTGCGCCGGACACGGCAGGCGAGAACACGGGCGTTTCTGCGATTCGGGACTGTTTGTTCGGTATCCAAGTCAAGCAGCCGTGGCTTATCATGCAGTTTGGCGATTCGAATGTGGAGAATATCGGAGAAGAACGGGTAAACAGCCTGCTCGGCACTTCGCCGGACGAGAATCGCGGCAAAGACAGGGAAGAAGTCGTGAAATCGGAACTGGAAGATTACGATAATGGCAATCTGACCGTAACCGAGGTGACAAGCCGGTTCGGCCTATCCGTGTTCTTCCTGATTTTCAATCTGATAGTGTCGGCGTTTGCGATTATGCTCACAGGCAGTATGCTTCTATCGCAGATTTTGTTTATCATCAGCGCGATGTTCCTGCCGGTGAGCCTGCTGATCAGCATGATTCCGGCGTTTTCTGGGACAAGCAGACGAGCAGTGATTTCGCTGTTTAACACAATTATGCTGAGAGTGGGAACAACGCTGCTGACCACGTTCGTTCTGGTGCTATCCTCGCTAGCGTACACGATTGCCAACGGAAAACCGTTCGTGGTGGTCGTATTGCTGCAGGTAATTGTGTTCGCGGGCGTGTACATGAAGCGCGACAAGCTGCTCGGCATGATCGGTCTGCGTGATGAGGGCAAGGGTCGTGTCGGTCGAGCCATGACAAACCGGCCGCGCCGGACGATTTCTCGTGCTGTGAGAAAGGCACTGCCGTTTGCGGCAGGTGTTGGAGTAGGAAAGCGCTCTGCGCAGCGCCGTGCTATGCAGAGTACACAGAGAACAGCTTCAACTTCGGCAAGCCGTGAAACCGTTCAGCCGAAGAAGAAGAATCTTGGTCAGAGAGTAGGCGAAACGGCAGGCAAGATTGCGGATACGCCATCTCGCGTGCGGGATAAGGCGGTAGAAACCGTGCAAAAGGTCAAGGACGCACCGACTAATGCGGAATATGCTGTCCGCAGCAATGTGGAATCTGCACGGGAAAGTGTGCGGGAAACCATGCAGAAACGTCGAGAAGCGCGTGCTGCACAGATGGAATCTCGCAGGACTACCACGGCAAGCTGCCGGGAACAGTTATCTCAGCGAAAAAGAGAACGCAATGAGGGTAATACGGAAAAGCCCAGAACGGAAAGCACTCGTGTTGCACCAAAGGAGCGCCCAACTGTCCCCAAACAGCAGAAAACCGAACCGGAAAAGCCGTCTGCACCGCAGAATCGACCTCGGTCGGAACGGATTGAACCGACACCCAGACAGCGGGAAGATCGTCCGACGGTCAAGGATAAGCCGCAGACTACGGTTGCAGACCGCAAGCCGGACCGTCCGGCAGAACGTCCGATGGTGCCGGACAAGCCGAAAACACGATATACAATGCCAAAAGGACTGGACGAAGAAACCTTTGGTGTGGAGTTCAAACAGCGGAAAACCGGAGAAATCACGCGCAAACAGCGGCGTTCGGAGAGCCGAGGTGAGCGCAAGTGATGAAAAAGGCGGCAATGGCAGGTGCCCTGGGCTTCGGACTGCTGATTGCTTTACTTCTGTCGATGTTTCTGATTATTGCTTCGGATGATGAGGGCGGCGGAAGTAATTCGGGACTGTATATCGGTGTGAATCTCTCAGCAGAAGTGCTCGCGCATCAACCCATGGTTGAGAAGTACGCACGGCAGAACGGTATCAGCGATTATGTCTATGTCCTGCTTGCTATTATTCAGGTGGAAAGCGAGGGCAAGCTGGAGGACGTTATGCAGTCGTCTGAATCTGCCGGACTGCCGATGAATACGCTCGGCACAGAGGACAGTATCAAGCAGGGATGCAAGTATTTCGCCGAATTGGTGACAAAGGCGGACAAACTCGGCTGTGATATGGACGCTGTAATTCAAGCGTACAATTACGGCAGTGGCTTTCTGGACTTCGTTGCGAAAAACGGCAAGCGGTACACCTTTGAACTGGCACAGGAGTTTTCTCGTCAGCACTCCGGCGGCGTGAAAGTCACCTATAAAAATGAGATTTCCACGCCGATCAACGGCGGCTGGCGGTATAACTACGGCAATATGTTCTATGTCAAGTTGGTAAAGCAATATCTGACGCAGACCGGCGGTGACGCACTCGGAACGGACGCACAGAATCGCATTGTCGAGGTGGCACGAAATTCAGAAAAGTACGGTATTTCGGCTGCTGGCGGATATTGTGAAGCATGGGCGGAAGAAGTTTACCGCAAAGCGGGTGTATCCATCGACCGGCATTGTTGTGCGGGCAAAAATCGTGCGCTGTATACGGTCGGAAAGTCCAGCAAGAATATTCCGCTCGGTGCGATGGTTTACAATGACCCGGCGGTATACCAGTCCCGAACGAACGACACCTGCGGACGAAATGCGGGTCACGTCGGCATTTACATTGGCAACGGCCAGATTATTTCCAACATCGGCGGTACTGTCATTGATACCGTAGAGGGCTGGACGGCCTACTATGGCTTCGGCGGCTGGGGCTGGGGCGGCGCTGTGGTTGCACAAAAATAAGACAAAGGAGAACGAATTATGTTTCAGAAAAAGACAGAAAAGCAGCAGAAACAAAAGAAACTGCGCGTTTACACGGTGAACAGCCGCAAGCCTGCTGTGATTGCACTGTGGCTGCTGTTCGTCTGTGGATTTGCGTTTGCATTGTACAAGAACTTTACAGCGATTGACACCCATACTGTTCACGAAAAGGAGATTGTTGAGCGCCGTGTGGAGGATACCAGCGGCGTAGAAGCGTTTGTGCGGAACTTTGCGAAAACGTACTATTCATGGAGCAACAACAAGGATTCCGTTGCACAGCGTACCGATGCGCTGACCGGTTATCTGACCGAGGACCTGCAGCGTTTAACGGCTGACACCGTGAAAAGTGACGTTGCGGTTTCCTCGTCCGTGCAGGACGTTCAGATTTGGTCTGTGGCGCAGAGAGGCGAAAACGATTTTGCGGTCGTGTTCACGGTAGCGCAAACCATTTCGGACGGCAAGAAAAAGGACACCGTATTCAGCGTTTATAAAACGATGGTCCACAAGGACGATAACGGCGATATGGTTATCACGCAAGCACCGACGATCACCGGAAAGCCTGCAAAATCTGCATATACGCCAAAAGCCGCAGAACCCGACGGAACGGTTTCTGCGGCCGAGAGCGAGGATATTACGGATTTCCTGACCACTTTTTTCACGCTGTATCCGACGGCTACGGAAAAAGAGCTGTCTTACTATGTCAGCAGTGGTTCCATGCCGTCGGTAAAGTGCGTGGACTATGCGTTCAATCAACTTAAAAGCACGGTGCTGAACAAGGACGGCGATACCGTAACGGCAACTGTGGCGGTGGAATATCTGGACAGCGTTACACAAATGACGCAGATTTCGCAGTTTGAGCTTGCGCTGAAACTGGTGGATGGGAATTGGAAAATCGTCGGGTGATGTATGCGTTTGTACGGGGAAAAGTAGCAAGTAACGAAGTGTGAAAATCGAATACCGAAGAGGAAAAAGGCTCGTCGCAGAATGTTTCGATTCTGAGACGAGCCTTCTATTCTCGCGGTGGCGAGCGCAAAAATTTTATGATTCACTTGATATTTTTATACATGGATACTTAGTTTCTTGCGTTTGTGTATTTGTTTCACACCAAACCAGATAATCTTCATCAAAAGGATATAATACATAATCAATTAACCCAGAAACATTTTCGGACAAATCCAATACTTTATTGGTTGTTATATCCCACACATAAAGTGCATTTCCAGTAATCGGACGCCATGTTATAAAATCGTTTGAAGATTGCAGTTCAGCAAATTCTAAGGTGCTGTCAATATTGTTTGGATATAATTTCGTGGTGGCGTCTATCTGTTTTGACCATTTCTTATGAGCGAAGTCATAACAGTATAACGATTCTGATTTTTGCGGCTGCCACTCCGAAACGCCTACGATAAAAGAGTTTGTGATGCATATTTCCTGCAACGGTTCGGGCGGCTCGATACACATACGTTTATGTTTTTCTATGTCATATGTCCAAAGGGAACTGCCATTAGAATCATATTTTAGATAAACAACATTTTTGTCATTCACAGACGGTGAACCAAAAGTGGTTTGCATGGAATCTGCTGTATCTGCAATTTCCAATTTATGATTGTTCAAATCATAAATTTTTATTGCAGGGTAAATACCATCTTCATTAGCTGTATAGCTGGCGTAAACAACAAAGCTGCCATTTACCGAAAGCGACCACGGGTGCGGGTCAAAATTCCGTGTTTTAGGGAAGAAATCGTTTTCGCCGTCTACGAATATGATTTCTCCTGTACGCAGGTCAGCCGCGTATACAGCCCAATTTTCACCAATAGAACTTCCTACACGCAGTTCGGCGTCTTGGCTCTCGGACCAGACAAACCAATTATCCTTATAATCAAAGGTTGTCATGGTGCCGTTTGTTTGCGTGTCCAATTTAATAAGTTCCTGTTGCTCTTGGGTATTTAAGTCAACCGACCTGATATAGTTATCAGCGTAATTTTTATATAATATCTCATGGTCGGATTTGTGACCGATATAAATGCTTTTTTCAAAATCAATATAATCTGATAAGATTACTGCGGTTTCGGTGTATGGTTCAATGGAAGCAACTAAATTTTTATTTTCACGCTCTCGATAACAATAAAGACCGAACATAGTTACTACAGCTAATAGAATGCATGAAATGGAAAGGTTCTTTTTCATTACTTTTCTCCTGCAATAGCCATTATAATTTAACTCAAATATAGCTGGTAAGACTATAAAATGCTTTACAGTTATTGTGAAAGATAATCGAGTATGTAAATTGTTTATTTCATATTTGTATTATACCATTAAAAGTGGAATTTGTACTGAAAGTGCAGAGTTCAGTATGATTTTTGCAGTAAAATGCACAGATGACGAATGGCGTTTTGGAGAGCTGTTGTCTGTTGTTTTACATTTTTAAAATAATCGCTACGGTATATCGATTATTATTCGTTGCGTGTTATGGATTTCTTGATTATCTTTTTCATATTATAGCCGACGGCAACCTAAAGGACTATCTTACTATGTTAGCAATGATTCCATGCTTACATATATGGTCAGCCAGCTTAAAAGCATAGTGTTGAACAGGCATAGCGATACTGTAATGGTAACTGTGACAGTAGAATACTGGATAATGTTATGAAAATGACGCAAATTTCGCAGTTTGAGCTTGTGCTGAAACTGGTAGATGGGAATTGGGAAATTGTCGGATAAATAAAAAGCTGAGGTAATCCTCAGCTTTTTATGGTCTTGGTTTGCATTAAAAAAGTCTATCCATGTTCTGCCGCAGCATACGAACCATGCGTTCGCAGTCCAGCATAGTATTATCAGCGCCGAACATGACAGCGGTCTGATCGACCACGCTCGTATCCGGATTGCTGCTGCCGAGCACGACCCGCCCGTTCTTCACGCGGTCCATCACGGCGTCCGCGTTATCGATGAGGAAATCCAGTTCGTTCATCAGGCTGCTGTTGTAGTAGCGGATCGGATTCTCCTGCTCGGTCATGCCGCTGCGGATGGTCTGCGCTTTGCGCTTGATGGAGTCCAGCGCCGCCATGGCGGTTGCCTTATCGGTAACTACATAGTCGGTATAGCCGCCGTTTTTCACCGCAGACGCACAATTCTTGATCTTCTGCGTATCCGTCCGCATATCAAGCAGCTGCTTCATGAGATTTGTCGCGTAGGTTTCCATTTCGGCACGCTTGCTGTCACTCAGCGGCATGCGCAGGAAGATGGCGTTCACGTCATTCTCCGCCTTGGCACTGTACCACGTTACGTCCATGCCGGTCAGCTCACCGATGTTGCGCAGCGGCAGATAGATGGAATTCTGGTAAAACAGCGGATAAATGGTCACGCCCTTCTGGTTTTTGAAGGTCTGCTGTTTGCCGTCCACGAGGACCTTTACGCCCTTATCGAGCGTAGCATGACCGGTCGCACCGACATATTTCACGCCTTCCTTGTGGTACGCATCGTCATCCGCACACGGATACGACTTTTCCGTAGTGCCGGACAGGAACACCGTGCGCGATGCACTGTCCCACGAGATATTTTTGCCCATCCAGCGGCCAACCGTGCGCAGCGGCATGTAGGTCGAGCCGTTGTAGCTCAGCGCCGTGTAAACCGTCTTGCCGTCCTCGCTCGGGAAGGTGGCCGGAATGCCCTCTGCATAAATGTCCGCGCTCTGCGGATTGATTTTTACGGCGGTGCGGGGCTGTGTTGTAGTCTGTGTAGCTGCCTGTTCAGCAATTTGAGCTGTAGTGTGTGCCGGAATATTTGCGGCTTGCGCGCCAATACTTGCAGCCATTAGAGAGAAAACACAAACAATACTTCCTAATATGCGTTTCAGCTTCATACGATACACCCTTTCTCTGGTTACTATAATATTGCGTATAATATTACAACGAAGCACAACGGTTACTTTCATTGTACTTCGTTGATAGGGCGCTTAGTAGATGCCGTACAGTTCGGTAGTTACCTCACCAGAACCCGACACCGCGCTGCCAAAAGCTGTGATGTTATCGCCGGGGCTAATGATAAAATTATCTGCACCATACTGAATATCATCATAAAAGAGTACAGTGCATTCACTTTTCGTATTAACAACGCGTCTCAGCTGATAGCAGTTGCTCTGACCCATTGCAGAAGTCCAAACGCTGACGTTCATCTTAGTGATAGAACGATCAATATTATGCATATATACTGCCAAACCACTGTAGTCAACATTTCCGGCCAAGCCATCGGCTAATGTGACTCCCTGGTTGCCATCAACGTTTGTATATACTGTTGCGGTACGCGAATCGCCAAGACGACGGCCATTCGGTGCAGAGCGCGCAGCCTGAAGCATAATACCAGTAGAATCAGACGCCTGTACAGCTGCATTTACAATGATAGAACCCTGCTCATCGTTGGTCGTATCTTCGGGAATTGCTACTTCTACGGGAGTCTGCGTAGTGCTGCCATCAGCCTTGACATGAACGACATTGACAGTAACATTATCACCGGCAAATGCCGAAATCGACTGAGAATTTGCGAGTGCTGAGGACGGAACATCCTGCGAATTTACTGCGCCTGCGCTCATCATAAGAGCGGATGCGGCCATACAGCCTGCGAGCGTTGTGCTCATCATCTTCTTAAATTTGCTCATAGTGTTAATAATCCCTCCATATTCTGGTGTACTCTCGATGATTGCCATCGTATGGGTGCGACAATCATTCATGCTTTTATTGTAGAATAGTATTTGGTACATTAACAATGCGGTGTTTATCTGCATGATTGCAATTTACTTTTGATTGTTGCTCGGTGTAGCAATCTATGCAGATTTTTGTTAAACCATGGGAACCACTTCCATATGATAAAATGTGTATTAAAGAATTGTTTTTGATGTTTGCATTATAACATTTGAAGTAAAATTTTCAATAGATTTGCAGAGTTTGGTATGTCTGGTGCAGAAAGATGCAAAGGTTAGTAATTAAAGCAGGATTTGGTGGATGTATCTGATAATCAGCTAAGGATATGGCGAATAAATAATACATACTTAATAATCAATAGCTAAAAACATATGTGAACGCAAATATAAGCAGACGCCAATGCGATTGGCATTGGTGTCTGCTTATGAGTGATATTGTAAGTTTCAGAGTATGCGTTGAGAATTTAGAAACCGCTTGCAAATTCATCAATCAAGAACTGACTGCCGACCTTTTTTACATAAATCAAGCAGGTAGTGCTGGTTTGATTGGGGTCATACACCGAGTTTGCGGCGGGTTTCATTGCAAAAGAACATTCAAAAACGAGTTCTTTGGCTCTTGCGGAATAATCACCGTTATAAGTGCAGGACTTTAGTTTTGCTTCTTTCATACCGAATACGCCAATGCTGTAGTCAAATCCTGCGGCATCGCCGGTGCATAGCGTATTCATCTTCTGATACTGCTGATTGCCGAACAGCGTAAAGAACTCACTGATTACATTTTTAGCAGATGAAACGTCGCTGTCAGAAAAGACAGAATCGTTGATAAGAACAGAACTGGTGCTGCCTTGCCATGTAACCGTTTTGCCCAGCCATTCGCTGACAGCGCGTATCGGCACATAAGTCGTACCCTGATAGATCAACGGTTCTACTACCTTGCCGTTTACATCGGTAGCAACCTGTTTCTGGCCGTTCAGGTAAATGGTGATGCCGCCGTAGGTTGCAGTGATTTTGCGGCCATTGACTGCGAAAGCAATCGTACCCAGCAGCATACAGCAAATCAAGCCGATAATTGGGATGCGAAAACGCTTTTTCTTCATGTGCAATACCTCCCTGAATGATTATCGTTGTTACAGCAGGTATGCGTTAGTAGTTTTTGATTACATAGAAGCTGTAATTGCCGTTCAAATCTGCCGAGGAGAACGCAGCGTCTTTTCGATCGGTGGTGTGTGCTGTGTACGCGATTTTAGCACCATCATTGATGCTTACTAACACAATATGACCCGCACCGCTCGAAGTATAGGCAAAGCTGCCAGCCGTAGCATTGGTGTAGCTGGTTTTTGTTGCATAACCCTTGTTTACCATATACGAGGGTACTGCGGATGCACGAATCCACGAAACAGAATCGGCTTTCCAAGTTGCATCGGTGGGAATACCACCAGCATGGATACACTGAGAAACGAAATTAGCGCAGTCACCGCCGTTGCCCTTATAGCTGGTATATGCCGGATTGTAAGACGACCAATACTTGTATGCGTAGTCGCGGGCGGCAATGCGGTTATAGCTGTTGTAGTTATTGATCTTGGTTGCAACCCAAGCGGGGGAAACCATCATGCTCTGAACAGCAGCCTGCGCATCTTCTGCACCATTTCGGTAAATATCATCATACGACCGCAGCTCGTACTCGTTGATATTGACATCATTGTCGAACTCGTCAAGGCCGGTTAGTGTAATGTTGTCCGGCTCGGCAACGGGTGCAGAAACCTTGATGTGATAGGTAAAATCGCTGGTTTCACCAATGTATTCGTCGAACATCTCAACAGTTGCATCCATCGACTGAACGAATGTGTCAACAACATTCTGCTGGGCCGCTGTCAGAGTAACATCCTGATCTAAGCCGAAAGTGGATTTTGCCAACTCCGCCTTATCGGATGCGGCCATTGTGGCATACGAAGAAGCGCCGAGTTCATCCAGATAGCCAGCGATGTACGGCATTTCTTCAACGCTCTGTGCTTTAAGGCGTTCGCTGACAGTTACTGTGGTTTCGTACTGAACCAAGCCGTCGGACTGGGTTACTTCACTGTCATCGAAGCGGAAGCCAACAAGCGAATAGAGGTCTTCATCGCTCTCACGGAAAAAATGCTCAATCTCGTTTTGTGCGGTTGCCTTCAACTGATTGATCGTGGCATCATCGAGTGCGTTGGGTTCCAGTGCAGCGACACCTATGTTGAGACACGAGAGAACCATTACGGAAGAAAGACTGCCTGCAAGAAACTTTTTGATAGTCATACTGCTGTTCACCTCCATGTTAGCAGTTCGGCTTGGATGAAAACTCATTAACTGAACTTACTGCATTGGAGTCATTCCCTTCATTTGGTGTATTTGTATTATACAACATATGATAAAATGCACAATATGAGTGCAGAGTTTGGTAGGTATGGTGCAGTAAAATGCACAAAGAAAGGACGACAGCTTTTAAAACTGTCGTCCATGATTTTACAAATTCAAAATAATCTCTACAGTATATTGATTATTCTCCTGATTGATTTGCATTGTGCCGCCGATTTGTTCTACTGTGGAACTGACGTTTTTCAGCCCATAACCATGAATACCCTCGCGTTTCTTAGAAGAAAATTCTGGGTCATAGGGATTGGAAATGCGGTAATATAGAATACTGTCCTTTTGTCTTAAAGTTAAACTTACGATTTTAGGCGTATCGGCAGATACACCGCTGCACGCGCGAATTGCGTTATCCAATGTATTTCCGAGAATAACACTTAAAACCAGCGGGGACAGGGCAAGCTGAGGGGAAACAAAAACGTCGATTTTTAAAGTAATACCGGCAAGCGAGGATTTTCCCAGTGCATCATTCAAAATTGCGTTAATAACCGGATGGTCTACATCAACGATTTTGCTAAGCGAATTAAATGATTTGGTAATGGTTTCGAGATATAACTCTGCTTGTGATACATCACTGTCCTTGACTAATGCAGTAACAGCAGTTAATTGCTTCTTTATATCATGCCACAGGCTTCGCGTTTGCTCGTTAGCGGATTTCATCTGTTCGTAATAAGACAGCTGAGTTTCGAGTTGCTGTTCAGCCAAACGCCGCTGCTGCTCGTTTTCGTAATTTGTACGAATAGATCGCATATATACGAAGAATACAATGTTGATGTACAAAATTCCGGCAATAGAAAGTGTTAATAATATTAAAAGAAAGTGCGATACGGTTCCGACCAATTCCAATGATACAATGCAGATAAATACACTGACGAGCTGGCAGGTCGTGAGTGGGAGCAATTCTTTGAATGGAATATCAAGTAAACCTTTTTTGCCGAACAGTGTGACAATAAAAAGAATGAGCAGCAAGTTTATCAGCTTTGCAAAGATGATAAATATGCAGCGTGCTAACCCCTGTCCGAGGATAATCGTTCGTGAAATGCCGGAGAGATAAAAAGGATATTCACATATTACGTCAACCAACACACTGAGGGTTATAAATGCTGTTGAAGTTAAAAGTGCCTTGCGAACAGTGGATTCAAAAATCGCATATGTTGATACACTGATAATGCTCCAGCTAAGTAGGATACGAAGTATACCCGGCATAGGGATACAGCTCATCACGATAATAAAAATACCTACAAGCAAGTATAAATGTCCTTTGTATTTAGTGCTGCGATATTTTGAGTAAAATCCAGATGCAAAAAGATAGAGTAGAAAAGTGTCTAATACACCACTGAGGGCTTCAATTAGCAAAGTCATATGTTTTCCCTCGCAAACTTTGTAAAAGCTGCAATGACATCTTTCTTTCGGTTTCTACTGATTTTGATGAGTTGATGGTCCTGCATTTCTATATCGTCTTTTGTTATGCGAATTACATGATGCAGATTGATTAAGAAACTGGCATGAATACGAAGAAAATTGGCTGATGATAATTGGGGTTCGACCTCTTTCAGGCTCAAGCGAGCTTTGTAAATCTGCTGCTGTGTATGAACGAAAAGCATATAATTACGAGACTCGAAATACAGAATTTCTTGTACAGGGATACGATACAATTCGCCGTTCGAGGAGAATGTAAAATACTGCGGAATAATCAGACGCAAAGCGCGCTTTAGAACTTCGTGGAACTTTGCCTCATTAAGAGGTTTTACAAGATAATGAAAAGCCACATCATAACCACGAATCGTATATTCGGTGCTCTTGGTTACAAAAACAATAAGCGGTTTTGCGCTTCCTGACATAAGTTCTTCTGCAGCATCAAAGCCATTTGTATCATCCATTTCAATATCCAGAAAAATCAATGGGAAAAATGTCGTCTTCGCTGCTGCCAGCAGTTCGTCTGCTGAGGAAAAAAGGACAATAGATAATTCGGGGGCATATCGCTTGACTAATGCTTCGATATTGAGCCGTTCCTGATCTTCATCATCACAAATTGCAATTCGCATAAATACTCCTGTTAAAAATCACATCTCGAAATAAGTTTTAACATTCCAAGGGCTAATTGTTGCTGTTTCTTTGAGAGTTTGGAATAGAGTTGTGCGTATTCTTGCTTCAGTTTTGCGCTTTCTTCGAGTGTTGATGTGCAGAATAAAGATTGTACATCAAGTTCTAATGTCTCAATCAACTGTAATAAAACCGGATAAGATGGATAACTGAGTCCGCGTTCAATTTGGCCGATATATCCGGCGGTTTTTCCGATTTTCTCAGCAAGACGCTCTTGCGTCAACCCTAACTCTTTTCGTTTGGCTTGAATAATTTCTCCAAGACCTGTCATTTATAATCACCTCAGGTATAGCGATACTATTATTCTAAGTAGTATGGATACCAATTAGAAGCGACTAATACTATTATTTTATAATAGTTATACTATCTTTTCAACTAATTACTGCAAAAACATGACTAAACTCTGCAAGGACATTGAAATACTTCAAGAGGTCGATATAATAGTGGGTATCAGGTATAGTAAAGTAAATAAGAGAGAATAGAGTATTTTTATGAAGAAATTTGTCGATTCTTATTGTAACTATCTCCAAAAGAAGCGGATTATTGTATCAAATGAGCAATGGGAAATCTGTGCGTATGGCTTGGAATTGATTGTTTCTGCAGTTCTAAATATTGTAATTTTGGTAATGTGTTCATTTATACTACATGAAGAAAGGTATATTTTATTTTACTTTTTGGGATTTATTCCGTTGCGCTTGTTTGCAGGGGGATACCATGCGGATAATCATTTGAATTGCTGTATAATATTTGCAGGAATTTACTTGGTATCAGTTTTTCTGAGATGTATTGCTGAGCCTCCTTTAGTTCTTTGCTTCATTGTGATTGAAACAATATTGATTTTGCTGTTATCTCCGGTCGAATCAGCTAATAAACAGATTACATACAAACGTCGTAGAATTAGCAGAAATAGAAGTATATGGATATTGCTGGCGAATGTGGTTGTATGTATAGTATTTCTTTGGGTTCAGCCCAATAACAGTTATATAGAATACTATCTTATCAGTGGATTTTTAGCATCATCTACGATGATTGCTGGAAAAATAAAATTACATTTTGCAAGTCGTAAAAAGGAGGGTGCATCTTTATGAAAAAATTTATCAACTGGTGTATTGTGCATGGTGGTCAGATTATTACTGCACTGGCAATTGTTGCAGCAACCGCTTCTGTGGGCACTACTTGTCTGTTTGAATCGTATCAGCCGGAAGTTCCAGAATGCCTTCGTGAGCGATAATATGTGGGCGGATGTACAAATATTGAAGTAAAAAATTCAAATCTGTAAAATTTGATCAGAACGCTACTGCAATCCTAATCAAGGGTGTTGTCAGTAGCGTTTTGATTTGTAAAATGTTTTATGAAGCAAAGCCATTTGTATAGCTTAATAGCTGTGCGAAAGGCTTTATTTTTTTGCCCTAAAATCAAAAAGTGCAGAGTATTTCGCTCTTTTATAGATTCCTGGCAAGCCTGTATTGCCCGCTATCCATAATCTCCAATCTCAAACAAAAACTTTGAGATTGGAGCTTGAAAATGAAAAAGTGGCAGAAAAACCGCAACTACAAGCGGATTAAAGATAAGGACGGCAACGTGGTTGCAAACATCATCACTGTGTTCGGACAGGATGTAGAGGTTTCGGACGAGATATTTGATACATACTCGCAGATGGACCGGCGTGCAAGATATATCGGAGAGGATATTCCCGCAGAGAGCGAAATATCGCTGGAACGCACGATTGAGGATGGTATACATATCAAAACGTTGGAAAACGCAGAACTGAGTGCGGAGGAATATTGCTTGCTTGAGGAAGAAGCAGAACATGAAGCAAAAATGCTGGATGAGTTGCCTAAAGTTATTGAATCACTGCCGGAAAGTGACAAAAAGCTGATTAAAGCGCTGTACTATGACGGCTATTCGACCCGAGAATATGCACAAAAATTGGGTATTACGCAGGCTGCAATGCTTAAGCGCCGAAATCGTATTTTGAAGTATCTGAAAAAATATTTTGAAAAATTCTGATTTTCAGGGTGTTCAGTAGGCGTTTTTCTTGGGGGTACAGTGAGGGGATAAATATTCTCTCACTGCTCCTTGGCAACTGAACATCAAACATCAGGTACAAATTCTGTGCGGAGAGCTGCGGCGCAAAGCCGCGAACTGTCGGGCGGCTCCCGACAAGGCGATGACCCGCATAGATGATAATGATACTCCCGATCAGTCACCGTCCGAGCGTTGAAAGCGTCGCAGGCTATGAGATCGGACAACGAGATAGGTGCAATGCCTGTGAGGTCGGTACGCTGCTGACCGCCTGATGTTTCCCGGCAGCCGGGGGTGAGGACGAATAGGCTGACAGAGAAATGCGAGGTGATGATATATATGATAGTGTAAAAATCCAGACAACAGAATAATCACAAACCGGAAGAACCGCATGGATTCCTCCGGTTTTGCTTTTACAGAGAGGTTTATCTATGGAATGGAAAAACGCAAATAAGATACTGCCGGAACGCGGTCATCGGGTTCTGTGCCTGTATCCGAACGGCAAAATGGACGTACAGCTTTACTTAGGCCGTGAGAGTTTCGTTCACGATCTGTACGGACGCTGTATTTTCTGGACGGAACTGCCGAAACGCCCGAAAGCCTATTTTAAGCTGATGGGACGCAATGAATAAAGAACAGCAGGCAATCGCTCGTCTGGCAGAGCGGGGAAGAAGTGCTGCACTGGTGGCTGCAGGACGGCGTGCTGCCGGGGCAGTTGAGTATTTCAGATTACTTAACAGAAATGGAGTGAAGGAGTGAAACAATGTCAATCATAAAGCGAATCACCTCAGCAGGACTGTCGCTGGCGATGGCGGCAACGATTATCCCAAGTTCGTTTGCCGTCAGCACGAAGTCTGCAAGCACGCTGTCCTCGGTGACGGCAAAATATCTTGACACAGAAAACGGCAAGGAGATTGCCAAAAAGCAGACATACAGCGTCACACACGAGGAAAAGTCCCCGCAGACGATCACAAACTACACCTACGCAGATTATACCGAAAGTGTTGAGTATGTGTATTCGCATAAGGACTTGACCTACATCATCGGTTATCCCGACAAGGGCGTACACCCGAACGGTGATCTGACCCGCGCCGAAGCTGCTATGATCTTCTACCGTCTGTATGACGGTGATTATCCCAGCTTCACGCGCCGTATGTCAAACAGCACCTTCAAGGATGTAAGCGCAAAGAACTGGTTCTATGAGCCGGTCGAAACGCTGTACAATATCGGTCTGCTGGAAGGTAAGTCCAAGGACAGCTTTGCACCGAACGCGCCCATCAGTCGTGCGGAGTTCGCCGCGCTGGCGGCTCGTTTCCAGAACCTCAAATACACCAGCGGCAAGGTTTTTTCCGATGTAGAGAAAGGTCACTGGGCATACAGCTATATCAACGCTGCGAGCGAAGCAGGATGGATTCAGGGCTATCCCGACGGCACTTTCCGTCCCGACAAGGAGATTACCCGAACCGAAACCGTAACGCTGGTGAACAGCATGATTAACCGCACTGTTACCCGCGAAAAGCTGAAAGCACTGAAAGTGCGAAATCCGTACAACGATCTTGCAGAATCGTTCTGGGGCTACACAAACCTTATGGAAGCAACGGTATCCCATACCGCCGAAGAATGGCATGACGCGAAGTACAACGATGGCAAGTACAATATCATTGTCGAGAAATTCGTGGACATGAGCGGCAAGGAGATCGCAAAGTCTGTCACTACGGCGGGCAAGGCAGAAACCGCGCCGAAATCCATTCCGGCGTATGAGTATCGCGGCTATATTCGCACGATTACTTATAAGTACAGCACCGGTGATGCGCTCCCGTCCATCGAAAAGACGGCAAGCGTCAAGGACGCTAAGGTAGGCGATGAGATCACTTACACGATCAAGCTGTCAAACGATAAAAAGGCAAGTTCCGCATGGAAAAGCGTTGTTTTGACTGACAACATTCCGTCCGGTCTGACTTTCGTTGAGGGTAGCGTGTATGTGAACAATGTAGCGGCTACCCACACTGCAAAGAACGGCACTCTGACCGTGGGCCTCGGTGATATTGCCGCTGGCAAGACCGTGATTGCCACTTTCAAGGCAAAAATCAACGGTGATATGTACAATCAGACGATCTACAACACCGCTGTTGCCAAGGGTACGAACGGTTATGTGACCGCTGCGGACGGCAAGAAAACCAACATTTACGAGGACAAGGACGATGGCGTGTATGTCAAAAAGGGCGATACCGCGCCGTATGTGACCAAGACTGCGGATAAAGAAACCGCGAATGTCGGTGACAAGATCACCTACACCGTCAAGGTTGGCAACGGTGACGGTGCTGTTTACGAAATCGAAAACGCTAAAATGGCAGATACCATTCCGGCTGAATTTGACTTCGTAGACGGCAGCGTGCAGGTGGATGGCAAGTCCTATCCGTACAGCTATGACAACGCCAGCCGCAAGCTGTCTGTTGTGATCGGCAATCTGAAGCCGAACGCTGCCCGCACCGTAACTTTCGCTGTGACCGTGGGCAAGTCGGCTTACGGCAAGACCGTACACAACACCGCTGTCCTCTCCGGCGATAACATCAAGGACACCGAGGACAAGGACAAGGGCGTTGAGATTGGTGACGGCAAGACCAAGCCGGAAGTTACCAAGACTGCGGACAAGTCCACTGCCAATGTTGGCGATAAAGTGACTTACACCATCAAGCTGGCAAACGGCGAGTTCGCAAGCGTGACAATCAAGGGCGCTGTGCTGACCGATACCATTCCGAACGGACTGGATATTCAGTACGGTTCTGTCACGCTCAACGGCAAGCTGACCAACGATTACAGCTATGATGAAGCATCCCGCGTTCTGACCGTCAAGGTCGGTGATCTCGGCGTGGAAGAAAGCGCAACGGTAACTTTCGTTGCAGTGGTCAACACCGCCGCATACGGCAAGACTATCTACAACACCGCTGTGATGAAGTCCGACAACACGCCGGACACCAGCGGCAAGGACAATGGCGTAACCGTTGGTGACGGCAAGGCAAAGCCACAGATCGACAAGACTGCAAACAAGTCCTCTGCCAGCGTGGGCGATAAGATTGCGTACACGCTGACCGTAAAGAATGATGATACCGCAACTGTTCCGGTTGAGAACGGCGTTATCACCGATGTTCTTCCGGCTGGACTGACCTTTGAATACGGTTCTGTCACGCTGAACGGTAAGAACACGAACGATTACACCTACGATGAGAATACCCGCCTGCTGACCGTCAATGTCGGCACGATTGAGCCGGACGCAAAGCAGATCATCGGCTTCACCGTAACGGTGAACGAATCCGCGTACAACACCACCATCCAGAACCTTGCAACGCTGACATCTGATAATGCAGACCCGGTGCAGGACAAGGACGATGGCGTAGCAATCGCGGACGGTGACGCGCTGCTGACCGTTTCCAAGTCCGCAGACAAAACCACTGCCAAGGTTGGCGATACGATCACCTACACCGTAAACGCTGCCAATGCGACTGGTGCGGATGTGAATATCCGCGACGCGGTTATGACCGATACCATTCCGGACGGACTGACCTTCCGCGGCAATGTAACCGTAGACGGCTACTCCGCAGAATATCAGTACGACAATACCGGCAAGACCCTGACCGTATCGCTTGGTGAGATCGCGCCGAACCAGACCAAGGCAATCCGCTTTGATGTAACCGTCAACAGCGACGCTTACGGTATGCACATTGAAAATACCGCCCTCGTCAGCGGCAGCAATACGCCGGACAAGAGCGGTACGGATAACGGTGTGGATATTGAAGATGGTACGGCAGATGGTCATGCGAGCAGCAAGACCGCAAACAAGACCACCGCAGCAGTTGGTGATACGATTACCTATTCTATCCGCCTGGAAAACGGTGCAGCAGCTACCGCTGATTGGGAGAACATGAAAGTGATTGACGTTTTGCCTGACGGCGTAAGTTTTGCAGGAAACGTGCAGGAGAATGGTTCGGCAACGGTCAATTATTCGTACAATGTTACGATGAAAACAATCACTTTCACGCCGGATGCTATCGCAGCAGGCGCACAGACCGTTCTTAGCTTTGATGTAATCGTAGATGATGGTTCGCAGGGAAAGTTTATCGTAAACACTGCTATCCTCGATGATAACGGCAAGGAAACACCCATGCCGGACGGCGGCGTACAGATTGACGAGGGCAACGCTGCTCCGATCGTAAAGAAGTCTGCAAGCGTCACCACTGCCAATGTAGGCGATACCTTCACCTACACGATCACTGCAAAGAACGGCAACAAGGCAACTGCCGCATGGAAGAATGTCGTAATGACCGATACGCTCCCGACCGGCGTGAAGCTGGTGGGCGGCGTGTATCTCAACAATGAGTTTGCGCTTTACAATCTCAGCGGCAATGCGCTGTCTGTGCTCGTAGGTGATCTCGAACCGGGCGAATCGGCTGAAATCACTTTTGACGTGCAGGTGCTTGAAAGTGCGGCTGGTACAACGATTACCAACACTGCTTCGCTTGATGGCGATAACGGTCACGGCACTGCAACGGATAAGGGTGTAACGATTCCTGACACGGCAGAACAGCCGGACGACACCACAGCGTTTTATGTAACCAAAGAGGTTGACAAAACCGTTGTGAATGTGGGGAACGGCGTTTCGGCAGACCGCAAACGTGCGACATTTACCATCACGGTTGGCAATGATTCTAACCAGACGTGGAAACGGGTTATCCTCAAAGATACGCTGGACACCACACTGGTAACGCCGGTTTTGAAGAACAACGTCTATGTGGATAGTGTTCTGAACGGCAAATGGAGTTTCCGGAACAAAGTATTTACGCTGGAGCTCGGTGACATTGCGCCGAACGAAAAGCGCGTGGTGAAAATCACGGTTGAGTTTAAGACCGATGCGGGCGGCAAGACGTACACCAATCTTGCCACAGCTACGGGTGACAACGGTTCGGCTTCGGGCCGCTCGCCGGAGATTGAGGTGGTTTCGTCTGGTTCGTCCGGTACACCGGTGCTGACGGATATTCACTATCAGCTGTTCGGTGGCTACGCGGACGGTCTGTGGCGGCCGAATGATCGCGTATCCCTGCAGGAAGCCTGCACGGTTGTATATCGTCTGATTGCAAACGGCGGCAATACTTGGTTGCCGCGCGGCACGATTACCGTTCCGAAATACAAGTACGATATTCCGGAAGAAGCAAAGTATTTCGTTTCCATCGGCGTTCTGCCTGCGTCCGCATTTGATACCGCTCGCATGGACGAGGGTGACGATTACGAGATCAACTATACGATCTCGAAGAACGGTTATCTGCGTATCTGGGCTACATCTGGTCAGCTTAATTCACTGGTGGCGTATGCGACAAAGGCAAATATTGGCCTGAGCGGTGATGTATCCCGTCTGACGTTCGCAAAGGCAATCTGCCAGATTACCGGACGCGACACCTCGCCGGATGTTTCCGATTACAGCGGCAATCTCCGTACATGGGCGGATGCGCCCTCGTCCGTCGTGACCGAGGTTTCGCACGAACACGATTTCATCATGGACAGTGACCGCAACGAATACTGGATTTGAGAGTAGAATGAGAAAACCCGCCTGTTTTGCAGCAGGCGGGTTTTACATTAGCAGAGAGCAACATAGGCTATTCTGAAAGGAAGGGTGAAGCCGTATGGCAAAACAGCAGATCAAAGCGGTTTGCACACACGTTTTTCAGAATGGAGGGGAAACCTGCGACCGGAAACGATTTACAGAGAAATGGGTAGAGATGATCAATCGTATCGAACGGACAGAAACGAAAATTACGGAGAAAAGGCAATGACAAAAGTGCAGTTATGCGTTACAATAAAAGTAGGAAACAGCTTGTTCTTATCTGAATGAGGGATAGAACATGAAAAAAGCAGCAATTTATTGCCGTTTATCCGAGGAAGATAAAAACAAGCTATGTGCGACCGATGATTCGGGCAGCATTCAGAATCAGAAAGCAATGCTGGTGCAGTATGCAGAAGAACAGGGGTGGGAAGTTTATCAGATTTACAGTGATGATGATTATACTGGTGCAGACAGGCGGCGGCCGCAGTTTAAGCGGCTGCTGAAAGACGCAGAACAGCACAAGTTCGATATTATCCTCTGCAAAACACAGTCACGTTTTACCCGTGAATTGGAACTGGTGGAAAAGTATATCCACGGTCTGTTTCCCATCTGGGGTATCCGTTTTGTCAGCATTGTAGACAATGCGGATACGGACAATAAGGGCAACAAGAAATCACGTCAGATCAACGGTCTTGTAAACGAATGGTATCTGGAAGATATGTCGGATAACATTCGCAGCGTACTGACCAACCGCCGTGTCAACGGTTTGCATATCGGTGCGTTTGCACTATACGGCTACCGCAAAGACCCTGACCGCAAAGGGCATTTGCTGATAGACGAAGAAGCGGCAGCAGTAGTCCGTGAGGTGTTCAATCTATTTGCACAGGGATATGGGAAAACTTCGATCGCCCGTATTTTGAACACACGCGGGATTCCCAATCCCACCGAGTACAAACGACAGCATGGCTTACGCTACAAGCAGGCGGTGAGCAAAAACAGCACCTTGTGGAAATACTTTGCGATTGCGGATATGCTGGAAAATGAAATTTACATCGGCAATATGGTGCAGGGCAAGTATGGCAGTGTGTCGTATAAAACCAAGCAGTGTAAGCCGCGTCCGAAAGATCAGTGGTATGTTGTGCGTGGTACGCACGAGCCGATTATTGACCAGGAACTGTGGAACAAGGTATGTCGGCGGCGAGCAGAGCGCAGCAGACCGTTCAGTGATGGAAAAATTGGTATTTTCGCACGCAAAGCACGGTGCGCATATTGCGGCTATACGCTTCGGTCCTCCAAGACGCAGGACCGGCACTATCTGCAATGTCCGAATCGGCATATCTCTGTGGAAGCCTGTCCCGGTGCGTTTATTGCGGTCAGCCATTTGGAGGAAGCTGTACTGGAAGAGCTGAACCGGATGGCGCAGGAATTTCTCGATAAGGATGAAGCGGCCGAGAGCGTAGCGTTCTGCAAGGATTTGCAGAAACAGAAGAAATGCCTGCAAAAGGAGATCAACACCTATCGTCAGAAGCAGGAGGAATATACAACAGGCATTCGCAATCTGTACCTCGACAAGGTAAAGGGACTGCTGACAGAGCAGGACTATCTTGCTATGTCGAAAGATTTTGCCGGAGAGCGTGATCGGCTGGAGCATGTGATCGAGGATGGCGAAAAGCAGATGCGAGAACTTGAGGAGCGAATCGCTATCGGAGATAACCGCCGTGCGCTGGTCGAGAAGTACATGAACATTGAGCACCTGAATCGTGAGATGGTCGATACGCTGATTGACTATGTGACTGTCGGTCGGCGCGCAAAGGGCACGAAAACGGTTCCCATAGAGATTCATTGGAATTTTTGATCAATTATCGTTCAATGAGTATACCGCGTATGATAATATACAGAAATGTGGCGATATATACACTAAAATGGTGCGAAAAGCCTAAAGGATTGTTCTTGTAAAGGTGTAGCTTCTGCTGCCATATCCTCAAACAGATCAGTGATCGGGTCTCCTTTGGACTGGAACGTTGCGGCGCTCCACGGCACACCGGAGGCCGACTGCGGGTAAATGCCGGTCGTGTGATCGACAAAGTAGGCGTCAAAGCCGCCCTCCTTGATCTGCTCGGGCGTGAGATTGCGCGTCAGCTGGTACACGATGGCGGAGATCATCTCCATGTGCGCAAGCTCTTCCGTGCCGATATCCGTCAAAATGCCCTTGCATTCCTTATACGGCATGGCATACCGCTGGTTGAGATAGCGCATGGACGCACCCAGCTCGCCGTCCGGGCCGCCAAGCTGAGAGATAACAATTTTGGCGGTCTGCGGATTCGGATTCTTGATCTTTACCGGAAACTGCAATCGTTTATCGTATGACCACATCAGTCCTCAGCTCCTTCCCACGGCCACGGATCGTCGATCCACGTCCAGTGTCCGCTGCGGGTATCCACCTCGCGGGCGGTCAGCGGACCGAACGCGTCCTCGTACTCGGCGGCGGCCTTGTCAAACGCCGTGCGCATTTCGTTGTAGTATTTGAGCGCGGTAGCGTTGTCCGGATGGCCGTCGAGGTACTCGATCACCTCAACGAGCGCGAAATCGTACATGCGCACGCGCCCGAGCAGCTTCTCCTTGTCGGTCATTGCGGCACGGCCTCCTCTCCGAGAAACGGCTTGTCGAGTGCCGGAAAGATCGTGCCGCGCGAGAACGCGAGCACCGGATCATACGGCGTATCAAATTCCTGCGTCGGCACAAAGGCCATCGCAAGCGAAAGCAGACCGGCAGGGATACTCTCCTTGGTCTGTAAATGATTCTGCATGGTTATTCTCCCTTCGTATAAGGTAGGAGTTAGGAGATAGGAGTGGATAATGATTCACCCCGCCCTGCAATATCATCACGATACCGCCTAACTCCTCACTCTCAACATACGCCGTTGGGTCTTAACAAGTTCCGACATTTATGTTATACTAATAGTACTCTTATAAGGGGAGGCATGAAAAATGGAGCTTTCTAAAATCAGAGAACAAAGTGCGAAGGCGGCAGAGCAGGTTTGTGAGGCAGCCAAGCTGAAGATCGGCGACCTGTTTGTGGTCGGCTGCTCGTCAAGTGAGATTCTGGGCGAGAAGATTGGCACGCATTCCAGTGTAGAGGTAGCCGAAGCGGTATTCGAGGGCATTCACAGCGTACTGCATGAGCACGGCGTGGAACTGGCGGCGCAGTGCTGCGAGCACCTCAACCGTGCGCTGATCGTGGAGCGTGCTGTGGCAGAGCAGTTCGGTCTGGAGGAGGTCAACGTCGTTCCGCAGCCCAAGGCAGGCGGTTCGTTCGGCACGACTGCGTACAAGCGCTTTGATGATCCGGTGGCGGTTGAGTCGCTCAAGCAGAGCGCCTCTGCGGGCATGGACATCGGCGGAACGCTGATCGGCATGCACATCAAGCCGGTGGTCGTACCGCTGCGCATTGAGACCAAGAAGATCGGCGAAGCCGTTCTGCTGTGCGCACGCCGCCGTCCGAAGTTTGTAGGCGGCAGCCGCGCAGTCTATAACGAAAAACTTTTGTGAGGATTTTATGGGATTAAAAGCAGTTTTTTTCGATCTGGATGACACGTTATACACCAGCTTTCGGGCAGGGGACGCCTACGCCTACGAAAAGCTGGAGGAATGGGCCATCAGCACGTTTGGAGACAAAGGCAAGGGGTTTGCGGACGCATTCCGCGTCAACCGCAAGCGTCTGGCACGGCAGCAGCCTGCCATGCCGCCTACGCATGACCGTGTGCTGTTTGCACAGGGTGCACTCGAGCGCATGGGCCTGAACGCCGTTCGCTATTCGCGCGAGGCATTCCGCGTGTACTGGAATGCGGTGTTCGCTAAGATGACCTTGCGCCCGGGCGTGGCTGAGTTTTTGGACGAGTTGCGTGCGGCGGGCGTTAAGGTGGCCATCTGCACCAACATGCTGGCGGATATCCAGATGGAAAAGCTGGAGTACCTCGGCATTGCCGACAAGGTGGACTGCCTTGTTACGAGTGAGGAAGCCGGTGTGGATAAGCCGGGTTCGGCGATCTTCTGGCTGGCGATGCACAAATGCCGCTGTCTGCCGGAGGAGACCGTCATGGTCGGCGACAACTTCACGCACGATATTCAGGGCGCACTCGATGTTGGCATTGACGGCGTGTGGCTCAACTGGACGGACAAACCGAAACCGGTCGGTGAGCTGTCCTATACCGAGGTACGCACATTTGAGCAGGCAGCGGCGCATATCCGCACCCTGCTCTGATAAGTTAGGGAGGACAAGAAAAGACATGCAGCATTTTGACTACAAGCCGCACGGCGTATGTCCGATGAATATTTCGTTCGATCTGGACGGCGATACCGTGCACAACGTATCCTTCAAGGGCGGCTGCAACGGCAACCTGCAGGCGATCAGCCGCGTGGTCGAGGGCATGACCGTGGAGCAGATTGAAGGCTACTTCAAGGGCATTTCGTGCAACGGACGCGGCACAAGCTGCTCGGATCAGCTGGCGACAGCGGTTCGCAAGGCGAAAGACGCGGAATAACACAAAAAGAACCGATATCTTGCGATATCGGTTCTTTTTTACGCTTTACTCGGCGGAAAAATTCCGCAGAACGGTCAGCTTGGGCGCTTCTGCGCCGGTTTCGCGCACACATACGCCGAGCCTGTAGGCGGGATCGGGGAAATCCGGCACAAATAGGGAACCGGGTGCGCCGACGGTGATTGCCGGCGGCTGACAGGCGATATCTACGCAGAACTGCCGCAGCAGCCGCAGACCGCGGCCGTCGGCCTTGACGTAGCTTTCCTTGAGCGCCCACAGTGTGTAGAACGCGTTTTCGCGCTCGGCAGGCGAGAGCGAGGACAGGTACTGCACCTCATCGGGGTGGAAGAAGCGGTCGGCAATATTGGGTTTGAAGGAGCGGCACTGCTGAATGTCTACGCCGACCGGGTGGTCGCTCACCGCACAGACTGCCCATGCGGCGGAATGCGACAGGCTGAAATGGACATCCGGCGCGGCGGTCAGATACGGCTTGCCGTTCTCGTTCGCGGCAATGTCGAGCGGGCGCGGCACGGACGGACAGCAAAGGCGGATTGCCTCATCCAGCAGCAGGGAAGCAGTGAAGCTCTGCTGACGGGAGGTGCCGTGCAGGCTGTCGATATACGTCAGCCGCGCGGCGGACAGGCGGGAACGAAGCGAAATATTCATAATATCGGCGGCCGCTGTGGACAGGGCGAAAAGATGGGTCAAAGTAATGCTCCTCTTGCAACATTCATGTGATTTGCTGTCTGATTAACGAATAAATGCATCAGTTCGGTATTCATAATACCGGTTTGCGTCTGGTTTCTGTGTAAACCAATATACCTCCAACCGGTTTCGCTGTCAACAAGTTTCGGCAAGACGATTATTTTTCGCATATCTGTTTTTTGAATACCGGAAAGGCTTCACAGATGATGGCTGCACCGCCTTGCATTACAGTTCAAGATGGCAGCAAAGCGAGCGCTTTCTCAATCTTTTCAATCAGCCCTGAATCAGCCGGCAGCCATTCCACGCTTTTCAGTGTTTCCTTGGTCAGCCATCGCGCTTCGGCGGCCTCTAACAGTTCAAGATTACCGCGAACCAGCTGACACCAGAAGCAATCCATTGAAAGGTGAAAGGTCGGATAATCAAATTCAACGGTATCAATCAACTCGCCAACCGAAATCTCGGAGGCCAGTTCTTCCCGGATTTCTCTTTTTAAGGCCTCCTGCGGCGTTTCGCCGGACTCGATTTTTCCGCCGGGAAACTCCCACAGTCCCTTAAAGTCACCGTAGCCGCGCATGGTGGCAAAGATTTTTTCGCCATCACGAATGACTGCGGCGACCACTCGGATTGTTTTCATAAAATGCCTTCCTTATCCGACTACCAGCTTGTTCGTCTTGCGAAGATACTTCGCCGGAATCGGCTGGTCCAGATGCCATGTAATATTCATTGGCTTGCTGCCGGTGTGCTTCACATAGGCTGCTGTTCCAAGACAGGTATACGGTGCAGCGCCGATGCCATCCTGCTTGAACTCCCGCACGAAGAGAACGACCTTGCTGCCGCGCTGCCGGTGGTTAATATAACGCTGACCGGTGCTTGCCGTGTCGGATGTGGTGCTTTGACTTTGCCAATGGAACAGGCTTTCGTTGATCGAATAGTCGTTGTACATGGTAGTCGGTGAGTAGTCCTTGTCCGCCTTGTTGAGCGTGATAAAGAACACATTGACCTGCTTGTCCGGCAGCCACTTGACACCCTCCCGCACATTTTTCGGCACTGAAATAAATAGATGCTCCAAGCTGCTCGGCTTGAAGCTGCCCACAAAAAGCTCTCCGAAATTGGGGTCCTTTAATACAGCGCGGAAAGCACTTCGGCTCTGTTTCAGAATTTCCTCTCGATGAACGACAAACAGCAGACGGGGCTTCGAACCGGAAAAGGCTTTGCAGAACCGTCGGTAATCAAAGGCAGAGATTAAGGTTTTTCCGGTGCCGGTTGCTGCAACGACAAGATTGCGGTAATAGCCGCGAACCTCGCGCTCTGCCTGCAGGCGATCCAAAATCTCCTGCTGGTAGGGGTAGGGCTGAATATCGAAAACGAACTGCATCTCGCTTGTCGGATTGGCCTTGCCGTTTGCTGACAGTGCACGCTCCAGTCTTTCCCTGCACCCGCCCTCATAGACTTCAAAGCTGGCGGTGTTCCAATAACTATCGAAGGTTGCTTCCATCTTCTGAATGGTTGGCAGCATATCCTTGGTTGTCAGCTTAACATTCCATTCCAGTCCGCTGGACATAGCCGGATTGGAGAGGTTGGAAGAACCGACATACGCCGTGGTAAAGCCGGTTTCACGATAGAACATATACGCCTTTGCATGAAGTCTGGTACGCTCGGTATCGTAAGATACACGGATTTCTGTGTTGGGGAGCTTGCGAAGCGCTTCCACCGCTTTCACGTCCGTTGCGCCCATGTATGTTGTCGTAATAACGCGGAGCCTGCCGCCACGGTCCGCAAAATGCTGAAGATCATCGATGATTAAACGAAGACCGCTCCATTTGACAAACGAAACCAGCATATCAATGCGGTCTGCGGAGGCGATTTCTTTCTTCAGCTCGGAAAACATCTGCGGCTCATGAACTGCTCCGGTAAATAAGCTGCTTTGCGCAATCGATGTTTCGGGGCGAGGGAGGTCCTTTGCTTTTTTCCGGCCGATGCGCATCATAGGATCATCGCGGGACAGCAATGCGAATAACTGCTCGCCCTCATCGTCCACAGTAAAATCGCGCAGGTCATCCTGCGCTGTCTCCTGCGAAATCAGATCAACAATTTTGTTGACCAGATTTAACTGCGCAGAAATATCGTCACCGGCAATGCGGTCAAGACCTTTGTGAACGACTTCGGACAGGTACTGCGTTAAGACCGAGGAGGACTCGGCAGCATCGATTTTCTCGACATGCTTGCTGCCTTCCGGAAGCTGACACAGCTCATCTTTGATTTCGGTATTCACTACTTGCTCGTAAAGGCCTTGTTTAAGCATGAAAGAAGTCTCCTGTGCGATAGCGTAATTCGTAATAGGTGTTATTCCTTGAACTGTTTTGAGTAATTTCGACAATTTTATTGTACTCTAAACCGCAAGGAAAATCAATCCATTCATCAGCGTCCAACCTTCAAGCTCTCTGTGGCAGCACTGTGTTCGCTGACACGGCGTTCCAAATCCTCAAGAGAGTAAATGCCGTTTGCCCGGAGATAATTGAAGGTATCGTTCATCTCCTTTAGGTTGCTGATTTTACCTTTTTGGGAATACGCCCCGGCTTTGCGCTGGGTGTAATAGGCGTTCAGCAGAGAAACAAGGTCGGGTGCCTGCGGCTTGGCAAGCTCTGCTTTTGCTTCGGCAATCCAATCGAACAGGAGAGCGATTTTCTTCTTGATGTCTCGGATAACGGCATTGGTTGCCTTGATCCAGCGGTTGAACTCGCCTTTCTCGGTGCGG
>NZ_QUIX01000009.1:0-19822 GCF_003480365.1 Butyricicoccus sp. AM32-19 | reverse complement strand
ACGCCCCGGCTTTGCGCTGGGTGTAATAGGCGTTCAGCAGAGAAACAAGGTCGGGTGCCTGCGGCTTGGCAAGCTCTGCTTTTGCTTCGGCAATCCAATCGAACAGGAGAGCGATTTTCTTCTTGATGTCTCGGATAACGGCATTGGTTGCCTTGATCCAGCGGTTGAACTCGCCTTTCTCGGTGCGGATGCCTTTCTTCTCCATTGCCCGGACGGTTGCGCCCTCATGGACGGTGGGAAGTAAATCCACGCCTTGCTGACCGTAAAAATAATCGAAACTCACACGGCTTCACCACCTTCTTTCTGCGGAAAACTTTCTGTTGTCAGCGGAATGCTGCGGAAAGCCATATCCGTCTTTTCGTAAGGACATCGGGCAAAATAGCAGAAGCGGTATTCCTGTTCATACGCATCCATATTAACGAAGCCCCACTTCACGCATGACCTTTTTCGTACACCAACCAATGCACGGGTGATCTCGCCCATAGGGACAGCCATCACATTCCGACTTGGGTTTCGGTGGCAAAGAGATTAAGTAGTAGCAATGATTTCTACCCAGACGGCAACCCTTTCTGCCATTCGTCCAGAAGTAGCAGTAATGGCAATCGCTCGGCTTGTCTACGGCATAAACAGGGTTGCTCAAATAAAACACCTCCAATCTCTTGTATTTGCCCATGGTTTTGGACAAAAAAGAGCGCCTATCTATCCCCGATGCGGGGCAAATAGACGCTCTATGTATACAACCATATTCAATTTTATCTGCCATAACAGCGTGATACTGAAAACATCTGCCTTTTTTGATTAGCAGGAGAGGTATTTTCATTAGCAAGAACAGCCCATTTTCTGCTAAACATTAGCTGGCGATTTTGTCTTATAACCGCAGTTCGATTCCGGAGGGGTTGTCAAAAATCAAATTTGGAGTAGGATTTTATCTCATATAGTGAAAGAGCTTTTTCACAGTTTTTTATATAAGAAAAGCCGAAAACCCTTGAAAACAAAGGCTTTCGGCGTTGTTAGCTGGCGTCCCAGAGAGGATTTGAACCTCCGACCCCACGCTTAGGAGAAGCCCCCCGCCGGTTTCGCCCGTGTTCACCCGAGTTCGTGGGAGTAAGTCGATGCATGCGGTCCCGTGATGCAGAGTCGCTTTGTGTTCACTGTGGTTCATGGAAGATACAGGCAAATTAGACGTTTGTTAGACAATTTCTAATACGGGGGAAGATGCGTATTTTTTTCGCGCGCCAATATTAGACGGTTTTACATGAAATACAGCACTGTTCTTCACATCATAAATCAAGCAAAGGATACTATATAATATATCATAATTCCACGCAAATGAAAAGAGAGCACTTGATCACGGGTGCTCTCTTAGATGGGGGAGGGTTAGCCAAGATTGTCGGCAAGCGCGCTCAGAATCTTGAGCAGGTCGGGGTTTTCGGAGATTTTTTTCAAAAGCGACGGATCGATGCCGGAAGGAGGATTGACAGCAGGGGATGCTTCTTGCGCATCCGGGATTTTGCCACGGTAAAAAACTTGCTCGAACAGCTCGGCGTTATTTTTGCGGTTCTCGTCCATGACATGGGCGTACTGATCTGTCACCATCTGGGCTTGCGCGTGACCGGAGTCACCTTGGACGGATTTGATGTCACCGCCAGTCAGCTGCAATTTGTAAGTGATGCTGGAATGGCGAAGCGAGTGGAAAACAACTTTTGGCAGGTCGTTTTTCTTAATTAATGCTTGGAACATCGCAGTAATCCGTGACTGCTCCACCGGGCTGCCCAGACCATGGGCCAAGACCAAGTTGTAGTCAGTGTACTCGTCACCGAGCGCCTCCTTGGTGCGCTCCTGCTCGCGCTTCCATGCCTCAAGCTGGCGCGCAACAGTTTTCGGGATAAAAACTTTGCGAATGCTAGATTCCGTCTTGGGCTTTTTCAAGACGAGCATGGTTTTGTTGCGCTTCGAGCTCTGAGGGAAGATAAAGAGAACGTCCTTTTGCTCGAGGGACTTCATGGCCGTCTTGTCGACACGCTGTAGTTCTTTCGTGATAATGATGGATGCTGTTCCGTCTGCGATGCTTTTCGGAGAAATATCGACGCAGTCCCAGGTCAGGCCGAGAATTTCACCGATTCGCATGCTGCACGCAAAGGCAAGATTGATTGCCAGCTTCAGACGGGCATCATCGCAAACATCGAGTGCAAGAAAAATCGTCTCAGCATCCCAGACTTCACGTTTTTGGGGTACAGCCTTAGGAACAGTGGCATGGAGAGCTGGATTTTTCTCCATAAGCTCCCATTTGACAGCTTGATTGAAGGCGCTCCGCAGCAAACTGTGGACTTTGCGGACTGTCGCCGGCTGAACAAAACCGGAATCCTTTGCCCCGCGCTTCTGGGTGACATGGGAAACAGCGGGGGTTTTCAGCAACTGCTGATAATATTTCTCGAGGATACGCGGCGATATTTCGCAAAGATCCATTTTGCCTATAATCGGCGAAATATAATTTTTGATAAGGCGCGAATTGCTGGAAAAAACGGACAATGACCATGTTGCTTTGCCATAAAGAGAAATATACTCTTTTAAGAGATCGTTTACGGTCTTACAGGTGGGAACATCCAGCGCGCCGAGCTCCTGACGATGCTCGATCTCTGCCTTACGGCGCTTTGCATCAGCCAGGGTTCGATACGTTTCCCATTTTTGCTTGCGCTTTCCGGATACTTCATCATACTCGTAATGCACGACGAGAAAACGATCGTTTCTATGTACGATTGATGCCATTATTTCACCTCAAATTTCATGTTTATTTTCCTGTTGGAGCAAAATCCACTGGATTTCATCTCGCGAAATCAAATACTTTGCGCCGCATTTCTCCGCGGCGAGTTCGCCGCTTTGAATCATTTGGCGGACATCATTATATGTAATGTGCAGGAGGACAGATGCTTCCTGCATCGAAAAAACCGACTTTGTTTTGTCGATTTCGGTGCAAAACCTGCTCTGATCGGCATGCCAGCGCTCGAAACTCTCTTTGGTCACGCGCCGACGGCCAGCGATAAAAACGAAGTCGAATTTGTCTCGATCCGGGCCATAAAGGAGGATGTGGTAAACAGCCTTGCGAGGAATACCTAAAATTTGTGCAACTTCGGGCATTGTCATCGTCTGTGCTTCAAGAGCAGCATCTCGTGCTCGGTCGGCTCGGGTACGGTATCTGGTTTGCGTTTTATACCAATCTAAAAAATCGCGCTTGGAAATGCGAAGCCAGCTATCAACTTTAAAAGTTTTAATGTTGTAACGTTGAATAATATCGTATATGGTACTGAAGCCTATGCCTAGCTCTTCGGCAAGCTCTTGCGGGGAATAGGATTCTGCACGAAGTACTTTGCCGGGCGGCGGCCTATGGACCTTTTTGTGCTTGACTTGTCGGGCATACCAATGCTCGAAACTGTCTATTATGATTCGAATCTTGCCGTTGATAATAGCGGTCTCGAAGCATTGCTTTTTAACAAGCCAGTACGCATCGGTTTTACCCAGGCCAAGTAGGCGCTGCATCTCCGGGACGGACATTGTAGTCTTTTTCTTTTTTGTCATGGGGATTCTCCTTCGAAAATAGTAGCCAGGTCATTTGACCTAGCTATATTTTAGTTGATGTATAGCGACATTGTTAGGATGTCGAACAGTTGAGCGACATCCTTGACATCAGCAGGATTGGCCATTAAGCCATTCGTCAAAGCTGAATTTGGAAATGCGGATTGCGGTGCCGATTTTAAACCAGTGGAACTGACCGGTTTTCAGCAGCTGATAGACGCTTCCACGGCTAATGCCCAGCATTTTCTGCAACTCAGCGACCGTATAGCAACGCTTGTCGGTGCTGATAGGGATACTATCGATATTTTGCATAAAAATTACTCCTTTTGCTCGTTAGGTGGTATGATGCGGATGATGTGCTGTGGCGGCAGGCCTATGCTCTCGCGAATGCCTAGGTCGATGCACGACATATGGATTGGTCGCACATGACCCAAATAGCGGATGATTTGCGATTTACGTATTGTCTGGATCTGTTCGGCCAAGGCCATGCATGGCTTGTCCAGACCGCGTTGATGCCGCAAGACGTAGTGTGTTGGCATGTCTGTTTTTTTGATTTCAGTCGTAAGAGGAACGACGATCAGGGTCGGTGCAAATCTGTTGCCCTGTTCGTTCTGAACGACAACAACAGGACGGGTGCCTCCTTGAATGTGACCATGATGCTCGCCGAGGTCAGCAAGGTAAATGTCACCTCTGCGAAAACTCCAATTTTTGTTAATCATAGATTTCCACTCCTATTATGTAACGTGGGCGGAGAAGATCCCGCCCACGGTGAATTTCTATTGCTAAAGATTATGTTTCCCGAGAATTTGTCTCTGACGCCCCCTCAGGATCGCAGGCATTAAGCCTGTAGGGAGTCAATCAAGCGGTCGGCTGCGATAACCGACCTCATGGGAATTTCACCCCTTCACTTTCGCGTGAAGCCTCGTACGGAAGTATCTTTAAAAAACGTGAAGGATCGTTGCTGAATATCGCTCGCTCCGATACTTGCAGCGAAGTCACGCTCTTGCCAGTTGGCAATCGTGGCGATCGGTCGCTGATGTAGCTCCCCAACACGGGTTGGACTTGATTGACTGATATTGACTTGTCAAAGAACATGTAAGGATTAATGATCCTTACATAATAATTGTATATTATTGCGAAAGAAGTAACAGGTACAGGGAGTACGGATTACCCGAGTTCAGTTGTTCTGCGATTGGCAAGAAGAATATAATCTGTGCTTGCGTGGAAGAACTTGGACATGGCAATAACCAGATCAAGAGATGGTGTGCGCTTTCCGCGTTCAATTTTTCCAATATGTTCGAGACTGATTCCTAAAGCTTCGGCTAGCTTTTCCTGGGTTAACCCTTTTTCCGTACGCAGCATTTTGATGCGCAGCCCGAGTTCAATTTGAGCGAAATAGTCCATTTGTTAAACTCCTAATTGTTTATTTTAAGGCTGTTTTAGCCTTTCAGTTAAACAATTCAGTTTTGCGGTAAGAAAAGTGAATTTTTGGCGCAACTTTGCTGGTAGAAAATATGGTCGATATGAAATTGAACACTGAAGATCTGCTTCGCTTGCTATTTGTGCGGATGGATGGTAAAATCAATACATAGAGAAGTGATTACCGCTGAAAGGAGATGTTACAGATGGGGAGATTTGTAAATCCAGATAACAGTGCATTTCAGGTCGCGCTGAATGCGGAGATCTATCTCGACAAGACAGGTCTGATTGCATATGCCAACCGCGTGTTGGATACTCCGGATGCCTATATCTGCAACAGCCGACCGAGAAGGTTTGGAAAATCCTATGCAGCGAATATGCTCGCGGCGTATTACAGCAGAGGTACAGATTCCGAGAAAATGTTTGCAGATCTGGACATTGGGAAAACCCCTCTGTTTCGCACGCACCTGAACCGCTATGATGTTATTCATATCGATGTTCAGTGGTTTCGCTCCTATGCGGATGGCAATATCGTTTCAGTCATCACAGAAAGCGTAATGGAGGAGCTGCGAGATATCTATCCGGATATTCTGCCGTCCGAGGTTGCTTCTCTGCCGGATGCCTTGTCTCGTGTGCGCGAAAAGACCGGACGGAAATTTGTTATCATCATTGACGAATGGGATGTGCTCATTCGAGATGCATCGGCTGATACAAAAATCCAGAACGAATATATCAGCTTCCTGCGCGGTCTCTTTAAGGGAGTCGAGCCGACAAAGTATATTGCGCTTGCCTATTTGACGGGTATTCTCCCAATCAAAAAAGAAAAAACGCAGTCAGCACTCAATAACTTTAACGAATTCACCATGCTGAGCCCCGGTCCACTCGCTCCGTTTATCGGTTTTACTGAGGACGAAGTGCAGCGGCTTTGCAGCACATATCACCGGGACTTTGGCGAGGTGAAACGCTGGTATAACGGCTATCTACTGAACGGTCAGCAGATCTATAATCCGAGGGCAGTCGTCAGCGTGATGCAGCGGCAGGAGTTCCGCAGCTACTGGTCGGAAACAGCATCGTATGATGCGATTGTTCCGCTCATCAACATGGACTACGATGGTCTGAAAACCGCTGTCATCGAAATGCTGTCAGGCGCGTCGGTCAAAGTGAACACCGCGACATTCAAAAATGATACGGCAAATATCAACAGCAAGGACGATGTGCTGACCTATTTGATCCATCTCGGCTATCTTGGCTACGATCAGAGGGAAAGAACCGCATCCGTTCCAAATGAAGAAATCCGCCAGGAACTAACCACGGCCGTGGAGAGTAAGCCGTGGAATGAGATGCTACTGTTTCAACAGGAGTCTGATAAGCTGCTCGATGCAACGCTCGATAGGGACTGTGCCGCAGTAGCAGAGCAGATCGAGAAGATTCACAATGAATATACGTCAGTCATTCAGTACCATAACGAAAATTCGTTGAGCAGTGTTCTGACGATCGCCTACTTGAGCGCGATGCAGTATTATTTTAAGCCGGTTCGTGAACTGCTGGCCGGCCGCGGATTTGCGGATTTCGTATTTCTGCCTAAACCGGAATACCGGAGTGATTATCCGGCGCTGATTGTCGAGCTGAAGTGGAACAAGAACGCGCAGACCGCTTTGCAGCAGATTAAGGATCGAAATTACCCTGCATCGATTGTGCAGTATACGGGCGATATCCTGCTTGTTGGCATCAACTATAACAAAGACACCAAAGAGCACGAGTGCGTGATCGAAGAATATAGAAAAAGATAAGCACAGCCGTTAAGAGTAGATTTACAGCCTCTCTTAACGGCTGCGTTATATAATGCAGGGTTTTACCTATAAATTTGCGGATAAGATCTCTTTATAGCCCTATGCAGTAACTCGTGCAGGGACAGCGTTATCGTGTAAATAATGAACAATAAAATTCGCTATATTGGTGTCCAATGGATATAATAATAGCAGGGAGTGATATGAGTGTCGATAGAACAGCGCAAGGCAAAAATTTTAATCAACAAGGCAGGCGGAACGGCTGGCGCGGATGCGAAAAACTATCGCGTGGCACTGCCGTCCGCCTGGATAAACGAACTGGGGATTGACGAAGAATCGCGCGAAGTTGTGCTGCAGTTTGATGGTGAATCCATCACGATACGGCGTGCTGTATCGGGCGGCTACTCAGACTTTGTGGATACCGCTCGTCGGCACGGACATGAGCTGCTTGTCCTGCATTTTTACGATGGTAACGCACTGTGTACGAAAATCTGCGCAGACAGAACAATGCGCACGCTGGCAATCGAAAATCACACAGCGGATGTGTTACGGACGGCATTTGGTGTCAACCAAAACCCGACTTGGGACGATTTGCAGGAGCTTTTAGAAAGCCGCTGTGTGCCGCGTCAGCGAGACGGCCTGCGCTATTATTTAGCGGAACTGGGACTGGAAAAGTATGAACCGTTGGAAATCATTCGCAGGACAGAAGGCCGCATGGCAGAGGACAACTGTCGCCTTGTGATCATGGAGGGATGAGCGTGGTAATCAAGCGGACGACAGGAAACCGCATTGCAGGAACTTCGTCAAAGGGCAATCAGGAGAAGTGGCAGGAGGACGGCCGCTGGTTTAAGCTGGATATGTTCGGCTATGAAGGGCTGGCGGAAACTGTGACTTCGGCGCTGTTGTCTCGAACCAATATTATTGAACTGGGTTTTCAATATGTAACCTACCGCATGGAGCGGCTAGAGGTCCATGGCCGCACCCGCAACGGCTGTTCCAGTGCAGACTTTTTGCAGCCGGGAGAATCCATTCTGACACTTGCCGATTTACTGCGCAAAGGCGTAGGCTCGGACTGGCAGTCGCAAGTAAAAAGACTTCCCAATATGCAGGCAAAAAAGGGAATTCAGCTTTTCCTCTGCGACATCGGCAGCACGCTCCTCAACCATTTCGTAATCCATCGGAACGAAGCTCCTGTCCTGCCAGCCGAGATCCTGCAGGAGCATATCTCTGCACTGCTGAATGGTGATGTGCTTCAAATCAATATCGCCGCCGTCAATTTCGCTGAACTGCCGGTCATAAACAGAGTAGTCCCAGCCGGTTTCGGTGGACTGAATGGAGAGATATTCGCGGTGCCCAATCTGCCAGGAGGCCTGGTTTGCCGTAATTTCCGGTTCGGGAGAGACTGTGCCGCCGCCGCGCTCCATCATCTCAGCGAACTCGCAGATGTGATAGACCCGGCCGGCAATTCTGGTGTGGTAATCATCAATATACACGCAGGGAGAAACAAAGTGCCTGCCTGCATAGTCGATCTGCACCTTGCCGCCGTCCGGGATACGGAACAGCTCGTTGTAGTCGCTGGTGATAAAACGGATGCTGTGATCGTGAGCATCCTCCGGATGCTCTTTTCGATAGGCGCGTCTGGCTTCCTTGATCTGCTCCAGCGTGCGAAGTGCAACTTCGGAAACCACTTCACCTTTGAGTCCGATCTCCTCAAGCGCCATCACCCTGCACAGGCGAGGGGATTGCGGATCGGGTTTTCCAGCATCTCCTCATAGGTGATCAGACCAGTGTGCTGGGCAGCACCGGTAGCTTTATCGAAGGTCTCATACGCAAACCCCGTCTGCGTGACCGTTTCCTTCACGTGCAGGTAGGATTCGTGATCCACCAGATAAAGGGCTTCTTTCTTTTCAAACATCAACGTAATCTTTCTCCTTTCGCAAAAAAATTAGCAGCCAGGCACCGAAGTGCATGACTGCTATGTGAGGAACGGTATTCTGTTTTAGGTCCGCAAACTGGAAGTTAGCGATTTCTTTTTCCGGTATTCTCTGTCCCTCGGATTTCCTCATGATAGAAATAATCTACGATCACCGGATGTCCCTGCGGGACTCTGCCATAAGGCATTTCATTATCCACAAATGGGCAATCATACTTCTTAGCCATTTCCTCAGCTTTTACTTCAAGTGCTTCAAAGTAGCTGCGGTTATGCTTGTTATAGATCTCGTCGTAAAGCGGTACAAGATCAGGATATTTTCCGGCGATATAATCCATGATCGTCTTTTTGAAGCCGCCCCGAAGATTGAGGTTTTCGAGCCAGAACAGGTCACACTGATCCTTTACCCGCTCAAATATGGCTTCAAAATCCGTGATGCCGGGGAATACCGGAGATACGAAACAGACAGTACGGATCCCTTCGTCATATACCTGCTTCATAGCAGCGATACGCCGCTCAATGCTAGAAGCAGAGTCCATATCGTTCTTGAAATTTTCATCTAGTGTGTTGATCGACCATGAAACGGTCACCCGTCCAAGCTTCTTCAGCAGATCAATATCCCTTACCACAAGATCAGACTTTGTGCAGATCAGAATATCTGCGTCACTGCCGATCAGCTGCTCCAGAAGTTTTCTGGTATTCCTGAATTGCTCCTCCTGTGGATTGTACCCATCTGTCACAGAACCGATGACCACCCGCTGTCCGGCAAATTTCTTCGGATTTTTAATTTCCGGCCAATGCTTCACATCAAGGAAAGTGCCCCATTCCTCCGTGTGTCCGGTAAAACGCTTCATAAAAGAAGCATAGCAATACTTGCAGGCATGTGTACAGCCTACATAAGGATTGACCGAGTAACCGCCTACCGGCAGACTGGACTTGGTCATGATGTTCTTTGTTTCCACCTCACGAATGAGGATTCCATCGATTACTTCTGCCATGATCTCTGTACCTCTAACACTTTATTAAATTCTTCCGGCATTTCCTGAATCATATTTTCATCCCCTATGATAGGGACAAGGTCTTCCTTCATAAACACCGGAATGCCGAGCGTATGTGCCTGGTCTGTCAGAGACCATGCCCACTCCGGCTCCGTATGAACCTTCCTGCTCTGAACCCCGGTCATAGTGCCGACAACGATCCAGTTGATTCCGGAAAGGTCAACTGTACTGGGATCGTCGAATAACGGCTCAAAGGTAACATGGTAATGCTTTGCTCTGACGTTTTTCCGAAGGGCGTCGATACGCCACAGTTCTGCTTTCCTCGTCACCGTAACGCCAAACCATGCGTTTTCCAGATCGGTATCAAAATCCAGCAGATCGGGGCGCTTGGTAAGAAACAGGAACTGATGCTGTGGATTTTCACGGATCTTTGCAAATACCTCGTCTCTCCATTCCGGCTTCCATCCGGAGAGATCGCTCATGCCGGTAAGAAGAAAGTTCTGCGGACGTTTCTTTTCCATCATCTTGAGCTTGCCCGGAAAGAACTCAGGATCAGCAAAGTCATCAATCATATGCCAGCGCTTTACATTGTTGCGGGCATAGCAATATGTACACCCCACTGTGCAGCCGATGACGAGATTCATGTTCTGAATCTGATCTTTGATACAAATACTCATGATTTCTGCCACTCCTCAAGATTCTTTCTGATACGGTCGAGGCATTCCTCAAACTGGGTAATTTCTTCCTCCGAAAAACCTTTGTAGTAAATACTGCCCATTTTATCAGATACAGAATCGTATTTGTCCTTTAAGGCATGTGCTTTTTCAGTCAGAAACAGGAGTGTTTTCCTTTTGTCCGTTTCAGACTGAACACGGCTTATCAGTCCTTGATGTTCCATTCTTTCCAGCATCGTCGTAAGAGATGTTATCGCTAATCCGCATTTGACCGAGAGTGACCTGATTGAGATTCCATCTTCCTGCCACAGTACATAAAGAATACGCCCTTGGGCTCCGTTAAACGCATCAATATTCTTTTCGCTGAGAATCTTCTCAAAAATCCGGTCACCAAGCTGTTTTATTTTGGTGACAAGAAATCCACCATTCATTTTCACACAAAAACTCCTATATAGTATTTTATCAAATAATACTATATAGGAGTTTTACTGTCAACAGTTTGTATGTCTAAGTAGAAGTAAATTTCTATTTGTCGCTTTGCGTATATTATATCACATATGTAAAGGCAGCCCGAAGGCTGCCCCAGAAATAAATCTTTTCTTTATTCCTTCGTGTCCTCGGGCTCGGGCATATATTCAGCATCGTCCTCGGGATAAGATTCGTCCTCGTATTCCTCCGGAAGCACGTATTCGTCCTCATCTTCCTCGGTATAATCCGCATCCGGATCAGGTCGCTGTTCAGCGGCCTTTTTCTTTTTGGTCTGCATCATGAAATATCCGCCGCCACAGGCGATCAGGATGATGAACACGCCGATGATCGGCAGCACGGGAGCGGCCTTCTTTTCTGCCTTTGGAGGCTCCTGCTGCTCGGGCTCCTCTGTTTCAGAGGGTGCCTGAGGCGCTGCTTCGGTCTCATCCTTCTCGGCATTGGCGGCATCCTGTGCCGTCTGGAAGGACTTTACCTGCTCCTCGTCCATCAAGGCGAAAAGGTCTGCCTCATCCACCATATTCAGAAGATGTACGTTCTCCTCACCCTTGTCGTTGCGGTCAATAATGAGATAGAAGTAGTTGCCGGATTTCGTGACAAGGGTAATGAACTGCTGACCGGAATCGGTAGAAGAACCAATATCATCGACCAGTGTCAGATTGCCCTCGGGCGTGAGCGAAGTGCCGGTCTGATTGATGCTGTTCATTATGAGGTAAAGCATCATGGAGAGAAATTCCTCATCGACCGTTCCGCTTTCCTGCTCCTTTTTGAGCATGCCTACATAATCCTTGTAGACATAGCCGGTTCGCTCGGGAACAACGACCTGATACCAGTCACCGTCCTTGCTGACCACCTGCACCTTCTCGCCGGGCAGCAGGTGACCGATGATTTCGTACTCCATGCCGGAGCCGGAGCGAAGGTTCAGATAGCTGTTCACTGCATCGCTGACCGTGCCGTCGGTTCTGTCCTGCCCGGCGTCCTCGGCAGACCATTTCCAGTCACCGAAGGAGAAGGTGAGCTTGCCGTTCTCATCGACATCCACCTCGTAAGGCAGCTTTTCCTGCTCGGCCTGCGCTGCATCCGAAGTGGCATCCGAAGCGGCCTCTGCGTTTTCCGTAACCGGTGCAGTCTGCTTTTCGGCAGTTTCGGTGTCGGCGGCAAAGCAGGTCGCAGGAAGTACGCCTGTCATCAGAAAGCCAGCCATAAGACCTGCCGTCATTCGCTTAATATTCATTTTCGGTTTCCTCCTTGTCATAGTCCGATACGCTGTTCTGCTGCGGATAAACACCGACAGTCCCCTGGGCGGCCAGTGAGATGATCTGTGCGAGCTGCTCCGGCGTCAGATTGGCAGCGTGCACCATGGAATGGATGACACCGTTCTCCTCCTCGCGGTAGCGGTTCTCCAGATCCTTTACGCGCTGATTCCATTCGGCCTGCTTTTCGCGGGCACGCTTCAAATCAGCGCCAATCCTTTCGAGTTTTGTCATGTCTGAGACCTCCTGTCAGGTTGGAATTCGCCCATAGCAGTAGAAATGCTCCTGCCAGTAGGACGTGTTGACGGATGCGTAGGAAATCGGGTTGCCGCAGTGAATCATCATGCCGTTGCCGACATAAATGCCAACGTGGCTTGCACCCGAGGTGTTATAAGTATTCTGGAAGAAAATCAGATCGCCGGGCCGTGCATCACTCGGCCGGATGATTTTGCAGTAGTTTCTGAGTCCTTCGGCGGTTGTGCGCCCCACATTCCAGCCGTTGCCGCAGTGGTCGATAACATAGCAGACAAAGCCGGAGCAGTCAAAGCTGGTCGATGGAGAAGAGCCGCCCCAGACATACGGATAGCCGAGATATTTCTCCGCCTCTCGGATCATGTTGGCAAAGCGCTGGTCGGTCAGAGCCTCGCCGGGAATATCGTATTTCAGATAGTCACTGCCTGCCGAAACATAGGGATCGTCGGCAAAGAGATAGTCTTTGTTGCCCTTGGTCTGCAGCAGAATGGCATAGCGCTCGGACTGATCCTCGTTCATGCCGCCGGACTCGGTGATGACATGCCCGAGATTTTTGTTCACGAGCGTGACATTGAGAATTTTCCTCTTTCGGGATACCACCTTCTCGATTTTCAGCTCATATTGCAGATCAAAGAGCGTTTGCAGGGTGGACTGCACCTCGCTTCGGCTGTAATCCTCGAACAGAACCGTCAGATAGGCGGTCAGCTGATAGGGGTCATGACCGATCTCATCGAGGTGGTAGTTATATTGATCGTATCCGGGACAGGCCGATTCGATGTTGTCGATCCTTTTCTGAAGAGCAGCTTCGAGTGCCTTGTAGTCATCGTTTGCGCCGATAATATCCTTGTCCTTTGCGGTGAAGGTGGTCGCAACGACAGCACTCGAGCTGCCCGGCAAAAACGCAGAGCAGGAGGAAAGGGCAGAGGACACCATCATGAAAAGGAGCATCACGGCTCCGACGGTGAGAAACAGCTGCGGATGCTTTGCCGCCTGCTCAAAGAGCTTATCCTTGAAATCTGTGAGCTTCTGTCCAATCGACTTGATGCCCGCAGTGCCTTCTGTGGCTGCAGAACCTGCATTTGATGCCGCCGCCTCGGCTCTTTTGGCGGCGGCATATTCCTTGCGGATCGCCTTTTTCTGCTGCCATCGGGAGAGTGGGTTGGAGAAATTCTCCGGATGCTCCGCCATGCGTTTCTGATAGAGTGCCTCGACGTTCGCGGCATCGGATTTGCCTTGCAGACGCTCTGCCTTCCGGTATGCTTTCAGCTTCCTGCTGTAAATGCTATGCTCAACGGCATGGGCGCTGAGTTCAGTCACTTGTGCTGAGGTGTCCGCCGCCTGCACGGCCGTGTTTTCATCCTGGTTGTCTGCGGCAATCTGTCTGTGAACGGTGTCGGAAACGACAGCCGCCGCAGAGCGAGCCATCGAGCGGGTGAAGCGGCGGCCCCTGCCGGTCAGTTCGCCGGCAGGGATCTCCTGCTTTTCGAAGGTAAGATGCACTTTGCGCTCAGCGGTTTTGTCTGCTTTCAGCTTGAGCCTGCGTCTTTTCGGCGCTTTTTCGGCGGCACGGTCTGCCTTGTCTGCTGCTTTTTCAGCTCTGGCGGCGGCCTGCCTGACCTTCGGACTGGCAAGCTCCTCTTTTGTAAAGCGCAGTCTGGTTGCCTTCCTTGCCATATCACGCCTCCTTCGTCTCCGAAATGTCGGACAATTTGGTCGTCATTATTTTATAAAGCGCCAAATCAGTCGGGAAGTGATCCACGAACGGAAGGATGACATTCCCGTAGAACAGCAGGCCTTCGCCCTCACCGGAATGGGTCACATAAGAGAGCTGGTGAGGGGAAATGTTCAGCTGCTGCGCCAGGATCTGGCGGTCACCGGCAGCCTGATTCAGCATATACACAAAATCAGAGTTCTCGAAAATGTTCTCCACCTCGCGGCTGGACAGCAGGTCTTTGACGTTCTGTGTGATGCCGGTGGGAATGCCGCCCCATTTACGGAAGCGCTTCCAGATCTCCACGGAGTAGGCGGCGGTCTGCTCCTCCTTCAGCAGAAGGTGAAACTCATCCATATAGTAGCGAGTGGTCTTACCTGCGCTGCGGTTGGCCGTTACGCGCCCCCACACCTGATCCTGCACGATGAGCATGCCGATCTTCTTCAGCTGCTTGCCAAGCTCCTTGATGTCATAGCAGACAAAGCGGTTGTTGATGTCCACATTGGTCCTGTGATTGAACAGATTCAGAGAGCCTTTGACGTAAATCTCAAGCGCCGTTGCCACACGGTGCGCTTCCTTTTCCTCCTGCTGCAGAAGCGCATGGTAGAGATCCTCCAGCAGCGGCATATTTTCCGGCTTCGGATCCTCAAAGTAGTGCTGATAGATCTGATGCACACAGCGGTCGATGACTGTCTTTTCAATGGGCTGCAGGCCCTCCTTGCCGCCGACGATCAGCTCGCAAAGAGAAAGAATGAAATCAGCCTTCAGCGCCAGAGGATTGTCATCCTCGGAATAGGACTCGTTGATATCCATGGGGTTGATATAGTGGGTGCTGGTCGGGCTGATCTTAATGACCTGACCTTCCAGGCAGTTGACCAGCGGGGTATACTCCGCCTCAGGATCGCAGATGATGACATCATCATCGGTGACCAGAAAGGCGTTGGTGATCTCACGTTTTGCAGAGAAGGACTTGCCGGAACCGGGTGTGCCGAGGATCAGCCCGTTCGGGTTCTTCAGCTTCTTTCGGTCTACCATAATCAGATTGTTGGAGAGAGCATTCAGCCCGTAATACAGGGCTTCATCGCCGTTCTGGAACAGCTCCTGCGTGGTAAAGGGGATGAAGATCGCCGTGGAGCTGGTGGTCAGCGCCCGCTGGATCTCGATCAGGTTATTCGCAAGAGGAAGGCTGCTCATCAGGCCCTGCTCCTGCTGGAAGTCCAGCCTTCTCAGGTTGCAGTTGTGCTTCTGGGCGATGGAGCTGGCCTGAAACACATTGTTTTCAAGCTCCTGCTCCGTCTTGCCGGTGTTCATGATGAGAAAGGTGATCAGGAACATGCGCTCGTTCTGAGACTGCAGCTCCTTCAGAAGAGCTTTCGCATCCTTGCCGTAGGTAGCCAGATCCGAAGGGATGATGTCCATGTCATACCCGGCACGGACGGCCTTCTTCTGCTCCTCAATCTTGCTGCGGTCCAGTTCGGTAATGGTGTGCTTGATCTGCTTGATGGCAGCGGTCTGGTCCACTGACTGGATGTGCATGGTGACGATCTCGCTGGTCTCCATATCCAGAAAATCCTTCAGAAGCTGGTCGGAAAGATCCGATGCCGTGATCTGCAGATAGCTCATAGCTCCGTGGAGGCTTCCCATGGTAAAGGTTCTGCCTCCGGGAAAGGAGAAGGATGTGGGCGCGATGAAATCCTTCACGGAAAGGCCGGAACCTGCCAGCCAGTTCCAGTCGAAGTAAAAACGGTCATTGTCGCCCATGTGGAACATGGCGTGCATGAGCTGCAGGCGATCCTTGCCGTTCAGAACCTTTGCCACCACACCCAGGCGTTTGAAGTTGTTCATCAGATTGGTCTGAACATGATCCAGACGGGGCTTTGCCTCGCGCATGGACTCGGCTTCAATGCCGAAGGTGATATATTTGGTCTTGGTCAGGCCGTTATTACCCTGCGCAAGCTGCGTCTTCAGCATCTGGCTGTACTCGCTGCGGACGCTGTTGAAGTGGTCGTTTCTGAGGGGAATGCGGATGTTCTTTTCAAACACCTCCGCATCAGTTGCCATGTTCATGAAGGACAGCTCAAAGTGGATAGAGCTGTCGAAAAAATTCAGGAAGGAGCACCACTCTTCAAAGATCGCGGTCTTGTCCTCCTGCTGCGCCAGCTGGTAGTTGATGTCCTGATACTGAATGGTCTTGGTATAATACCGATCGCTCACACGGCAGATGCCATCCGGAAACATGCGCTGAAAGGGAATCGACTGCTGCGCGGTGCGGGGAATGCCGTCATCCCGCTTCGCCCGTTCGATGATCTCCTGCACCTGCCGTGCCTGCGCTTTCGTCAGATTCTTCGGCATGTTCAGATCTCTTTTTTCTGCCTTTCGAAACAGACTTTTCATCGTAAACAATATTTTTTACCTCCATTTCTGCCTGTGCCTGACGGAGCAGGACGGCATAGTAATTGTTCGTCTGATAAGGGCGAACCTTCGGCCTTACAAACTTGGCCTGAATGAACTGCTTTGCGATTTTTTCCAAAGGCTGACCGTCCCGTTCATACATACCGAGAAAGAAGAACGGCATCATGATGAGGATCATGCAGATGGATGCCATGCTGGTATTGCCGTCGGCCTTGAGCAAAAAGAAAGACGGGACACCGATCAGTGCGCCCGCCCCAAAGCAGAAAAGTTGACGTTTTGTCAGATTAAATAAGATTTTGGATTTAACCCTCGTAAGATCACGGGGGACAGGAATATAAGCTGCCACTGCGAACCGGACCTCCTTCCTTAGTGTGCCGAGAATACACTCTTTGCAAGTGCACCGGTCTTAAATAACGTGAAGCACAGAAGCACGGTGTATCCGAGAATGCCCCAGATGGATCCGATGATGTCATCCGAAACAGAAATGCTCTGGATCAGCACCGCATAAATGCCGACACAGATCATAATGAGGAAGCCTTGAAAGCCGAGCGCAAACAGGGAACGAAGGTAGTTCTGTCCCACCATACTCTGTTCGCGGTTTCCGAAGGTGGAGAACGGGATCGGTGCCATACTGGTCATCAGGTAAATCTCGATCATTCGTCCATAGACGATCACGAAGATCAGAACGCTGAGCGCCTTGATGGTAAACTGGACCACCATGCACTGCATGAACAGGCCAAAGAGTGACCCGAGTTCCATGGCTTCGAGCGTGTCCTGCATGGTTTCCAATGCAGATGTATCCACAGCCGTACTCCCGGCGATGAGTCCGCCTGCGTTATTGATAACATGCTGCGACACATCAAATACGGCCATCACGATATTAAACGTGTTGGTGATAAGCATCACGGCGACAAAGGTCTTGAAGATCCACTTGAAGAAAATCCAGGTTTCAAAGCTGGCGAGGTTGTTGTGGTCAATGATCATCTGAATCAGCTCATAGCACGCGATGAATGTCAAGATCAGACCTGCAATCGGGATAATCACTGATTCGGAAACATTCCGGATCATGGCGAAGACACCCGGCGAAAAGTTCGCCGGAGTCGTCCCCACCTGCGTCGCAATATCGCCGACCTGTGTGTTTACCGAATCAAACAGTCCCGTCAGCTGATTCATGATTGCGGAAACAAGCAGTTCCTTTAACCATTCGCCAATCTGATCGAGTACGCTGTCCAACGATCAACACTCCTTTCCTTAGCCGAACAGGCCGGAGAGCAAAGGTACCAGCGTGATGCCAATGAGCGCCACGCCGCCGCCAGCCATGAGCTGTTTTATCCCCAATTAGGTGTAAAACTCTGCTCGATGGCGGGCGGCGGCGTACAAAAAATCTATATGGTATTTTTAAGAGAACCGTCCCGGCGGGACAGGTCAGGCAGTGACCTGTTCAACCTCCGGGATGGGTTTGAGATTAAAATGAATTTCGATAGAAATGTGTCTTGTTTTATCTTCGTCAATGCGCTCATGCACGACGATTTCTTTGATTAAGCGGTTGAGGGTGGCTGCGTCCAGCTCTGTGATATTGGCGTATTCCTGAATGGCTTCCACCCATTGTTTTGCGTCATTGGCAAGCTGGACTTCATCGGACAGCCGCTTTCTGCCCTCGGACACTTTTGCTTTAAGCTCCGCTTGCTCGGTCTGTGTCTTTTCCAGCATGGTGTTGAAATTCTGTTCACTGATACGCCCTGCAATCATATCCTCATAAAGCCGCATGACCATTTTGTCCAGAACCTCAATCCGTTCCTCGTCCCTTGTAAGGGAGCGTTCCATTGCTTCCCGCTGTTCCCGCTGCTCGGCTTCACAGGTATTGGTCAGGCGGTCGGCAACCGCTTCCCCGTCCATCAGGGCAGCTCTGGCACATTCCCGTATTTTCCGCAGCACATGGCTGTAAAGGGTGTCATAATCAATCCGGTGCTGGGTGCAGTGGTTCTTTCCAAAGGCATTGTAGGTCTTGCAGGAGTATATCCGCTGGGGATGTTTTGCGTTTGTGTAGCGTACCGTCAACGACTTCCCACACTCGCCGCATTTTAACAGTCCGGCAAACAGGCTGATTTCATTGGTCTGCCCCGGACGCTGGCGGGATTTCAGCTTGTTCTGCACAATGTCAAAGCTCATGCGGTCAATCAGCGGTTCATGCTGCCCCTCCACCACAATCCAGTCCTCCGGCTTCTTTTCCCCAATCGTGCCGATTTTGAAACGGTAGTCCTTTTTCTGGGAAGCAATCGCCCCGGTGTAGACGGGATTCATCAAAAGGTCTTTGATAACGGAGAAGTCCCACATATACCGCCCGTTTTCCGGGTCTTTCTTTTCCCATTTGGTGCGGGTATTGCGAAGCCCCCGTTCCCGGTTCCACCATGTGGGGCAGGGGATTTTTTCTTCCTCCAGCCGTCTGCGGATATAGTTCGGACCATGTCCGTTCAGGGCATATCCGAAAATCAGCCGCACAATCGGGGCGGTTTCCTCGTCAATGAGCAGATGGTTTTTGTCCTCCGGGTCTTTCCGATACCCAAACGGGGCAAGACACCCGGTAAACTGTCCTTTCTGCGCTTTCAGAAGATAAGAGGAATGGACTTTCTTGGAAATATCCTTGCTGTACATCTCGTTCAGGATATTCTTGAACGGGGCAATATCGTTGTTATCCCGCAGGGTGTCGATACCGTCATTCATGGCGATATAGCGGACACCGTTTCTTGGGAAAAAGTCCTCAATCAAATGCCCGGTTTGCAGATAATTACGCCCCAGTCGGCTGAGGTCTTTCGTGATGACAAGGTTGACCTGCCTGCGCTCAATGGCTCTCAACATTCTCTGTAGATCAGGACGCTCCATATTAAGACCTGTGAAGCCATCGTCCTGATAGACTGCCACAACCTCCCATCCCTGCTTTTCGCAGTATTTTTCCAGCATATCACGCTGGTTTGCGATACTGGCACTTTCGCCTTGCAGGTCATCGTCCTTTGACAGTCTGCAATAGACCGCTGCACGATACCCTCCGGCAAGTGCCGAACCGATTGTTCTGTATTCCATTTCGTTCATCATAGCCATTTACCCACACAATCCAGACGGTATCTGGCTCTTTTGAACCTCATCTTCATTATACTCCATATCTTTCTTTTTAGCAAGATATTCTTTTATATTTGTTTTTCCGTATTTCTGGGAAATCAGGCTGACGAACACATCGGTGGCGTCCAGCTCCCCGTCAAATACAGTGGTCACATGAATCTCTGTTTTGTTTTTTGCCATAGGCAGTTATCCTCCATACATGAAAATAGCCAGACA
>NZ_QUIX01000008.1:0-126007 GCF_003480365.1 Butyricicoccus sp. AM32-19 | reverse complement strand
TAGTATATCAAAACCAGAAGCGTTTGTCAAGAACTTTTTTCGATTTATTTTTCAATCAATTTTCGTTCATCGACTCGATTCTATTTTGACCGCTGTCGAAACAGCTTATTCAGAATACCAAACTTTTCACCGTTTGTCAAGAACTTTTTTTCAAATTCTTTTTGGTACGCTGAACCGCTGTTTGAAAACAGCTTATTTAGGATACCATCGTTCCCCCTGTTTTGTCAATAACTATTTTTCATTTTTCTGCATTTTATGCAAACCCTTGAGATACCGCCGTAAATCTGCTATACTGAATATATTATATAAAGATTTGTGAAGAGAAAAAGGAGGTGTCGGCTTGCCTATCAAGATAGCCGACAGTCTGCCGGCACGCGCCGTATTGGAGAGCGAAAACATTTTCGTTATGACCGAACACCGTGCCGCGACACAGGACATTCGTCCTCTTCGCATCGGTTTACTCAACCTGATGCCATTGAAAATCATTACCGAAACCCAGATCCTGCGCTGTTTATCCAACACGCCGATCCAGATCGAGGTCGATCTGATCCAGACCGAAACGTACCATTCCAAAAATACGCCGGAGGATCATCTTCTCACCTTCTACAAGACGTTCGACGATATCCGCGACCAGAAATATGACGGTTTTATCATCACCGGTGCGCCGGTAGAGACCATGCCGTTTGAGGAAGTCGAATACTGGAAGGAACTGACCGAGATCATGGACTGGACTAAAACGCACGTTCATTCCACGCTGCACATCTGCTGGGGTGCGCAGGCCGGTCTGTATTATCACTACGGTATTCTGAAGTACATGCTGCCCGAGAAAATGTCCGGTATTTTCAAGCACCATGTTCTGCTGCCGAAGGAGCCGCTGCTGCGCGGCTTCGATGATATCTTCTGCGCACCGCACTCGCGCCACACCGAGGTGCGTGCCGCCGACATCCGCAAAAATGATCGTCTGACCATTCTCGCGGAGTCGCACGAAGCCGGTGTGCACATCGTAGAGGCAATGAACGGCCGTCAGATCTTTGTGCTGGGTCACGGCGAGTACGACGCCGACACGCTCAAAAAGGAGTATGAGCGTGATCTGGCCAAAGGCATGAACCCGGAGGTGCCGCGCCATTACTTCCGCAACGATGATCCCAACGAGGACGTACTGGTGACCTGGAAGGCACATGCCAACCTGTTTTACACCAACTGGGTCAACTACTATGTGTACCAGACAACACCGTATTATCTGGACAAAATGTAATACCAAAGCCGCTCATCCATTGGATAGCGGCTTTTTTCACACAAAAAAGGGAGTATCAAAAGATACTCCCTTTCGTTTTACAGGTTCTGCTCTCTTCCCTCGTCTGCTGCGCCGACCAGATGGCACAGTGTCATCAGGCTGTCCGACAGATGCACGTTTTCGACCGGAACGCCCAGTCCCTCCAAATGAAGGTCCTCGCCGGTGAAATTCCACAGACCGCGGATACCGCGCTCTACCAGACCGTGTGCGATACGCGGGGCATCTCCGCGCGGAATGGTGAGCACCGCCACATCCGGCTTGTTGCGCTCAATAAACTCCGCAAGCGTATCCGCGCTGCGTACCTCATGGCCGCCAAAGCGCTGACCGATGAGCTGCGGATTTGCGTCAAACGCACACAGCAGTTCAAAGCCGCTGGCAGAAAAGTTAAAGTTATTAAGCAGTGCACGACCGAGGTTGCCGGCACCCAGCAGAATCGCCGTGCGGCCGGTCCGCAGACCCATGATCGCACCCAGCTCCTCCTGCAGTTTGTCGATATTATAGCCGTAGCCCTGCTGACCAAAGCCGCCGAAGCAGTTAAAGTCCTGACGAATCTGCGAAGCGGTCAGTCCCATGCGCTCTGCCAGTGCTTTGGAGGAGATACGCTGCTCCCCTTCAGCCTTCAGCTCACAAATATTCCGATAATAGCGAGGCAATCGCTGAATTACCGCTTTGGAAACCTCTTGCTTGTGTTCCACAGACCCTCTCCCTCTCTCAAATTCTATTTCTCGTGTAAATTACAACTTAGCGATGGTATCCAGCACATAATCGGTAAATTCCTGTGCAGTTGCACCGGTATCACGACCGGTAACAACAACCTTGCGCTCCTCTACCATGCAGATATCAAGTGCGCGGTCGAGCTTCTTCGCCAGTTCGATTTCACCGATGTGCTCAAGCAGCATAACAGCTGCACGCAGTACGGAGGACGGATCCGCGTACTTTGCGCGGCCTTCCTGTACCATACGCGGCGCAGAGCCATGAATTGCCTCGAACATCGCATAGCGCTTGCCGATATTGGCAGAGCCTGCCGTGCCGACACCGCCCTGAATCTCAGCAGCCTCGTCGGTGATGATGTCGCCGTACAGGTTCGGCAGAACAACGACCTTGAAGTCGCGGCGGCGCTTGTCATCGAGCAGCTTTGCGGTCATGATGTCGATGTACCAGTCGTCAAACTGTACTTCCGGATACTCCTTGGCTACCTTCTGGCAGGTATCGAGGAACTTGCCGTCGGTGGTTTTGATAATATTCGCCTTGGTGACGCAGGAAACGCGGTTCTTGCCGGTCTTGCGCGCATAGTCGAAGGCCAGACGAGCGATACGCTCGCAGCCCTGCGAGGTAGCTACGGTAAAGTCGATGAACAGATCGTCATCAATCTGTACGCCCTGAGAGCCGACAGCGTAGCCGCCCTCGGTGTTCTCGCGGTAGAACGTCCAGTCGATACCCAGCTCCGGCACCTTTACCGGGCGCACGTTGGCAAACAAGTCGAGACCCTTGCGCATTGCAACGTTTGCGGACTCTACGTTCGGCCACGGATCGCCCTTGCGCGGGGTCGTGGTGGGGCCCTTCAGGATAACGTGGCACTTCTTCAGCTCTTCCATAACGTCGGGCGGGATTGCGCAGCCGAGTTCAGCACGGCGCTCGATGGTCAGACCGTCGATCACGCGGAACTCCACCTTGCCGGCCTTTACCTTGTCTGCCAGCAGAACCTCCAGCGCATGCTGGGCCATGCCGGTGATCATCGGGCCGATGCCGTCGCCGCCGCACACGCCGATGATCAGCTTGTCCAGCTTGGAGTAATCAATAAAATCGTCCTGCTCCTTCATATCCATGATACGCTTGCGCTGGCTCTCTACAACTGCCTCAAATTTATCCAGAACAGACTGGTCGATAGACATGGTTTTGTCCTCCTACACCATTGATATTATTTTAACAAAAGAAAATATGCCTGTCAAGTCCGACCAGAGAACCCGCTTGGCTCTCCGGCCGGCATAACGTCTTGACTTACTTGCTCTGCTGACGTGCGTACAGCAGCGTACCGCCTGCAAGCAGTGCGTGACGCTGGCGCTCGGAAACCTCACAGTCGGCCTTGAAGGTCTTGCCGCCGCAAACAACGGTGACCTGCTCGCCGTTCTTTACTTCCTCGAGCACGTTCGGCAGAGAGATTTCATCCAGCAGATTGATTGCATCGTAATCCGCCGGATCGGCAAAGGTCAGCGGGATGATACCGGAGTTGACCAGATTTGCCTTGTGAATTCGTGCGAAGGACTTGCACAGTACGGCCTTTACGCCCAGATACAGCGGAACGAGCGCTGCATGCTCACGGGACGAGCCCTGACCGTAGTTTGCGCCGCCGACAATTACGCCGCCGCCCTGCTCCTTGCAGCGGGACGGGAACTCCGGATCGACGTTGATAAAGCAGTAGTTGGAGTAGTACGGCACGTTCGAGCGGTACGGCAGCAGCTTTGCGCCGGCCGGCAGGATGTGGTCGGTGGTGATGTTGTCCTCGGTCTTGAGAACGACCTTGCCGGTGTAGGATGCCTCGAGTGCCTTGCCCAGCGGGAACGGCTTGATGTTCGGGCCGCGAACGACCTCAACCTCAGCCGGATTCTCGGCCGGCTTTACGATCATGTTGTCATTGATGGTGAAATGCTCGGGCATTTCGATCTCCGGCATCTCACCGAGGGTGCGCGGATCGGTCAGCACACCGGTCAGTGCAGACGCTGCTGCAACCTCCGGAGATACGAGGAAGATCTGTGCATCCTGGGTGCCGGAACGGCCCTCAAAGTTGCGGTTGAAGGTACGCAGCGATACGCCGCCGGACTCCGGCGACTGGCCCATGCCGATGCAGGGACCGCAGGCGCATTCAAGGATACGCGCACCGGCCGAAATGATATCCGCCAGAGCACCGTTCTGCGCCAGCATATTGAATACCTGCTTGGAACCGGGGCTGATGGTCAGCGAAACCTCCGGGCTTACGGTCTTGCCCTTGAGGATGGAAGCGACCTTCATCATGTCGTGGTAGGAGGAGTTGGTGCACGAACCGATGCAGCACTGGTTTACCTTGATCTCGCCAATCTCGGATACCTTCTTGACGTTATCCGGCATATGCGGCATAGCTGCCAGCGGCTCGAGTGCGGACAGGTCTACGGTGTACTCCTCGTCATACTCTGCGTCCGGGTCGGAGGACAGCGGTACCCATACGTCGCCGCGGCCCTGTGCTTCGAGGAACTTCTTGGTTGCCTCGTCGGACGGGAAGATCGAGGTGGTAGCACCCAGCTCAGCGCCCATATTGGTGATGGTGGCGCGCTCCGGTACGGACAGGGTCTTTACGCCCTCGCCTGCGTACTCTACGATCTTGCCGACGCCGCCCTTGACGGTCATCTGGCGCAGTACGTCCAGAATAACGTCCTTCGCAGATACCCACGGAGACAGCTTGCCGGTCAGGTTGACGCGGACCATCTTCGGCATCGGGATGTAGTACGCGCCGCCGCCCATTGCGACTGCAACGTCCAGACCGCCGGCACCGAACGCCAGCATGCCGATGCCGCCGCCGGTCGGCGTATGGCTGTCCGAACCGATCAGGGTCTTGCCCGGTGCGCCGAAGCGCTCCAGATGTACCTGATGGCAGATGCCGTTGCCTGCCTTCGAATAGTAGATACCGTGCTTCTTAGCGACAGAACCGATATATTTGTGGTCGTCCGCATTCTCGAAGCCGGACTGCAGGGTATTGTGGTCAATGTAAGCGACCGAGCGCTCGGTCTTGACCTGATCGACGCCCATCGCCTCAAACTGGAGATAAGCCATCGTGCCGGTGGCATCCTGCGTCAGCGTCTGGTCGATCTTCAGACCGATCTCCTGACCCAGTACCATTTCGCCGTCTACCAAGTGCGCTTTCAAAATCTTCTGCGCGATTGTCATACCCATGTGTGTTTCCTTCGCTCCTTTATGTCCCGACGCGAAAGTCTTTCGCTTTCGCGCCCCATTCTCGTCAGAATGGGTGGTTGCGGCTTCCACAGCCTTCTCCACGGTGCAGCTCGCACCGTGCCCCAAAAAACAAAAATAGAAGTGGTGTTCGCATACACGAAACCACTTCTATTTTACAACATTCTATCGGTTTTGCAAAGCACTTTTCACCGCAGTGATTTGAAAAAGTTCAAGCCTTTTTCTGCGTTTTTTCAGCAGAATTACTGTTTTCGGCAGAAAGTCACTTGTATTTGTCGAAAAAGCGGTTTCGCAGCAGTTCAACTCACTTGTTCTCCTGCCATGTACCTTCCTCGGTCACTTCGATGACGCTGCTGGTCATATCCAGCTTGCGGTTTTCAAACGCTTCGCGGTTGTTCTCGTAGATGAGACGCAGACCCTCGAGCGTCAGGTTCGGGTCCACATCGTCGATAAGGTCGCAGTATTCCGCCATCATGCGGCCCATGCCGCCGGTAGCGACTACTCTTGCCTTGCCGCCCAGTTCCTTCTGGATATCCGTGATGATGCCGGTCAGCGCGCCGACATAGCCGCGCACCGCACCGGACTGCATGGACTGCACAGTGGTCTTGCCGATGGCATTCTCCGGCCGCTCAATGTCCACGCGCGGCAGCTTGGACGCCTTGAGGAACAGCGCCTCCATCGCCACCTTCAGACCCGGGAAAATCGCGCCGCCCTGATACGCGCCGTTCTCGTCGATGGCGTCAAAGGTAGTCGCCGTGCCGATATCCACAATGATGAGCGGCTTGCCATACTTGCGAACCGCAGAAACCGCGTTGACCAGTCGGTCCGCGCCGACCTCGCGCGGGTTGGCATAGCAGTTTTCAATGCCGATATCCGCATCGCGGCCCGCGATGACCGGCTGCACATACAGATACTTGCGGATGGCATTGATCAGCGTATACATCACCGGCGGCACGACCGACGCGATCACGACCGCCGTCGTTTCCGCGCAGCTGATCTCGTGGAAGTGGTAATACTGCGCGATCAGCATGCCCAGCTCATCCGAGGTGCGCTCAGAATTGGTGGAAATGCGGAACGAGCCGCGCAGCTTGTCTCCGTCATATAAACCGAACACCATGTTGGTGTTGCCTACGTCGATTGCTAAAAGCATAATGTTCTCCTAATTTTCTATTTCTCTTACAGACGCTCTTTTCGCAGCAGACTGCCGTCCTCATCGACCAGCTCGAGCAGCGCAGCCCGTCCGTTCTCGACAGTCAGCCGAGCGTAGCTGGCCGGGCCGCCGCGCGGCAGACTGATGCTGCCCGGATTGCATACCCACACGCCGTTCTCCCGCTCGAGCATCATGCGGTGCGTATGCCCGAAAAAAGCAAGCGCGCAGTGCTCCTCGTAAGCCCGCTGCGGCACAATGCCGCTCGACAGCATGCCGACACGCTCACGGTGGCCGTGCGTGATATAAATCCGCACGCCGCCCGGTGTCACAACCGCATTCAGCGGCACATCGGGGTCAAAATCGTTGTTGCCCCGCACGCGGTAGATCGGCATGGCCGGGAACACGCGCTCGATCTCGCGAGCATCCTCGGCGTGATCGCCTAAGTGAATGACCGCATCCGGTTCTTCCCTGTCTACCGCAAAGGCCATTGCCATGTTATAGCCGTGGGAATCTGCAAATATCAGCACTTTCATGTTGTTCCCTCTCTCTGCGCCGCACATATAGCTGTATTTTACACCGAGTATCCCGCGATGTAAAGTAATTTTCTTGCGATCAGCCACAATTTATTTCCCTGTGCACACACTTCTCCTCCCGGCGGCATATACTGTCATGAAACAACTTCTTATGAGAGAGGACGGGACGCGAATGAATCAGAACGAACTGCTCCGCAGACTTGCGGCACAGGCCGGTGGAGACGCGGCGCTCGAACGGCTTTCCGGTGCGCTCGGCACTGCAGACGGCAGACGTGCGGTCGAGCAGCTGTCCGCACAGCATGCCGCTGAGCTGGAACAGGCCGCAAAAGCCGCGCAAAGAGGTGACATGCGCAGCGCAGCACAGGCAGCGCAAAAACTCATGCAGACACCCGAGGGTGCGCGGCTGGCCGCACAGCTTCGGCACATTTTCGGCAAATAAGGAGGCGTTTGGATGGAAAACGATATGCTTTCCTCGCTGCTGAGCGACCCGGAGTCACTGCAGAACGCGATGAAAACCGTGTCCGACCTGCTCGGCGGTCAGCCGTCCGCACAGGCAGAGCCGCAGAGCACCTACGATCCGGCCTCCGAAATGATGCAGAAGGCGCTTCCGGTCATCGGCGCGATCGCGCAGAGCGGGCAGAATGCCGTAAAACCGGAAAAACGCGCACTGCTCGGTGCGCTCAAGCCGTTCGTTGCCGAGGAGGTCTCCGGCCAGTTCGACCGTGCCCTCCGTCTGGTCAGCATGGCTCGGATGGCGCGCGCGGCACTCGGACAGGTGAACCTCTCTGCAGACGATACCGCGCCGCGAGCCTTATAGGAGGTGCTGACCCATGTATAACCGCTATCTTGCCGCCGCAGAGCAGACCGCACCGGAAACAAACGAACCGCCGCAGAGCAGCACCTTTTCCGGTCTCGGACGCACGCTGAATGCGCGTCTGCAGGGTGTCCGGCTGGACATGGATACTATGATCGCCCTGCTCATCGTGTGGTTCCTGCTGATGGACGATGACGGCGTGGTGGATTGGGAACAGTTTCTGCTCACCGCCGCCCTGCTCCTGTTTGGGCTGTGAGTACATGAAAAAACTGCCGCACGGTTGATGTGCAGCAGTTTTTTATTGCATTCGCGTGCTATAATTGAGAATGAGCGCTATCCTTGCGCAGCTCTGTCCGCGCTGCCGCGATTTCTTGCAATACGGCAAGTATTGCAAGAAACCGCGCCTCAGCAGTACGCAGAATTTATTCGCAAACCGCTCTTGTTCCATTATGCGGTATTGCCTTAATCCGCGCCTTCGGTGCGCACATTCATTTTCCATTCTCCATTTTCAATTACAAAATAGGTCCCGACCCATCATCCTTCTCCTTGGTGATGGACTTGATCACAACAGTATAGCTGTCGCCCTCTTCGGTGGTGACATCCACCCGGTCACCGACCTTTTTGCCGAGCACCGCCTTGCCAAGCGGTGCCTTGCAGCTGATTCTGCCGTTCAGCGGATCACACCGCACGGTCGTTACCACCTGAATGGTATCCGTGTCATCATCGTCCTCAAACAGCAGCTCCACCTTATCGAACAGACCGACCTCATCCGCGCCCGCCTTATCCTCAATCACATGCGCGGATTTAATCATGCGCTCCAGATAGCGGATGCGGCTGCGGTTGCGGTTCTGCGCCTGCTTGGCGGCTTTGTATTCAAAATTTTCACTCAGGTCACCGAACGCACGTGTGCGCTTGACCTCCTCGATCAGCTCGGGCATCAGCTCCAGCTTGCGGTGGTCCAGCTCCTTCTGCATCATTTCAATGTCCTGTGCGGTCAGATCGTCATGCATAGCTTTTCATTTCCTTTCATGCTTCCATGCTCATGCCTTAGATTATATGCTGTTTGGCGGAATTTTGCAACGCCTGTCCTCCCGTCAAATTTCCGCATGGTTAAATTTGCGTGATAACCGCGCAGAATGTTCAACAATTTGCACAATTTTCTATTTTCCGCCATTTTTATTTGCTGTATCGTTTTCCATATGATATACTGTTGCTATACGCCTGTACACCACAAAGCAGGGTGCTGACGTTTTCCGTTGGCCGCCCTGCTTTTTTGCTGTGTACGGGAGAATCACAAAAAGGGGAATGAAAACATCATGGGAACTGCATTTTTGCGGCAGCTTCAGCAGGAATTCAAGGGCTACAACGGGCAAAAGCTGGCCAAGGACCTGATGGCTGGTCTGACCGTTGCGGCAGTGGCGCTGCCTCTGGCACTGGCGTTCGGTGTATCGGCCGGTGCAACAGCGGCCTGCGGCCTGGTTACGGCGATTGTTGCCGGTCTTATCATTTCGGCGCTGACCGGCGGCTATTATCAGATTTCCGGTCCGACCGGTGCTATGGCAGCCATTCTCGGCTCGCTGATCGCGACCTACGGCATGCAGGGCATGTTCGTGGCAACCTTTCTCGCCGGTGCGCTGCTCATCCTTGCGGCGGTGCTGCACCTCGGCAACCTGACCGCCTTCGTACCCGCGCCGGTTATCACCGGTTTTACCTCGGGTATTGCGGTCATTATCGCGATGGGTCAGATCGACAACTTCTTCGGCACGCACTCGGAAGGGGCCAGTGCGATTGCGAAGATCATCTCGTATAAGGATCTCGGCTTTCATCCGGATATTGCTACCACGCTGATCGCGCTTTTTGTCGTTCTGCTGATGGTGTTCTTCCCGAAAAAGTGGAACGCGGTCGTACCGGCTTCGCTCATCGGCATTATCATCGCAACTGCGGCAACGATGATTCTGAAGCTCGATATCGCAACCGTCGGCGAGATTCCGAAAACGCTCATGCTGCCGGATCGTCTGTCTCCGGCACAGATTGACTGGAACACGGTTCCTGCTCTGCTGGCGCCGGCATTCTCCATCGCGGTGCTGAACATGCTCGAAAGCCTGCTGTGCGGTGCGTCTGCCGGCCGCGCGACCGGCGTCAAGCTCAACAACGATCAGGAGCTGTTCGCACAGGGCGTCGGCAACATGGTGCTGCCGATGTTCGGCGGCATTCCGGCAACTGCCGCTCTGGCGCGTACCTCGGTAGCAGTTCGCTCGGGTGCGCAGACCCGTCTGACCGGTATCTTCCATGCGGTCGGTCTGCTGATCATGATGTTTCTGCTCGCGCCGGTCATTCAGAATGTGCCGCTGGCCGGTCTGGCAGGCGTGCTGATGGTCACAGCATGGCGCATGAACGAATGGCACGCCATCAAGTACATGTTCAGCCACCGTTTCAAGGGTGCCATGGCGAAATTTATCGTCACCATGATCTGCACCATCGTATTCGACCTGACGGTTGCGATCGTAGTCGGTGTCGGTCTCGGTCTGATCCTGATGGTTGCCCGTCTGTCCAAGCTGCAGATCAACTACGAGCGTGTTGACATGTCCCGCATCAAGAGCAACGACGAGGCGCTGAACGAGCGTTACCGCAACGCAATGGTCGCTTACATCACCGGTCCGCTGATCTTCGCCAACATCGACACCATCGAGCAGCTGACCGAGCGTGTCGGCACCTGTGATACGCTGCTGCTGTCCATGCGCGGCGTGCCGTATATTGATATTTCGGCGGCACAGGCGCTGATGGATATTCTTCGTTCGCTGCACGAAAACGGCGTGGATATCGTACTGTGTGGCCTGCCGAGCAGTGCCATGAATATGATGCACCGCTCCGGTATTTATGATATGGTCGGTGAACAGGGCTTCTACTGGAGCGTAGAGCGTGCTCTGCTGGACCTTCGTCCGTATACCGGCAAAAAGTAACAATGCACAAGGCGTATGTTTGAGACATGCGCCTTTTCTCTTGTGGATATTATACAAATTCTTTTCATGGTTTTAATGCAATATAACGAAATTGCGTATTGCGTTTTTTCTGAAATGCGCTATAATAATATCGTAATCAGAAAGAACAGAAAAAATGTTAGCAGCACCGTCAGAAGACGGATTAAAGGAGGCTGATTATCATGACTAAGAAAAATTACATCCGCACGCTCGGTATGATCGCTGAATCCATGTTTATGCAGAACCCCAGCTACTCCTGGAGAGGCAGCATGGCTTGCCGCGATTTCTCCAAGACCCGCAAGTAAGATAAACAATAGAAAGACCGCTGTATGATTGTACAGCGGTCTGAGGCTGTCGAAAAACTAACGTTTTCCGAGCAGCCTCTCGATCGAAACCACGCTTTCGATCGAATTTCGAAGAAAAACCGCGCCTTGCAGGCACATTTTTTCTTCCCTTGTATAAATTCCGAGGTACACGCCCCCGGAATTTATGAATTTGCTCCGCAAATTCTATTTTATGCGTGCTGCCGCACAAAGCACAAGAGTTGAAATGCTGCTTTTTCGACAGACTGAGACCGCTGTATGATTGTACAGCGGTCTTTTTTCCGGTTTGGGCGGTGAAAACACCACGGATTCCCCGTCCGGGCACTTGACAAAAGCCCGTCAGACCTTTACAATAATACTGTTGTCTGCAGGGTTAGTTCATCGGTAGAACGGTCGCTTCCCAAGCCACAGAGGCGGGTTCGATTCCCGTACCCTGCTCCAAAAAACACAGCCATCCAAATGGATGGCTGTGTTTTTTTCATATAACGGGTGCCGAATCAAACGCACGGTTTCGCCCGAAGAGCAAGAGAAGCTCCTCGGAGAGACCCGTGTCACGCCGCTCGTTGATGCGAAAGCTGTCCTCGGCTCTATGTACTTAGCCTTTGCGGATATCCTTAATGAGCTTTTCCTTCTCCTTGGCTTCCTTCTTTTCTTCCTTGAGGCGCTTTTTCTCCGACTCGTATTCCTTGCTCGGACACTTGCCGCAGTAATGAACCTCATATCGCTCGATACAGTCCTTGATCACCTTGACTGCCACCGAGCGCGTCAGCGCGTCCGACGTTGCGGTGTACTTGTGCTCCAGACTCTTGTAAATCTCGAAGAAATGCGCGATCTCGTTGCCATGATGCGGCGGCAGCTGGTCGATATCATGATAATAGTTCCAGTTCGGGTCCTCAAACGGAATGGCGATGATCTTATCGTCGATCTCGTCATCATCAATCATGCGGATCACGCCGATCGGATAGCAGTCCACCTCGACCATCGGGTCAAGCGTTTCACTGCACAGCACGAGCACATCCAGCGGATCGCCGTCGCCCGCATAAGTGCGCGGAATAAAGCCGTAATTGGCCGGATAATGCGTTGAAGTATACAGAATACGATCCAGCCGCAGCAGGCCGGTCTGCTTGTCCAGCTCATACTTTTTCTTGCTGCCTGCCGGAATTTCAATGACTGCCGTAAAGCTCTCCGGCGTTACGCGACTCGGATCAATGTCATGCCAGATGTTGATCATATCTGATTTTCTCCCTCTTTCTTCTTATTTTATATCCACAGTATAACAGACCTTTTCATTTCCCGCAAGACCTGCGGAGGAAAGAAACTTTTTATGCATTTTACATGAAACACATTGTTCCTTTACAAAAGCGCAGTATAATAGTAACTATAAAATGACGGCGTATGCCACCACGAAGGGGGACATGATATGACACAGAAGATTTGGGAGCAGGGCTACACCCAGAACCGTGAGTTTTCGTGGCTGCAGTTCAACGCCCGCGTGCTCGCCGAGGCGGAGGATGAGAACGTGCCTCTGCTCGAGCGTTTCAAATTCCTCGCAATCTTTACCAGTAATCTGGATGAGTTCTTCATGATCCGTGTCGGCAGCCTGTGCGACATGGCCGCCGTGGACAAAGGGCATACCGACAGCAAATCCGGTCTGACCGCCAAAGAGCAGCTGCATCTGATCTACAAGGCGGTTGAGCCGCTCTATGCACGTCGTGATGCGGCGTTCTCCGATGTGGACAGCAAACTGAGTGCGATCGGTCTGCGCCGACTGACAATGGATTCGCTTGCGCCGGACGAACAGAAATACATCAAGCGGTATTTCAAGGATATCATTGCGCCGGTGCTTTCGCCGCAGATCGTGGACTCGCACCATCCGTTCCCGCACCTTGAGGGCAAGGTGCTGCATATTGCCGCGCTGCTCAGCCACAAAAAGACCGAACGGCTCGGTCTTCTGCCCGTGCCCGCATCGCTGCCGCCGGTTGTGTTCCTGCCGGAGACACCGTCGCGCTATATTCTCACCGAGGACATTCTGCTCGCCTACGCTGACCATGTGTTCGAAATGTACGATGTACTTGAAAAGACCGTGCTCTGCGTTACCCGCAATGCGGATATTCAGGTAGACGACGAGACCTTCGGCGTAGAAGGCGGAGATTTTCGCAAAAAGATGGAAAAGCTGCTGCGGCAGCGCCGCCGCATGGCTGTCGTGCGCGTGGAGATCAGCCGTCCCATCAGCGACCATTTCAAAGAGCACTTCCGCAGCCGCTTTGAGGTCAGCGATGCACAGATTTTCCTGTCGCGCACAGCACCGCTCAAGCTCGGATATGCGTTCTCGCTCGGCGAACACCTGCCGGAAAAAAAGCGTGCGTTTCTCAGCGACGCGCCCTTCACGCCGCAGCAGCCGGCCATGCTGTCTGCCGGTCAGAGTCTGCTCAAGGCCGCTCTGCAGCGGGATATTCTGCTGTCCTATCCGTATGAGAGCATGGAGCCGTTCCTGCAGATGATTCGTGAGGCGGCAAACGACCCGGCTGTACTGGCGATCCGCATCACGATTTACCGGCTGGCAAGCAAGGCAAAGCTGGTCGAATACCTGTGTGCTGCCGCCGAAAACGGCAAGGACGTTACCGCACTCATCGAGCTGCGCGCGCGCTTTGACGAGCAGAACAACATCGACTGGTCCGAACGCATGGAAGAAGCCGGCTGCAAGATCATTTACGGCTTTGAGGATTACAAGGTGCACTCCAAGATCTGCCTGATCACCCGCAGAGAACGCGGAACCGTCCGCCATATTACGCAGGTCGGCACCGGCAACTACAACGAGAAAACCGCCAAGCAGTACACGGACGTGTCGCTCATCACGGCGGATGAACGCATCGGTCAGGACGCAGGCGCGTTCTTCAACAACATGGCGCTCGGCAACCTGTCCGGACGCTACAGCCGCCTGTTCGTCGCGCCGACCAGCCTGAAAAACAACATTCTGGCGTTGATGGACGAGCAGATTGCCAAAGGCAAGGACGGTTACATCCTGCTCAAGTTCAATTCGCTGACCGATATCGATGTAATCGCCAAGCTGCGGGAGGCATCCTGCGCAGGCGTCACAGTCGAGATGATCGTGCGCGGCATCTGCTGCCTGCTGCCCGGTGTGCCGGGCCACACCGAGAACATCACAGTGACGAGCATTGTCGGACGTTTTCTTGAGCATTCCCGCATTTATGTGTTCGGCCGCGGTGACGAGGAAAAAATGTATATCTCCTCCGCCGATCTGATGACGCGCAACACTGAACGCCGTGTTGAAGTTGCCTGTCCGATTGACAATCCTGCCGTCCGCGCCCGCCTGCATGATATTCTCTATGCCATGCAGCACGATACTGTCAAGGCGCGTGTGCTGCAGCCGGACGGCACCTACTGCAAAAAGCCTGCCGTTCAGGACCCCATCTGCGCACAGGATCTGCTTATGCAGCAGGCCATTGAGAACGCCCGCAAACAGGCCGCACAGCCTGCGCCGCATCCGGGTTTCCTCGAGAAAATCCGAAAATGGTTCTCCGGTTCCTGAACAAATGGACTGTCGAAAACTTCGTTTTCCCGACAGACTGAAAGAGAGGCTTCAAAGCCTCTCTTTTTCTATTTATTCTTCAGTTTTCTTTGCCGTCTTTTTTTCCGACTTGCCAATCTTCTGATTGATGTACGCCGGAACTTCCTTGAGCGGAATACCGAGTGCAACCGAAAGCTCGCTGTTGAGCAGTTCCTCGGCACGCTTGCGGTAGCGCTGATCGACCTGACTGACACGGCGTCCGTGCCGGCGCGACTTGGCGTAAACCGTCTTGATCAGCTGCACAAGCTCCTCGCAGTCGTGGCTCTGCAGCGCCGCCTGATAATGCTCATTCGCCATGCGGACACTATGGCAGACAAAGTGGTCCTCTTCGATGTCAGGAATAGAGTTGATAAGTTCCTCTGCTTTTTCGCGGGAGATTACCGGACGGGTAAACACCGGCGAATCCGTCGGAATATAGATGGTCTCCGTGCCCGTTACCGGTACCAGCGTATAGTACAGCTTATCCTCCTCGGTCTCGAACGGCGGCTTGCCGATTGACTCTACCCGGCACACACTGTTGGTTCCGTACACAATGAACTCTCCTGCCTGATACATCAAGATGCCTCCTCACACATCGCGTTTCATTCTGTTTCCGTTATCCACTTTTTCTGATATAATTATAGCACATTTTCTTGCAAATTGTAAGTTTTATTTGCTCTTTTCCTCATTTTTCGGCAATTTGACGTATATTTTCGCTGTAAAACCGCACGTCCGTGCGCAAAATTTCTCCTGCATATGAAAAAGCACCGTACATAAAGTACGGTGCTGAGACTGTCGAAAAACTTCGTTTTTCCGACAATCTGTGTTTTGACTTTGCAAAACACGGACGTCCGAAAGTTCCCATACGGAAACTTTCTCCCTCTGAAAGTATGAAAACCGAGGTACACGCCCCCGGTTTTCATGCATTTGCGCCGCAAATGCTATTTCATGCGCGCTGCCGCGCGGCAGCAGCGCTAAAACGGACTTTATTGACAAACCAAAGCACCGTACATAAAGTACGGTGCTTTGGATTTCAGCTTTTAGCCTTCGATTGCCGTGTAATCATCCGGAACGGTGATGCCCAGCTTCTCGCAGTTAGCCTTGTTGTACATCTTCGTAAAGTTCGGTGCAGACTGTACTTCCATATCGCCCGGGTTTGCACCGTTGGCGAGGATCTCGTAAGCCATCTCGCCGGTAGCCTGACCCAGCTCGTAGTAGTCGATCGACAGGGTAGCTACGCCGCAGCCGTTGCAGATGCCCTGCTCGCCTGCGATAACCGGAATATTTTCCGGGATAACAACGTTTGCAATTGCCTCGGTGCAGGAAGCAGCGGTGTTATCGGTCGGGATATACATAACATCGCTTGCCGCAGCAGCCTTCTGCGCTACGGAAGCAACGTCGTTGGAGTCGGTGAACGCATACTCGGTGCAGGTGTAACCCAGCTTCTCAAGCAGCGGCTTGATGGTGTCGATCTGGTACTTGGAGTTCGGCTCAGCGGAGCAGTACAGCAGACCTACGTTCTTGGCATCCGGGAACAGCTCCTTGAGCATGTCGGCCTGACCGTCGAGCGGTGCAAGATCGGTAGTACCGGAGATGTTGGTGCCGGTCTTGCCGGTCCAGTCGGATACGCCGAGTGCGGTGCCGTAGTCGGTTACCGAAGTGCCGAGGATCGGAATATCAGAGGTGCCGGCCTGTGCTGCCTGCAGTGCTGCGGTAGCGTTCGCCATAATGAGGTCCACACCCGCGGAAACAAAGCCGTTTACGATGGTGGTGCAGTTTGCGGACTCGCCGGAGGCGTTCTGCGAGTCAAACTTGACCTCGCCGCCGTCTGCCTCAACCAGCTCCTTCAGCTTATCCTGGAAACCCTGCGTAGCCGCATCCAACGCCTCATGCTGAACCAGCTGAACAATGCCTACCTTATAGCTGCCAGCCGAACCGGAATCGCTGCCGGAGGCTGCATTGCTGTCATCGCTGCCGGAGCTGCTGCCGCCGCAGGCAGTCATCGTGAGTGCCATGGCGCCAGCCATCAGCGCTGCGAGTAATCTCTTCTTCATGGGAAACCCTTCTTTGTTCAAATTTTACTTTTCACAGAACTTTTGCACTTCTGTTACTTCATCATTTTAGCAGTTAAAAGAGTGCAAGTCAAGTATACCGTTTAATTTTCTTACGATAAGAATTATCTATCCGTCATTTTTTACAATATCAACTTTGCAATTTGTTAACAATCTGTAAGGATTGTCAAATTCCAGTTGACCCTCGCTCCTGTCTATCGTACAATAGAGGTAACAAAAGCAGCACCGGTGAATCAGCTTCACGGTGCTGCTCTGCTACGATTTATATTACAATTTTTAAGGAGCGATACTATGAATATTTCGTTCTTCCTGAAACCCAAGGTAGAGGTTTCCTACTTAACCGAAAGCTGCCCGGTGCAGAAGGCCATTGACGACATGCTCCGCAGCGGCTTCACAGCGATTCCGGTGGTAGACGCCAAGGGCAAATACGCCGGAACGATTACCGAAGGTGATTTTCTGCGGCTAGTGCTGCATTACCCGAAGGAAACCCTCGAACAGCTGACCGTCGGTCAGGTTGAACTGCGGATACACCACCGCTCGGTAAGCATTGATGCACGCATGGAGGATATGGTCGATCTGGTCACAGCGCAGAATTTTGTACCTGTAGTGGACGGACGCGGTATCTTCTGCGGCATTGTCACCCGTCGGGATGTGATCACCTATCTGTGCAAGCAGCTCGGTAATTAGCGCAGCAGTTCGCGGTATGTATCCTCGCTGTCCGGCTGACCGACAACGGCCAGAGAAGCCTTCGAGCGGTCGAACACACGGCGGGCAAGGTTCAGGATATCATCTGCGGTCACACTGTCGTAGGAATCGAGCACTTCCTCGATCTTGGATACCTCGCCGCGCAGCAGCTCGCTGCGGCCAATGGTCATCATGCGGTTGCCGGTGTTCTCCAGACCCATGAGCAGCGTTGTCTTGACCTGCTCACGGCAGCGCGACAGTTCATCCGGCGCCGGGCCGTTCTGGCAGAATTCATCGAGTTCACGCAGGATGAGATCGAGCGCCTTTCGCTCGGTTTCCTGTCCCAGACCGGTGTAGATGGACAGCAGGCCGGTATCCAGATGCGGCGTGGTGAACGTGTAGATGGAGTAGCACAGGCCGTTCTGCTCGCGCACGCTCTGGAACAGGCGGGACGACATGCCGCCGCCAAGGATGGAGCTAAGCAGGTTCATTGTAAAGCGGTCCTCGCTGACAAGCGATACGCCCGGAAAGGACAGGCACAGGTGGTTCTGCTCGATCTCCTTGTCCCTCAGGAACAGGCTCGGCTGATAGGCTGCCGGTGTGATAACGTTTTTGCCCTCGCCCTCCATCTCAGAGAACAGCTCCTCGATAAAGTCGAGATCATCATCGGTAAAGTGGCCGGAAACCGCAACAACTGTATCCTGCGGGCGGTAATATTCGCGCATATACTTGTGCAGTGTTTCCGAGGTCATCAGCTCGAGCGTTTCCGCCGTGCCGAGGATTGGGCGGCCGAGTGCCGAACCGTCGTAGCAGCGCTCGAACAGCTTGTCGATGGCGACATCCTCCGGAGAATCCTCGTACATGTCGATCTCCTCGAGAACGACACCGCGCTCCAGCTCCAGATCCTCCTGTGCAAAGCGGGAATGCAGGAACATATCCGCCAGCAGAGCCACTCCGTTTTTCAGCCGGCTGTCCAGAACCTTCATATAGTAGCAGGTGCATTCCTTATCTGTGAATGCATTCGCCTGCCCGCCTAATGCGTCGATCGCGATTGCAATATGGCGGGCAGAGCGTTTTTCTGTGCCCTTGAAGATCATGTGCTCGATGAAATGCGATACGCCGCCGAGCTCTGCGGGTTCGTATCGGCTGCCGTTGCCGACCCAGATGCCGACCGACACCGTGCGCATGTTATCGATCCGTTCGGTAATCAAGCGCACACCGTTCGGGAGAATTCGTTTTACATACATAGGTTTTTACCTGCTTTCTGTTTGTACTCTTTCTCTCTATTTCTTATAGCAGTTATCGCCATATAAGAACAGGGGACATGATCGTCGTCATGTCCCCTGCTTCGTTCTCTAACGATCACAAGTTTAATAATACACCTTATTCCCGTTTTCGTCCAGACTGTATCGGTCACCATCGCAATCATAATAGTCACCGGTGTCGGAATCGTACCAGCCGCCTTCCTCCACAAGGGATTCCGGATCCACAGCAGTGGTATTCGACTTGGTATCCGTGCTCTTGGACGAATCGGTCGTATCCGTATCGGACTTGCTGTCCGTGCCGGTATCATCGTCGGTCGTGCCGCTGCTGATATCCGCGTCATCATAGATGTATGCATGGATATGGTCGGCTGCAACGTCCAGATCGTAGGTGATATACTCGCCGGAATTACCGGAATAACTCCACTCGCCATCCACCGGAATACGGGTGTGCTCAAGTGTCGGAATGCCGTTCTTGACCGCGCCGACGATCAGCGACGCCATATCAGTCGGCGAAAGCGAGGTCGTGACATACGGAACCAGCTTGCGCATGCTGCCGATCAGCTCGGTGGCGCTTGCACTCTGCAGCTTGGTGAAGATGGCGTTCAGCACAACGCTCTGACGCTCCACGCGCGCCCAGTCATCGCCGGTATCGCCCTTGCGGATACGGCCATAGCACAGCGCCTGCACGCCGTCCAGCGTCTGCAGGCCGGTCTTCTCCACGCCGGAGAACTCCTTGCCCCGCTCTGCGCCGTAGTCCTTGATGACACGGTTGAGCTCCTTCAGCTCGTTATCGTTCTGCACGTCGATATCCACGCCGCCGATCGCGTCTACGATCTGCACCAGCTGCTCGAAGTCTACGGCAACGTAATCCTTGATATCCGTGCCGAAATTCTCGTTGATGGTGCGGATGGCAAGACTCGGACCGCCGCGGAAATACGCCGCATTCAGCTTGTCCTCACCGTAGCCGTCGATATCTACCAGAGAATCGCGCATCAGGCTGATGAGCTTGATCTTGCCGCGCGTGTTGTCCACGGTAACGATCATCATGCAGTCCGAATGACTCTGCTTGTCGCCCTCGCGGGTATCCAGACCGAACAATGCAATATTCGTAATATTTTCGTCCGCTGTGACGCTCGCCGCCAGATCTTCATCGGACAGCGAGGAGTCATAGGTATAGCCGAACATCGTGCGGTAGCCGTACAATCCGATGCAGAACAGGATCGCCAGCGCCACAACAGCGGCCATCGTGCGGAACAATGCACGCTGCAAGCGTTTGAAAGACATAGTGTTAGTCCTCGAAAGACTTCTCGGTCAGTTCGTGTACACGCAGGGTATTGGTGTAGTAAACCTCGCCTACCGGCATACCTGCGGTGATGGTGATAACGTCGCCAACGCGCAGATCGAGCGCAGTTACCGCTGCCTTCTCGGACAGATGGTACAGCTCAGTGCCGGACTGCGGGCGCTTTTCAACCAGAATCGGCTTTACGCCCCAGGACATGGTCAGGCGGTTAAAGGTCTTTTCACTCGGGGTAGCGGCGATGATCGGCGCGCCCGGACGGTAGGTGGATACAGCGCGAGCGGTAGAACCGGACTCGGTAAACGCTACAATGCCCTTAACGCCCAGATCAGCGGAGGTAGAGCAGGTTGCGTGCGAGATTGCCAGCGTCTTCGTGTCGCCGTCTACGTCCATGTTCTGGAACTCAAGACGGGTTACACGGCGGCGGTCGTAGTGGATGGTCTTCTCTGCGTTCTCTGCGATGCGGCTCATGGTGCGAACGGTCTCTACCGGATACTTGCCGACAGAGGTCTCACCGGACAGCATGATAGCGGAGGTGCCGTCGTAAACAGCGTTTGCAACGTCGGAAACCTCTGCACGGGTCGGGCGCGGGTTCTTAGCCATGGACTCGAGCATCTGGGTAGCGGTTACAACGCGCTTGCCACGGGAAATGCAGGTCTTGATGATGGACTTCTGGATCTCCGGCAGCTCCTCAAACGGAACCTCAACGCCAAGGTCGCCGCGGGCTACCATGATGCCGTTTGCCTCATCGAGAATCTCCTGTACGTTGTTTACGCCTTCCATGTTCTCGATCTTGCAGATGATCTCAACATCTTCCTTGCCGTGTGCCTTGAGGATCTCCTTGATGTCGCGGACGTCCTGTGCGGAACGGGTGAAGGAAGCAGCGATAAAGTCGATGTCCTGAGACAGACCGAACTCAATATCCTCACGGTCCTTATCGGAAACGAACTTCATGTTCAGCTTGATGCCCGGTACGTTGATGGACTTGCGGTTGGAGAGCGGGCCACCGTTGAGCGCCTTGCACACAATGTCGGTGCCGTTCTTGATCTCCTCGACCTCGAATGCAACCAGACCGTCGTCGATCAGGATGCGGGTGCCCGGCTGAACGTCGTTCGGCAGGCCTTCGTAGGTGATGGAAACGATGGTGTTGTCACCCTCGATATCGCGGGTGGTCAGCGTAAACTCCTGACCCTCAACAATCTCGATCTTGCCGTCCTTATAGGTCTTGGTACGGATCTCCGGACCCTTGGTATCCAGCATAATGCCGACCGGCATGCCAAGCTCCTTGCGGGCTGCCTTAACGGCGTCCATGCGAGCCTTGTGCTCCTCATGAGAGCCGTGGCTGAAGTTCATACGGGCAACATTCATGCCTGCCTTGATCATCTCGGGCAGTACAGCATCAGTTGCGGGACCAAGCGTGCAGATAATCTTCGTTTTGCGCATCGAAACATATTCCTCTCTATAACAATATGGTTTTAATAATAAAATTCTCTATACGTATACGTTTTTTATTTTAGCAGTTTTCCCGACACTTTGCAATCATCACCCGAACCCCATTTGGATTTTCATGCTTTTCGACAAAAAAGCAGACCCGCACCGCAAACATCTTGTGTTTTATGATACGCTCTTGTATAATAAAGAAGTATTCCCGTTTGAGAGTATGAAAAACATGAATGAAATGCTTTATCTGTATAAATAGATAAGGTTCTTTAGGAGGATATAGACTATGGCAAATCCGGTTTTGGTGATCATGGCGGCAGGTATGGGCTCGCGCTACGGCGGACTCAAGCAGATCGACCCGATCGGTCCGAACGGACAGATTCTGCTCGATTATTCCATCTACGATGCACACCGTGCAGGCTTTGACCGCGTGGTATTCATCATCCGTCCCGAGCTGCACGAGGCGTTCGAGGACGCCATCGGCAAAAAGGCGCGCCGCTTCATGCAGGTGGACTACGCTTATCAAACGCTCGACAATCTGCCGGACGGTCTGACCGCACCGGAAGGCCGTGAGAAGCCGCTCGGCACCGCGCATGCCGTGTGGTGTGCAAAGGAGCTGACCGCCGGCTGCCCGATCGCCGTTATCAACGCGGATGACTTCTACGGCGCAGATGCATTTCGCAAAATGTATGATTACCTGTCTGCCGCACAGGATGACGACAAATTCCGTTACTGCATGGTCGGATATCAGGTCGAGAACACGCTCACCGAAAATGGCACGGTCTCCCGCGGCGTATGCACCGCAGACGAAAACGGTCTGCTCGCACATATCATCGAGCGCACCGCCATTCACCGCGATGCGGACGGCATCATCCGCTATGATGCGGACGGCGATGCACCCGCCGGTGAGATTGCGCCCGGCACGCCGGTGTCGCTCAATCTCTGGGGATTCACCCCGTCGTTCCTGCCCTCGCTTGATGACGGCCTGCGTGAGTTTTTCGCAGGCAAGCTGCCGAACAATCCGATGAAGGCAGAGTATTATCTGCCGTTCGCGGTGGACACACTCATCAAGGACGGAAAGGCGACCGCAAAGGTACTCACCACGGATTCCCGTTGGTACGGCGTCACCTACCGCGAGGACAAGCCGACCATCTGCGCTGCCGTTGCAGCTATGACGAAAAACGGCGATTACCCCGCTGATCTGTAAAAAGCGAGGTTGTTTATGGATTTTTCTACTGAATTTGTTGCCTTGCGCGACAAGCTGCTGAACGGGCAGGATCCGCATTTCCGTTCCCAGCAGAACGTACAGGTTTCCGGCCGAATGACGGCGCTGCTGAGCGTTTTCAACTCCCGCACGGCCCGCAAAATCCTCGGTCTGATGCCCACCGGCGGCACGAGCCACGCACACGAATACCGTCTGCTGTTCGCCGTGCCCTCGCTCGATGAGCAGACACTTGACGACTGGTGGAAGTACGCGCAGCAGGTCAGCGCCGAGCTGGTAAAGCCGGACGAAAACCACGATTTTTCGCTGATTTCGGTCATTCTTGCCGCCGGCGAGACTGACAAAGCCGTGCTCAAAAAGCTGAAAAAACTGTCTGATGAGCGCAAATACCAGAGCGACAAGCACGGCTGGTCGTCCATCCGTCTGGCGGTCGTGGATCTTGATACGCACAAGGTGCACACCAACCGCATGGGCGATTCGCTGAAAAACATTCTCCAGCCGCTTGTCTGAGACAAATTCCCGGACAAAAATACGGAAAACCTCTTGAAAAAGTGCACTTAATATGATATAGTATCATGTACGCATATTGCGCGCATAGTCTCGTTATGCGCGATAAGAAAAATGAAAAGCAGTGGAGGAAATTACCTATGACTACCGCACAAATCGCTCTCTCGGTCATTATGATCGTTGCAAGCCTGTTCCTGATCGTTGTTGTTCTGCTCCAGCATGGTGCACAGCAGGGTCTGGGCGCTGTATCCGGCTCTGCAGACACCTTCTACGGCTCCGGCAAGGCAAGCGCATCCGACCGTATCTTTGCTCGTCTGACCTCGATTGTCGGCGTTGTTTTCGTCATCATTGCAATCGTCCTGAACCTCATCCACTAAGATGCAGACGGTTCAGCGACTGCTCCTGCTGCTGTTTGCCGCGTTCGCCGCGCTGACAGTCCTGCAGCAGATCCGCTACGGCATGATCTGCGGACGCAGTGAGCAGGAGGACAAACAGGATGATCCCAAGGCCAAAGCGTGCCGTCAGCAAAGCACGATCTACGCGATCGCAGCCGCGGTCAGCCTGATCATCAATATCATCATCGGCGCACTCAGCAAGTAAAGCAAAAGCTGTCCTTTCGGACAGCTTTTTGTTTTGAAAAATATCAAGTAAATGCAAAAATCCGCTGCTTTACAGCGGATTTCGGGTTCCATATTGATGAATGTCGATATTATAGGGCAGCCGCCTCCCCTTGTCAAGTGGAAGGCGGCTGTTCTTTTTAGTCAAAAAGTGCTTCGATACGCGGTTTCGCGCCCTGCCACTCCTCAGTGTGCAGACAGCAAAGGGATTCGTTCGGCATCTCCATCGTGCGTCCGTCCGGTGTCAGACCGGTGAGTGATGCGCCCTGCTCCTGTGCGGCGGCAAAGTCCGCCAGCGGCACGAACAGCATCTCCGCGACCTCCGGGCCGGGCCGGAACGGCGGAATGCCGTCGATACGCGCCAGAAATGTATACGCCAGCTCATCATCAAAGCCGCCTTCGCCGCGCGAGTAGCGCTGACGATAACTGCCGCCGTCAATCAAGTCGGCTGCTGTCAGCTGCAGTCCGCTCTCCTCCCGCGCTTCGCGCAGAACAGCGGTCTGCGGCGTTTCGCCCGGGTCGATATGTCCGGTCGAGGTCAGGTCGAACCCACCCGGAAATAAAGGCCGGTCAAACTGCCGCTGCTGTAGCCAGATGCCGCACACGCCATCCCGCTTACCGACCACCCACAGGTGGCACACATGGTGGAACAGCCCCTGCGCATGCACGACGGCCCGCGGGCGTTCTCCGCAGGCACGTCCGTCTGCATCGTAAACAGTGAGCAGTTCTCCGCCGTTCTGGCTGTCAATCAGCGCCTGCTTCTGCGGCCGCGTGAGCCTTTTAATTGCTGCTTCGCGCTGCATGGCCTCGCTCTGCGTGTCGAACATTTCACTGTACGCCAGCGTCACCGGACCGCGTCCGCGCGTGTATTTTGCACCTTTTCCGCTGTTGTGCGCCGCCAGTCGAGCCGTGAGGTCGTTCGTCCAGCCGCAGTACAGCGTATCATCCGCACAGCGGAGCACATAGGTATATCCGCTCATCGGCTTGCCCTGATATCGCGCTGCGCAAAGATCGTACAGCCGCGCTTTTTGATTTGCAGACGCACCTTCGCCTTGCTCTTTTCACTATTTCCGCTGCCGGAAACCAGTATTACTTCGACCTCCGTACCGGGCGGCAGCAGTTCCACCGCGCTGTTGAACACCGGTGCCGGATAACCCGCCCAGACCGGCGCCATCAGCACCACTCTGTCATAGCCGACAAACAGCGGCATACCGTCCAGCGCGACCGCCTTCTGCTTGACGGCCTCCGGGCAGCCGCGCACAAACGCGGTGAACCGGTTGTACGGCGTTTTCGGCGTAAGCTCAATCAAATCGGCGTTCCGCGCCTTGGCTTCCGCGCGGGCGTATGACCGTGTTGTGCCGCCGAGCGAGTAATATGCTACTGCGGTTTTCATCAAAACCAACTCCTTAGATGCGTTTTCCGTTGAATTTCTGCGCGGCAGCGGCACAGTCCTCCGCGATGATGCAGGCAGCCGCGTTCACCGCGTCCTCGCACGCCTTGTCGATAGCCTTCTGCTCCTCCGCCGGGAACTTGCCGAGCACCCACGCCGCCAGATCGTAATCCGGACGCGGCTTTTTGCCGACGCCGATCTTCACGCGCGGGAAGTCCTCGCTGTTCAGATGATAGATAATGTTTTTCAGGCCGTTCTGTCCGCCTGCCGAGCCTTTTGCGCGCACGCGCAGCGTGCCCACATCGAGCGACACATCGTCCGACAGCACGATAATGTGCTCCGGCGGGATTTTGTAGAACGAAGCCGCATCGCGCACCGCTTCACCCGACAGGTTCATGAACGTCTGCGGCTTGAGGAACAGCACGCGCTTGCCGCCGAGCATACCCTCACCCGCCAGTGCCTTGAACTTCATGCGGTCGATCTTCTGTCCGCTGCGGGCGCAGTAACCCTCAAGTGCACGGAAGCCCGCATTGTGACGGGTATTGTCGTACTTCGTACCCGGGTTGCCCAGTCCGACCACGATCCACTCGATCGGCTGGGATGCCTTTGCGGCTTTTTCTTCATCCAACTTCTTAAAAATATCGAATATTGACATATTTTTCTCTCTCCGATGTCTGTTTAGTATGCCATGCTGCTGCCGAGCGTGTCGTCATTCTCCACCCAGTCGTGCACATTCACGGTGTCATATGTATCTGTGTCACGGCGGATAATCACCTTCTCAATGCCCGCATTGATGATGAGGCGCTTGCACATCGTGCAGGAGTTTGCGTCCGACATGATCTTTCCGGTGGACATATCGCGGCCGACCAGGTACAGCGTCGCGCCGATCATCTGGTCACGCGGAGCGGCAATAATGGCGTTCATCTCCGCATGCACCGAGCGGCAGAATTCGTATCTTTCGCCGCGCGGAATGCCCATCTTCTGACGAATGCAGGTGCCGATGTCGATGCAGTTGGCACGACCTCTCGGCGCACCGTTGTAGCCGGTGGATACGATGACGTCGTTCTTAACGATGACCGCGCCGAAGTTGCGGCGCAGACAGGTTCCGCGCTCAAGCGCAACCTGCGCCATGTCGAGGTAGTAGTTTGTTTTGTCCCGACGGTCCATTTTTGTTTCCTCCTTCTATATAGGAAAACCTGTTAGGTTTGATTGCGTTATTTTCATGCACTGATTATCCGGTGCCGGATAATCTCACCCGAAAAGGCACCCGTTTTCAAGATGCATCCGCCTTGCGGCGCACTGCGCTGCCCGCTCATCGTGTGTGATGAGCACCAGCGTATGCCCCGACCGATGCAATCGGTCAAACAGCTCCAGCACGCTGTCCGCCGCAGCAGGATCCAGTCCTGCGGTCGGCTCATCCGCCAGAATCACGCACGGTTCTGTCACGACCGCCCGTGCGATTGCCACCCGCTGCTGCTGTCCGCCGGAAAGCTGGTGCGGCCGGTGATTCGCCCGATCAGACAGGCCAACGTGCTCCAGAACCGCCAGTGCGCGTTTGCTCCGCTCATCCCGCGGAATGCCCTGCAGCGCCAGCGGCAGCGCAACATTTTCCAGCGCTGTCATGCCCGTCAGCAGCCGGAACTGCTGAAACACAAAGCCGATCTTCTCACTGCGCAGACGCGCCCGCTGTTTGGCCGGCAAATGTGCGACTGCTGCTCCGTCGAGCAGATATTCGCCGTCAGTCAGGCTGTCCAGCAGACCCAGAATATGCATGAGTGTGCTTTTGCCCGATCCGGATGCGCCGGTCACCGAAATGTAGTCACCGTCCTGCACGGTCAGATCGACTGAGTTCAGCGCACAAATGCCGTTCTTAGCATATATTTTACTCGCATGAATCAGTTTTAGCAATGCCGATTCACTCCTTCCCACCCTATCTTTGGCGGGAAGTATACTTATCATACCATGAATATGCGCTTTCCGCAAATTTGTATTGACATTGATCGGCATTGACCTTACTATTATATAGTAATCCGGTAGGAATACGCCACACGAAAGAAGGTTCCCCTATGAAAAATCCGCTGCGCTACCAGCTTTCCGAATATGACTGCGGTCCAACCTCCATGCTCAATGCGCTCGCATTCCTGTTTGAGCGTGAGGATATCCCGCCGGAGGCTGTCCGCAACATCATGCTGTACTGTCTGGACTGCTACGGCTCGGACGGCGTGAGCGGCAAAAGCGGCACCTCCTGTGCGGCGATGATGTTTCTCAGCAACTGGCTGAACGGCTTCGGCAAAATCGGCCGTCTTCACATCTCCACGCAGTATCTGTCCGGTCCGGCGGTGAATTTCGGGCAGAACAGCCGTCTGCGCGATGCACTCCGCTGCGGCGGCGCTGCCGTGGTGCGCCTGCACTTCGACGGCGAACACTATGTGACACTCACCGGCATTGATGAGAACGACATGGTGCGCATGTTTGACCCGTATTATCTTGATCAGCCGCTCGATACGGACGGCGTGCAGATGGTGTACGACCACCCGTGCGAATACAATCGGCTCGTGCCGCGCCCCTGCTTCGATCGTGAGACCCACGAGGTTTACGCGCTTGGCGAGATTGACACCCGCGAAGCCATTCTCCTGTTTAATGACCGGACGCGCCTGACGGCAGAGAATACCATCGAATATATGATTTAACGCCAAACGGCGGAACGATTTGTATCGTTCCGCCGTTTCAGTCTGTAAAAAATGATATCCCTGCCATTTCAAATAATCCGCGCGACAGCGCGCGTTAAATAGCATTTGCTTACAAATGCCAAAAAAGTCAGGGCGTGTACCTGACTTTTTTGACTTCTATAGGGAGAAAGTTACCGTATGGGAACTTTCGGACAACTTTGGAACGGCCCACGATCCGTTCCCGCTTGTCGGCGAAGCTGTAGTTTCACGACAGCCTCCACCGTTTTCATTCCGGCTGCTCCTCGCAGTATTTCTCCGTGTAGGCCGTTGCTTTGGGATCGCCTTTCGGCTCGCGTGTCTGCTCCCACGACGGCAGCTCGGCCACTGCTGCCGAGTCAATATGCGCCGCATCATCGTACTGCGGGAAGGCCTTTGGCTCACGCTCTTTGTGATCGTGCCTGTGCATATAGAGAACGCTCCTTTCACACTGCAATGCGTTTGGACAAAAACTGCGCCGCCGACTGACACAGCTTGAGCAGCACCTCATCCGCCGTTTCGTCCTCTTTTTCGCTGACAAACGCGACACAGCCGCTGACATCGCCGTCTGTGATGATTGGCGCCGCCGCAACCACCGCGCAGCCGTCCTGAGAGGAGATAAGCACCTCCGGCTGCTCGTCCACACCGCGTTCGTAACATTCGCGGCGTTCCATCAGCTGCTCCAGCTCGGATGAAATACTCCGCTCCAGAATATCCTTTTTCGCACCGCCCGCTGCCGCAATCACCGCATCCCTGTCGCAGATGGCACAGCTCATGCCCGCTGTACGCGCCATAGCCTCCGCCAGCTCGGCGGATACCGCGCCCATCTCTCCCATCGGGGAGTATTTCTTGAAAATCACTTCGCCGTCGCGGTCGGTATAGATTTCTAACGGGTCGCCCTCTCGAATCCTAAGCGTTCTTCTGATCTCCTTCGGAATAACAACGCGGCCGAGATCGTCGATCCGGCGCACGATTCCGGTTGCTTTCATAGCAATTCCGCCTCCCATTTTCGGTATTTCTGCTGCGATAGTGGTAGTATTTACTGAAACCGTGCAATTCATGTAGAAAAACCGTATGCACAATGTGTTCCTATTCATGAAAATTATGGTTTGCAGATCTGTTTCTTTCGCGTTAGCAGCTACTCTGCACAGCGGACGCACAGCTGATATGTAATCTTCCAAATACCGTCTTCCCAATCCGCAACCCCCTTTGTCGTCCACTGTTTTTTCTGCCAGTCCTCGAAATATATTTGCAGCGAAACATGGGTCGTTCCATCTGTCGGCAAATAAATATAGCGATAGCCCTCGCATACAGACATCGGCGGCAAAACCTCTTTTCACAATGGGTACTCTCTGCCGTTAAAGAGATACCGTTCCAGATAAATCACATTGCCGCCCACATTTCTGATATAAATTGCAGGCACACTTTGATCCGGCTGTATACCGTCGGCACTTTTCAGCGTAATCGGCTGCGTCAGCAAATACAGCTCCACCTTGTTCTGCGCCTCTGCCTGCCATTTGCTGAGTTCGTACTGCTTTCTACCGATTTGCATACTGGAAATCAATGCAAGAACGGATACAATAAACGAAAAGAAATGGATGGAGTTAGTACATAATGATGGAAAATGATGTGCTGACGATGAGAATATGCAAAGGCATAATAGAAAGAAACTGGTTTTTTACACATTATCGAATCCGTGCCGTCCAAGAAGGCCGAGTCGCTCAAGGCATGGCTGGCCATGGTGGGCCGTGAGAGGATCTGGATGCGCTGCTGCAGGATCTGCTCGCTGAGCTGCCTCTGGAGTTCCTTGCGGCGTGCAGTGCGGCGGATATGCAGGTGCTGTGAGCGGAAAACAATCAACCGAACAGAAAAAGGGCGACCATACGGTTTCGCCCTTTGTTTGTTGAAATCAGTAGCTGACGATCAATCCGCCGCGCTCGGCGTAGTAGCTGCAGAGCCCGCGGGTCGGCAGGATCTCGATGCTTGTATTTTCCCAGATATCCAGAATGCTGTTTTTCAGCGTCTGAGCCAGTGCGAGATTATCACAATGGCTGATCGCGACGTTTCCGCCGATGAATCCGTGCTCCTTCATGGTGCTGACCAGCGTCTGTACGACCTTTTTCGCACCGCGCGCCTTGCTTTCAAAGGCGATCTTTCCCTCATCACTGCCGCTGCCGATGCCCCAGATGCCGAGAGCCTTGGCGAGCATACCCGTCAGACGATGGATGCGTCCGTTCTTGATCAGGTTGTCAAACGAGGAGAGCGCAAAGAGGATTTTGGTTTTCTGCAGAAAACCTCTGGCGTGCGCCGCAATATCGTCAAAGGAAAGGCCATGACGGATCAGGCGCTCGATCTCCTTTACGCAGAGCAGAACCTCCGGTCCGGTGGATAAGGAGTCCAGAATGACGATCTTTTTATCCGGGTTTTTCTCCAGCGCCATATCTCTTGCCGCAAGAGCGCTGTTCATACTGCCGGACAGCTGCGAGGAAATGGTGATCGCGATCGCGCAGTCCGCCTGTTCAAACTGTGCCAGCCATGCGTCCGGCGTGGGGCAGGAGGTGTGGCCGGCCGAGTGTTCCTGCTCCATGGCGTAGAGCATTTCCATCGTATCCAGATGCTCGTCATCAACAAAATCCCGCTCCCCGATGCGGATGGTAAACGGCACACTGGCCAGCCGGATCCTTCCGTCCGGACTGGTGGAAGGGAGCAGATCACAGCTTGAATCCGTAATAATGTTCCAGTTCATATGGTTTTTCCTTTCTCTCTTACCGAAAATTTTCAGTGTTATTGTGGTGAAAGCGCTCTCTCTTGCAGTCGGTCGATCTGCACCGCACACGGCAGCCGGCCTGTCCTGCACACTTTCCTTCATAAAACAGAAAATGTGGGGTCCTAATGTTGTATTCATTATATAACAGAACGCGCATTTGATAAATAACAAGTCTTACAGATGTTTACAAATACTGGTATGGCCGTCAGCGGGTCAGATATTGCAGGATCAGCACAAGGATCAGCATATGTACGGGATAAAAGGCATAGCAGGCATACTGGAACGGCTTGCTGTGATAGCCCTGCCGTCCGCGGTACAGCCAGATGGGGATGAGCGCCAGAAGTGCAAGCCCCTGCTGACAGATCTCAAATTCCATGCCGAATATATGGACGGGATACAGCAGACCGCCCAGCAGCTGCACATTGACCCAGTAGAGGGCGAGAAGCTGCCCTGCCAGACACCACCACTTCCGTCCGCGGAAGAAGTAGAAGATAAAGATCGTCAGCACGCCGGTGCCGTAGTAGTCCACCATGCTCAGGGTGCCCAGCACTGTGCCGATCAGCACAACAAGCAGGACGGTGAGCAGATACAGCCATGTTTTCTGCTTTTTGCGCACGGTTTCCATCAGATGAATGCCCAGAAGACCGAGCAGCAGCGTCCAGATCACGTTCTGGTGCACCGGATAAAACCAGGTTCCGCCGTACATCAGGTCGAACGGCACTTCGGAGAGCACAGCAAACAGCGCAAGCCGCAGGGCGTATTTCCGGAAGCTGTGGGTGTGAAAATATCCTTCCACCGCCATGAATGCGAAGATGGGGAAGGCCAGCCGTCCGGCACACGTCAGCCAGTCCTGCGCGGGCAGGAGGGTCGCCCAGAGATGATCCATCAGCATCAGCACCATGGCGAGAATGTGAAGTGCCGCGGCGCTGAGGGAAAAACGGCCGGAGGCGGGAGAGGACAGGTTGTTGGTTGACATACGGGTACTCCTTTATCTAAGGCAACACCGCACAATTAAAGCTGCGGCGCTTTGCCGAAATTTTTCACCCTGATTGCGTTGCGATTTCTTGCAATACGAAAGTATTGCTGCAAAACCGCGCCTTATCAGAGCACAAAATTTGCTCGCAAATCGCTCTTGTCTAATTATGCGGTATTGCCCTAAATCGTTCGGTAATCGCGGGGGGAGACACAGGAATGTGCTCTGCATTTATTATATACAGAAGAGCGGACAGCCGCAATGCCGCAGCGATAAACTTTTTGTGAATATCCGCGAGGCGGACACGGCGCACAGACGGAAAACGCCCTGCCGACCGGTGCGGGCAGGGCGAGAAAAGCCGGAGATACAGATTCCCGGCACAGCTTTGCAGCCATGCCGGGAACGGTTGAGGGAATAGGAAGATCAGAAAGTTACAGCTCGCTGCGCGCTTCGCGCTCTGCAAGTCTTTCATGATAGCGGGATACTTTTTGTCGAGCTGATTGCGGACTGCGACTGCACAACAGTGCTGCCGATCGAGGAAATATAGCCGCACAGACTCATAATGCCTGCAATGTTGGCCTGTGCGATGCCGGTGCCCAGTTTGGTGCCGACCGAACCGACTGCGAAGATGAAGCTCTCCTGACGGATATGGTGCTTCCACTGGCCAAACTCGACAACGTCACCGATCATGCCGTAGACAACGTTGCACGCTACGTCACCGCCGCCGTAAGCCAGGCGTGTCAGAATATTGATTTTTCCGTTTTCAGAAACAGGTCGTGCAGGCAGAACCGCCTCTGCCTGCATGGTTGGATTGGTTTTCACGAAACATTCTCTCCTTCTCTGGTTTCGCTTCCAATTTACAGCCGCCCCAATAAAATGCACCTAATCAAGCTGCGTTTTCCGGCCTGCTGCAAGCGGATAGGATTGTTTAGCGTGCAGCTTGCCTGCTTCACAGAGAATCGCGCCTCGAAATTTACATCTTTTGCAAGGTACAGACCACATCTGTTATCATGGCACGAATTAACAAGGATGCAAGAAATTCTTGTATATTATATACAAAAATCTTAATATATTTTGTGCGATGGGTAAAATAAATAGTTAATAATGCACAATTTATAATAAAAAAATGCGCGTAATAGTTAAAAAACGATGCAAACCGAGAACCGGCAAACCTATCTAAGTTGATGACCTTGCTTCCGAACATCGTTATCGCGGTCGCGGTTGCACTGCGCTTCTGCCCGCGCTGCAGAAGGCGATGTATTCGACTTCGTTCGGACACCGTACCGCACGTTGAAGTGCCCAAAAAGTTAGACAAATAGTTTTAACAAAAATTGCAAGCGCCGTTGCAGATGGCATAGACAGCGTCGGAGCAGTTCGGTATCAGCATGCTGAAGCTGGGTAAGAGGATGGAATGGAAAAAAATACATAGTACAATGTCTTTCGCTATTATTATATATCATGTTCCTCCTGTGAAATTGCAATTCTACTTCAATCTCAACAATGGAATAAAGGCAGTTCAGACGAAATTTCAAAATTTCAGTTTTGAACGAAAATTCTATGTTTGGGAGTGAAAATTATGACGAACAAACAGGAAAAGATGATATGTAATACCTTTGGCATTTCGAAACTTAAACCGTTTCAGAAAAAGGTAATCACAGACATATCCGATGGTAGAGATGTACTTGGTTTAGCACGAACCTCCGAGGGTAAGTCGATCTGCTTTCTTTCGATGATTACCCTGCACCCGAATGGTCTGCTGATTGGTGTTCTCCCGACGGTTGCACTCATGCGCGATCTGGTGCAGCGTTGCGAGGACAACAACATCCGAGCGGGCTGCCTGTATAGCGAAAACAGGGAGAATACCAATACAATCGAACAGCTGACACATCGTAAACTCCAGGCACTCTTTGTTGCGCCGGAACGGCTGAGTGATCCTCGTCTCTGGAAGGCAATTCAGAAGAATAGCGTACATACGGTTGTCGTGGATGAGGTACACTGCTTGACGGAATGGGACAATGAATTTCGTCCCATGTACCGCAATATCGGTAAATTTATCAAGGATTTGCCCGCATCCCCTGTTATTGCTGCGTTCAGCGCAACAGTTATGCCGGATGATATTTCATATATTGCGAGAAGTCTACGCATGAAAAATCCTGTTGTACATATCGGCAAGCTCAAACGCTCTAATCTCTCCCTCAAGAAAGCATTTGTGAAAAATGATGCTGCTCGTTATGCGAAAGTCAGAAAAGCGATTCAGAAATACGATAGTAAAGGGAAAATTGTTATCTACTGCACCCGCGTCTGCGATGTGGAAGATATGCGTGACTTTCTGATTGGGGATTGCGATATTTCGGCTTCCGAGATTGCTCTCTGCCACAGCAGACTCTCCGACCGAGCCGAACAGGAAAAACGTTTTCGTTTCGGTGAGGCACATATCATGATTGCAACTTCCGCGTTCGGAATGGGCGTGAATATTTCGGATATCCGCCTGATTATTGTCTCTCAGCTGCCGTTCAGTGTCGCGTCATTCTACCAGATGGCAGGACGAGCCGGGCGCGACGGCAAACGCGCAAAGGCACTGCTGCTCTGGAATGACGCCGATTTTCAGATGAACCTTGACATTATTTCTGACACGGATGACCATGCAGTTGAAGCCGCCAATGAACTGTATGCGATCTGTGAATCATCGGACGATCTGCACGACGCAGTCATCGGCTGCTTTGCGAAGGAGGGTGAATAATCATGGACTCTCGCTATGGTATCCACACGATCGAATTATTTCACAGGGTGTCTAAGAAGGACTTCAACAAGGTGTTTCATAGTCTGAAAAGTATGAATTCTGGCAATTTTTATCCAGACACGACATATCATTCTGAGAAAGGTCTGACGAAGTATATCTGCACCTCTTACTGCGGCCAGGGCATAGTGCTTTATCTATACCAGCAGGTGCGTAGCAAGAACAAAACAAAGAAAAATCTTGCATCTTTTATTCATTTTCGGCTCAATCCTCATACTTTACTGCACGGAGAGTATGTGCCAAAGAAAGTATTCCAGGCGGAAGAAAAACAGCTCAACTCGCTCGACAAGGAAATGACCAAGCTGCTGCGTGAAATCGGTCTGGACTGCGAGTTCGAACAGCTGACGCTCTCTCGCATCAACTGCTGTCTGGACTTCTTCCCCGAGTCACAGAAATGGGTCGATGAGGCGCTGCGCGTCATTCGACGTAGCCCGTACATGAAGCAGTACAAGCTGTGTACATTCGGCAAAGGATTCCCTAATCATAAGGAAAAGAACGCGCATTCGTGGCGTATTTGCTGCAAGACGACCACATTGACGGTCTATGACAAGACATTTCAGCTGATGGAGGAGGACTTGCTGGAGCAGTATGACGCGCCGATGCTTCGGTTCGAGGTGTCCCGCTCGGGAGCGAAGTTCAAGCGCGGCCTGTCCGATGAAGTCAAGGGCAGCAACAAGGAAATCCTGAAAACCGTGATGAATGAGTCGGAGAAAACCATTCACTCATATATGAAAAAGCTGCACGCAAATCTGCCGTTTGTGCGATATTCCGACTGCATCGCACGGATTGAAACCGTCAAACACTCCGCTACGAGGAAGAATATGCGACTGCTGGTCGAAAAGCTGTCCGATTGCAAAAGTTATGCACAGGCTGTGAAAAACAGCGGGCTGTCCGAGAATAAGCTCCGAACCGTAAGGAAGCAATTCGAAAAACTGGGTGTGCAGCCGGTGACGATGCGCGATACGGCAGGAATTGATGAATTGAGATTTATGCGGTAAATATCACCCCATGCCTTGTTATTCAGCTTGGCATGGGGTTGTTTTTTCAAGGAGCCATTGCAGCTTTTGCGGTGAGATAACCAACATATGTATAAGATAGCATGAATTGCGGTGAAATGCGTTTTCACTATCTAAATTCATATCAAGGAGCTGATTTTCAATGAAATATATCGACTATCACAAAATGAAAGAGTTTTATACCATTGCTGAGGTCTGTCATTTATTCGAGATGGACAAGAAAGAATTGCGGTACTACTCTGAAAAGTACGGTATTTTCCCGCAGGAAGACCAGTATGGCAACCACGGCTTCCGAAAGGTCCTGGTTCGCAAGCTGTACAACTACATCTACAAGGAGCAGAAAAATAGCAAATTCTCTTCCGCTCCGTACTGTTCATTTTACGTTCCCCCTCGTGAGATGTATATGCTGCTACCGAATTTAGTTATATTTTTATGCTATTTGCGTAAATGCCGAAATATATTTCTGTATGGTATGGAATGCACGAGGTTCATTACAGTCAATATCACACCTATATGCGTGCAAAATCGCCTCCCTCGCAAGCGGTTTCGATTACTTTTCATCATGCTTACGCGCAAACGCAAAGGCCGGAGAACCACCATTGCTGATGGTTCTCCGGCTGTATGGGGGGAAGAAAAGGTGTCAAATGCGGCCCATGATGTAGTCTCGCAGGAAGTGTGTGCGCGCGGCGCCGGGATCAAGACTGCTGTCTAACCTTTTATGACACATAGCTGCCGCTATCGCGCACGCCGAGAATATTCAAATGGTTTTCGTCCATTTTCGCGGTATTCCCTCCTCAAGATCATCTGACATTTTCCGCCCGAATATGCTATACTGAAGATACTACATGCAAAAGAGGAAAAGAGTTATGCAAATTCAGCAGCTTACCTACTTTGTCGCCATTGCGGAGCAGGGCAGTATCAACAAGGCCGCGGAGAAGCTGTTCGTCACGCAGCCCAATCTGAGCAAGGCCATCAGCAATCTGGAAAACGAGCTCAAGGTGCGTATTTTCAACCGCACGAACAAGGGCGTCGTGCTGACCGACGAGGGCAAAAAGCTCTACCAGTACGCGCGCACGATCATCAACCAGATGGAGCTCATTCAGGGTCTGTCGGAGAAAGAGCACACGCCGGTGCTGTCTATTGCCTCCTATCCAATCATCACAATAGGGCGTCTGATGGCGAAGTTCTACAACGATTACCACGATAACCGCGTGGCGCTCAAGTTGGTGGAAAACCGTCTGCAGCAGGTGATCGAGAGCGTGGAGCATGGCGAAGCGGAGATTGGCTTTGTGATGAGCAACAACGTGCAGGTAAAGGAACTCAAGCACATGCTGAAGTTCAAAAACATTCAATTCCACGCGCTGGGCACGGACACCTGGTACGCAAACCTCGGTCCGAACCATCCGCTGTATCATGCGTCTGAGGTGACGATGGAGCAGCTCCTGCCCCATCCGTTCGTCCGCCTTCCGGACGATTATTTTTCCAATCTGAGCTTTTATCTGGAGATCGACGGCGTGCGTCTCGAGCAGTTCAAGCGTGTTGTTTACGTCAACGACAGCGCGGCCATCCTGTCGCTGCTGCGCTCGACCGATGTGGTTCGCCTCGGTCCGGGACTGAGCGCGCCGGACTTCGCGGAGTACGGCATCCGCACCATTCCAATCCGAAACTGTCAAGTACAGATCAATGTAGGCTGGATTCAGCGCAGCCGAGAAATGCTGAGCACAGAAGCACAGGCATTTGTGAAGATGCTGGAGGAGCTTTACCCGAAAAATGAGAAATAAGACGTTTCGAGGGTTATAATAGGCTATTCCATTTTGTTATGGCTGGGTTATAACAAAAGCAGAATGGACAAAAAACTGCAGAATGGTATACTGAATAGTGTCAAAGCAAGGGCGCTGTGATTTAGTCACAGCGCCTATTCTTTTGTCTGTTTTTCATGAAAAGCGGACATAAAACTGTACAGGAATACTATTCCGTTTCGGTTATAACGTCACTATAACTTTTATGATTTGGACAGGCATAACAAATTTATGATACGGTATAGACACAGAAAGGAATGAGGCTTATGACACCGATCAGCGCACTTGCGATTCTATTCTGCATCTACGCAGTCAGCGAGCTGATTGCGCAGAAAACCAAAGCAATATTCTCCACGGTGCTCAGCATTGCGATCCTGCTGCTTGCAAGCTTCTGGAGCGGCATCTTGCCGCGCACACTGATCGACGACGCGCAGATCACCGGGTTCGGCAACATCATTGCCGGCCTGCTCATCGTGTCGCTCGGCACGACGATCGACTTCGCGGAGTTGCGTCGGCAGTGGAAGGTAGTCGTCACCGCGCTGTGCGGCGTGTGCGGCGCAGTTGCAGCAATCGTACTGATTGGACGACCGTTCATCGGCAGCGAGATGGCGATCGCCGGCGCACCGATCTTCGCAGGCGGCAGCGCGGCAACGCTCATCATGACGAGCACGCTCAAGGAGATGAGCCTCACAACGGCGGCGACGTTCTGCATCGTGCTTTACGTGACGCAGAAGTTCATCGGCGTACCGATCGCGTCCCTTCTGCTGCGGCGCACTGCAAAGCTCATCCGCGATGACGCGGCGCTCGTAGAGCAGTACAGCACTTTGCAGGAGGAAAACGACGCGGCGCATCACGGTCCGCTGCATCTGCCAAAATGCTGCGAGCGTCCTTCGATGTACCTCGCCAAACTGGCAGTCGTTGCGGTCATCGCGTACTATGCATCCAAGCTGACCGGCGGTGCGGTTCACTACTTCGTCATGTGCCTGATCATGGGCGCGGTGTTCTTCGCACTGGGTTTCCTCGATAAAAACATCCTCGGAAAAACGCAGGCCTCCAGCCTGATCACGTTTTTCGTCACCATTCTGATCTTTTCCAATCTGGCGCAGACCACGCCGGAGCAGGTGCTGTCCGTTCTGCCTGCGCTGCTGACCGCAGCGGCCTGCGGCGTTTTCGGAACCATGGCGGCCGCGCTGCTGTGCGCTAAGCTGCTGCACATACCGGTCAGCCTTGCGGCGGCTTACGGCATCAGCTGCACGTTCGGCTTCCCGACCACCATGCTCATTCCGCAGGAGGTCTCCGAGGCGTTCGGACGAAACGAGAAGGAAAAGAAAGCGATCTTGAATTTCCTGCTGCCGAAGATGCTGACGGCAGGCTTCGTCACCGTTACCATCGTGTCCGTACTCATTGCAGGCGCGGCGGTGAAGATGCTGTGAACTGAGCCCCGGTACAACGGGCTTTCAATAGAGGAGGTATACGAAAATGGAGCAAATTTACACGCAGATCCGCCAGTACATCGACGAAAACAGACAACCGATGCTGAACCTTTGGCGCGAGCTGGTGAACACGGAGAGCGGCACGACGCAAATCGACGGCGTGAACGCTGTTTGCAGCATCCTGCGCCGCGAGATGGAGAACGCCGGCATCCACACCCGTGTCCGCGCCATTCAGAACTCCGGTGACATGCTCATCGGCGAGTGGAACCCCGGCAGCTCTAAAGCGCCGCTTCTGCTCATCGGCCACATGGACACCGTGTTCAAGGAGGGCGCAGCGAAGGAAAATCCGTTCCGCGTAGACGAGAACGGCATGGCGCACGGCCCCGGCGTGCTAGATATGAAGGCCGGTCTGGTTATGGCACTGTACACGGTCAAGGCGCTTGACAGCGTGGACTGGAAGGAACGCCCGATCAAGTTCATCTTCGCAAGCGACGAGGAAAACCTGCATATGCGTTCGGACGCGAAGGAGATCTTCGCAGAGGAGGCGGCAGGCGCGCTTGCAGCGTTCAACTTCGAGACCGGCTACATGGACAACCGCTTCGTGGTCGGCCGCAAGGGCGGCGGCCCGGTCAGCATTAGGATTCACGGCAGAGCATCCCACTCGGGCATTGCGCCGGAGAAGGGCCGCTCGGCGGTGCTCGAGGCTGCGCACAAGATCGTCGAGATCGAGTCGCAGAACGACATCATGCGCGGCAGGCTGATGAACTGCGGCATGGTGGACGGCGGCATCGGTGAGAACACCATCCCCGACTCGTGCGAGGTGCGCATCGGCATCCGTTTCCCGAACGCGGAGGTGCGCGATGAGATTTTTGAAATCCTGCACCGCGCGACCGAGCATAATTCAGTGCCGGATACTACGGCGGAGCTCGATCTGAGCCGTGTCATGCAGTGCATGGATACGACAGACGGTGTTATGGCGCTGTTCCGTCATTTGCAGCGCACCGCGCAGGACTGCGGCTTCGGTGAGATCGACTGCTTCCAGGTCGGCGGTCTTTCGGACTCCGGCATCACGGTAGCGTGCGGCGTGCCGACGGTATGCGGCATGGGCGTGCGCGGCGAGGGCAATCACACCCCGAACGAATATGCGGAAGTAGAATCGCTGTTTCAGCGCAGCGTGCTTGCGGCGTGCGCAGCGTATACGCTGAACGACGATTTTGCCAAAACTGCCGAATAAACGGCAGATAAGGGATAAGGAGGTATAAACTCATGGCAAACAAAGAGAAACAGGCGGAAAACAAGGAAAAGATCGGTATCGGCGCATGGCTGGCACTGATCGTCCTCATTCTCGTGCTCTCCGGTGCGTTCCGCACGGCGGAAGGACCAATCAAGGTGCTTGACTTTACTAATCTGGCAGGCTCGTTCGGACAGATTGGCGACACAGGTGCGAACCTCATCGGCAAGGGCGGCACCGGCGCGAAGGACGGCTTCATGGCAGGCTTCAATCTGATTCCGGCGGTCATGTTCTTCTGCGGCCTGCTCGGTGTATTCGAGCAGCTCGGCGCATTCAAGGCGTCGGATATCCTGTTTCGTCCCCTGCTCCGTCCGCTGCTCGGCATCCCGGGCAAGTGCGGCATCGCATTCATCTCGAGCTTTACCGGTTCGGACGTTGCGGCCGTCATGACCCGTGAGCTGTACGAAGACGGCGAGATTACGGACGACGAGCGCACGATTTTCGTAGCGTATCAGTATGCAGGCTCGGCGTGCATCAACAACACCATCACCGGCGGCGCACCGCTCGTGGCGATCTGCCCGGTGGCACTCGGTCCGTGCATCGTCATCATGTTCGTCTGCAAGCTGATCGGTGCGAACATCGTCCGTCTGATTCTGCGTGCAAAGCGCGGTAAGGCATAAGGAGGTAACGGAAATGAGCAATCAGGCAACCAATACAGCGGCTGCAGCCGCACCCGCAAAGGCAAAGAAACCTTCAATCGTAGATACCTTCCTCAAGGGCTGCGCAAAGGGCTTCAAGGTCGGCATTGAAAATATCACCCCTGCGATGATCCTCGGCTATGTACTGGTGTACATTCTGAAGGAGACCGGTCTGATGGACATTCTCGGCACGGTCATGTCGCCGGTCATGGGACTGTTCGGTCTGCCGGGCGAGGCTTTCGCGGTTCTGATCTCGGCGTTCTTCGCCAAGGCCTCCGGCTGCGCGACCGCCGCTTCCATGTATGAGGCAGGCGCGCTGACGCTCGGTCAGGCGTCTATGATGCTCCCGGCATGTATCCTGATGGGTACGCTCATCGGACATTATGCGCGTATCGTGCTCGTAACCGACACCAACAAGAAGTGGCATCCGCTGCTCATCGCCGTCTGTCTGCTTGATGCGGCTATCAGCCTTGTCATCATGCGCGTCATTCTGGCGGCAATGGGCGTTCAGTAAAAGGAGGCCGAGCATATGCTTTCTAAGTTATCGCGTCGGCGCGGCCTTCAGCTCGAAGCGCTCGGCAGCGTGCTGATCTGCACGGTGATGCTGGCCGATCGGTTCCTTTTTACCTTGCAGGACGGCTTTGTCCTCACCACAGCCATCATTTCCGCCGTGCTGCTGACGATCGGCATCCGCGTGGTCAAGCGGCACGACGAGAAAAATCAGAACTGATCCTTCGGGCGTTCCTGATACCCCAACCGCCCGAATTCACACCTCTTTTGGAAAGGGCCTGCGCTGTCAGGCCTTTTCTGTTTCTCCCCCCATTTTGCACAGCAGCGATCTGGTCAGCTACACGATTTCAGACCGTCCGGTACTGAGACCATGCTGAACGAGGCATTTGCAAAAATAAAAAATCCCCGATTAAACCGCAAGGTCAGCAAGTTCGGCTGACCTTGGGTTAAACCGAGGATTTTTTTGATTCTGCTTATTTTTTCGCCTTGCTGCCGACCAGATAGCACACAGCGGCAACGATCATGCCATTGATGGATGCGATACCCCACGGAACCAGATTTGCCACCACAGCGCCCAGCAGAACGCCGATAACCGCAAACCAGTTCACCGTTTCGGTGATCTCCATGTCGTTGTACTTCTCTCGGTTCATAAAGAAGCTCATCACCAGAATAATGCCGACCGGCGGCAGTGTGCAGTTGAGGATATTCAGCCAGCCGCAGAAGTTCCAGTACAGCCAGACCGACAGCACCGTGCCGACAATACCGGATATCAGCACCATCGGCTTCTTTCTCTGGCCGAAGATGTTCGCCAGACCCAGACCGGCGGTGTACAGCGCGTTGTCGTTCGTAGTCCAGATGTTGAGACCGAGAACCAGAATCGCCAGATAAAACAGACCGAGGTTGATCATAACCTCAAAAATGTCATTGCCGCCGACGTAGACCGACGAAATACCGCCGAAGAAAAACATCAGCGAGTTGCCGATAAAGAACGCGATAACGGTCGTGATCGCACCAACCTTGCCGTTGCGGGCAAAGCGAGAGAAGTTCGGCGTTGCCGTGCCGCCGGAGACAAACGAGCCGATAACCAGACCGGCGCCGCCGACAACGGTCAGCGTACCGCTGGACTTGGCAAACTGATCAATCAGCGTGCCGTTGCCCTGTTTGACCGCCATCACCATGGCAACCGTACCCAGGATTGCAACCAGCGGAACCGCAATATAGCTGATGAGCGTCAGCGATTTGATGCCGAAATACGCCGAGGCCGTCATACACACACCCGCAATGATAACGAGCACCCATTCAGCCGCTGTGCTGCCGCCGAGCAGCTCATTTGCAACCGGAATGGCAAACATGGCGATACCGACGCCGAACCAGCCGATCTGCGTAAACGAGATCATCGCGCTCGGCAGGTACGAGCCTTTTGCACCGAAGGCTTTGCGTGCCAGCAGGTCAAGGCTCATGCCGGTTTCCGCGCCGACGTAGCCGAGCAGACCGGTGTACAGGCTCAGGATCAGGCCGCCGATGATCATAGAGATGATAAAGCCGCCGAAATCCAGTCCGTCTGCCAGCTCCTTGCCGACCCACATGCTGGCCGAGAAGAAGGTGAAGCCCAGCATGATCATGAACATGGTTACGATGCCGCGGCGCGCATAATGCGGCACGGCCGCTTCCGCAAAGTCGATATCGACCGGTGTGTTGTCATTTTTCATAGATTCTTATCCCCTTTTTGTGGCAATACCGCATAATTGAACAAGCGCGATTTGCGAGCAAATTTTGCATCCTGATTAGGCGCGGTTTTGCGGTAATACTTGCTGTATTACCGTGAAATCGTAACGACATCAGGGTACAAAATTTCCGCAAGGCACCGCAGCTTTCATTGTGTGGTGTTGCCTTATTTATTAAAGAATGTACTTTTTGAGCGTCGTGGTGAACTCGTCAATGCGCTGACGCGCGATCTCCTCCAGCGTTACGTCCTTCAGGCTCTCGACAAAACCGCGCTCCTGCTGATACAGCCAGCGCGTCAGCTTTGCGTCCAGCTTTTCATAGTGGCAGTCCTTCAGCCAGTCCTCATAGGAAATCGGCAGCGCATGACCCAGTTTTTCCTCCAGCAGCGCCTGCTTGTCGATCTTGTCGGCACGCGCGAGAATGCCGTTCCAGAATTCCAGCACCTCTTCAATGTGCTCGTGGATTTCGTAACGGCGTGCACCTCCATCGTAGATCGTGCACTTCTCAAACAGCGGATTCTGCATGGAAAGCGTCTGACGGCGGAACTCCGGCGCCACAATGCCGCCCTTCCAGTAAAAGTCGATGAGCGCACGGTTGATGCCGGAAACGCCCTTGTCGCCTTCCTCGTAGCAGCTGAAAACGCCCTCGTAGTACACAGTGATGAAGCCCTCAAAGTCCGGCCAGTAGGTGCGGATTTCTTTGGTCAGCTTTTCGAGAATCTCAATGCCCTGCGTACCGCCGATGGTAAACAGCAGGATGTTGCGCAGCTTGGCGCCCTGCTTGCGGTAATAGTCGGTGACATAGCGCAGGCACTGCACAAGCGTCTCGCCCGAGGCGATGATATCGCCGATCATCAGCGTGCTGTTGGGCACCATGGTCAGCTTGCAGTATTTGATATCGAGTGACATCTCATCATTCTCGCCAAACACGCGCTCACTGGACATAAAGCTGATGTCATGCACGCGAATATGCTCCTTGTAGCAGCTTTCCTCGAGCGGGTAGTTGAGTGCGCCGCGCAGAATGGACAGAATGTTCGCTGAAGTGATCTTTTTCTGCTCCTTGAGGTAGTACATCATCTGCGAGGTAGCTGTTACGAGTGACGCATACACCTCGTAGCCGACAACCTCCGGATGGTTCATCAGCTTGCGGGTCTCGGCCTCCGAGACGATGTAGTATTCATTGACAAAGCTGCCACCCGCCAGACGGTAGCAGTCTACACCCTGATCGCTGAATTCCGGTACGATATGGACGTCATTCCAATTTTCGATCATATCAGTTTCCTCCCTAAAAAAAGGGACCGACTGCCGTTTTTGCGGGCAGAAGGTCCTTAGTTTTCATCGTTTTCCTATTTGATTCAACGGAATGCCGCATGTTCTGTTTTTACACAGCATATCCGTCCATCCCCTCTTTTTCGACTTCATTTTACTGAATTTATTATACGGGAGAAACCATACCGTTGTCAACAGCTTTGCAAGCCTCAGGCCGGATTTCTTACTTATAATCCGCATTCAGAAACAGCGGCTTGATCGTAGAAATCTCGGCGTATTCCTCCTGCGAGACCTGCATATCCGCATTCATGGTCTGCAGATCGGCCTTGACGACCTCAAGCGCCTCCATGACGTTCAGCGCATGGCCTTCCGCGATGGCCTGCTGCATACGGCGCAGCACGATCGGGTGCGCGTACCGTGCGGGCAGCGGAAATGCCGGAAAACGGTCGATATAGTTCTGCATCTGTACCCGCGCCTGCTTATCCCCGCGCAGAACAGCCGCATTGTTGTTGCGCGCCGTCGGCAGCAGGCGCCATCCGCCAAACAGGAAAACTGCCGCCAGCAGACACAGCAGCAGGTATCCGCCGGAGAAACCGCGGCACACGAGCGACACCACGCCGTAAATCAGCGCCGCCGCCCCGAGCACCATGATCGCTGCAGCCGCCCAGCGGTATCCCGCGCTCCTGCTCTGGTAGTTGCGCCGCCGTTTGGCTGCACGACTGAGCCGCTTGTACAGCTCGGGCTTGCGCTCGAGGTACGTGATCGCATTCTCCAGCTCCTCAATCTCCCGCTCGGCGCGTATGCTGAGCGGCGGCCGTCGGCGTTCTTCCGCCCTCCGGCGCTCGTACTCGACCTCGAGTTCAGCCTCCTCTTCCTCGCTGACGCACGGAATCTCCGGATGCATCTTGTGCAGCACGCGCAGCAGCTCGTCAATCTGATCCTCGTATTTGAAACAGCACACCTGCTGCAGACCATTATCATACTCCACAAGCAGACAGGCTCTGCCTGCAAGCACACCCCGGACACCGCCGGTGCCTTCTTCTATAAACTTAAATGCCCGCGTAATGGCGGAAAACGGCACATAATAATGCCGGTCAATAAAATAACTGTTCAAATATAATGCCCGACGACCAACACCGCACGGACCGATCCGGCGGCAGTGCTGCTTATCGCGGACAAGCGAAGCGTCATCCAGCATGGTTCTGCTGAGCGGACGCGGTTTAAAAATCATGTCCATCACCTGTAAATATTGTAGCACAAAAGCGTGGATTCAGCCACCCGATCCCATAAGAAATCCTGCTGCGGCGGTTCTTTATGCAAAGCGACAAATTCTCTCTTTCAGACAAATCGTTTTTGGCATACTATCCAAAATCACAGTATTCCTATTGACAATTAGGATATTCAAGTCTATACTTTCAATCACCGAAACCCGATAGGATTTATATGAATTGAAAGGAGAACCTGTCATGAGCCGAATGTACTGTATGAATCGCTGCTGTATGTGTATGCACCGCTGCTCGTGTATGCGTTCCCTTGTGACCTGGCGAATGTGCGCATAACGCGCATAAACCATCCTGGCGGAAGGCATACGTCTTCTGCCTTTTTTTGTCGAAAGGAGCTCTCCCTTGTGAAGCATTTTTTTAAATCACTGCCAGTTCTCTCCATTCTGCTGGCGCTCGCCTGCGATATTCTGCTGCCGGATTCCGCGCAGCATCCTGCCGCAGAACATCCCTATTTTACATGGGCGCTGCTCATCGGACTGGCCGTGTATGTGATTGCCCTGCTGATATCGCTCGGCAACACCAAGGTGCGCGATAAGCTGTCGTACAGCGCACTGTTCTATGCAGGAGCGGTTCTGGTGCTGAACATTCTCAACCTGCTGACCGCCAAGTTTGCGATTCTGCCGGTGCTGTACTTTCCCTCGCTCGACCGCGTGTTCGGCGTTCTCGTCGAGGACAGTGCGTTCCTCGCGACCTGCCTTGCATACTCCGCACGCCTGCTGTTCTTCGGCTGGCTCGGCGGTGCAGTCGTCGGCATGCTGACCGGCATTGGCATCGGCTTCAACAAGACCTTCGCCTACTGGGTACAGCCGCTCGTCCGCGTACTCGGTCCGATCCCGTCCACCGCGTGGATCCCGCTCGTGCTCATCGCATTCCCGACTGCGATTTCCGCCAGTGCCTTCCTAATCGCGCTGGCTGTGTGGTTCCCGACTACCGTGCTCACCAGCAGCGGCATCGCTTCCATCCCCAACTCGTACTTTGAAGTCTCCTCGACGCTTGGCGCGGGCAGCTTCTACCGCATTGCCAAGGTCGGCATTCCGGCGGCTATGCCGCATATGTTCCTCGGCCTGTTCAACGGCACCTGCTCGTCGTTCATCACGCTGGTCACCGCCGAAATGCTCGGCGCCAAGTACGGCATCGGCTGGTACATCAACTGGCAGAAGGAAATGATGGCATATGCCAACGTATATGCCGGGCTGATCATCATTGCAGTCACCTTCTTCATTCTCATCACGCTGCTGTTCAAATTCCGCGACCGCGTGCTCGCATGGCAGAAAGGAGTTATCAAATGGTAGGAAGTATTTCGATTTCGGGTGTATCCAAGCATTTTGTCAATCCCACCGGAGAGCGTATTACCGCTCTCGACAATGTTTCGCTCGATATTCCCGCCGGTTCGTTCGTTTCGCTGATCGGACCGTCCGGCTGCGGCAAGTCCACGCTGCTGCGTTTGATCTCCGGTCTGATTCCGATGGACGACGGCAGCCTGACGCTGGACGGCACACCTATCAAGGCCCCCGGTGCAGACCGCGGCTTCATGTTTCAGGAGCACACGCTATTCCCGTGGCTGTCGATTTATGATAACATCGCGTTCGGCCTGCGCGCCCGCGGCATCTACAAGCAGGAAAAGGACCGCGTAGACGAATTTATCGAGATGGTCGGCCTCAAGGGCTTCGAGCATTCGTATCCGTACCAGCTTTCCGGCGGCATGTGCCAGCGCGCGTCTCTCGCAAGAGCACTCGTTGGCAAGCCCAAGGTGCTCCTGCTCGATGAGCCGCTCGGTGCACTCGATGCCTTCACCCGCATGAACATGCAGGACGAGATCCTGTGCATCTGGAAGGAAACCGGCATGACCGCCATCATGGTAACGCATGATGTGGATGAGGCCGTGTATCTTTCGGATAAGGTGGTCGTTATGACACCCCGACCGGGACGCATCACCGGCACGTTGGATATCCGGCTTGCCCGCCCGAGAGCACGCAGCTCGGAGGATTTTCTTCACTACCGTGCAGAGATCCTTCGTCAGCTCCATTACGGCGGCACAATCCAAGAACCCAACTACTACATTTAAGATCGCATTAAAGAACGCACGTTCATTATTATTACTTTTATTATATATTTTCCTTGAAAGGTCAGAAAACCATGAAAAAGAACGGTACTTTATTTCGAGTAGCAAGCGGACTTCTCGCAGCTGCACTGACACTCTCGCTTACCGCCTGCGGCGGCTCGAGCAGCAATTCGGACGCTTCCGCGGCAGCAGATTCCGGCGCAACCCACCTGCGTCTGATCTACTCTCCTTCTCTCTGTGCCGCACCGATGTACATCGCGATCGAGAACGGCTACTTTGAGGACGAAGGTCTGGACATTGAGCAGGTAACGGTTGACGCGGCACACGTTTCCGAGGCCATCGGCGCGGATCAGGTTGATGTCGGCATGGGCCTGATCGGCAAAATGCTCCAGCCGCTTGAGAACGGCCTGCCCATCAAGTTCACCACCGGCATCCACACCGGCTGCACCAAGCTGCTCGTGCCCGGCGACAGCGATATCAAGAGCATTGCCGACCTCAAGGGCAAGAAGATCGGCGTACCCGGTCTGGCTGACGCGGCAACCGTTGTCTCCAAGCGCTCGCTGAGCGCGGCAGGCATCGGCGTGACCGACCAGAACATGGAGGTTGAATTCTCGGTTTACTCCCGCAACGATCTGGCGCAGGCACTGCAGAACGGTGCCGTTGACGCGATCGCACTCGGTGATCCGGCGGCGTCCATCGCGGCAGAGCAGTACGGTCTGACCGCTCTCATCGACACCGCAACCGATCCCGAGTACAAGGACGAGTACTGCTGCGCAGCATTCGTCACCAGCAAGCTGGCGGAGGAAAATCCCAAGGCCGCAGCCGCCTTCACCCGTGCGGTGCAGAAGGCTTCCCAGTGGGTGCAGGACAATCCGGACGAAACGGCAAAGATCATCACGGAAAAGCAGTATATCTCCGGGGACGCGGATTTCTGCGCGGAGATCCTCAAGACCTACAACTACAAGCCTTCGGTTCAGGGCGGCTATGACGCACTTAAGCAGAACGCCGAGGAGCTGACCAAGATCGGCATTCTGAAGGAAGGCACGGATGCCAAGGCGTTCGCAGACAACGCCTATATCTTCTTCGATGATGTTCCGGATGCACCGGAGAGCGACGCTTCCACCGGCACGACCGCCTCTGCGCCGTCCGCTTCTGCTTCTTCTGCCAATTTCCAGCCGACAGAAGCAGCAGCCGAGGCTGAGGACGACTGCTGCAGCGGCAAAATCACCAAGCCCGCACAGGACACAAACGCAAAGGCATAACATTGTTTTTACAGGGAGGAAAGGATTATGTCGGAACTGAAATGCACACACAGCTGCTCGGACTGCAGCAGACTCGGCTGCCGTTCGGCCAGCGAGGAGCAGTACCCGCCGTTCTGCCTGACGACGAACGTAGATAAGGCACTGCTCGAGGAAACACTGGAAATCTACCGCAACGACCCGGAACAGGGTCTGATTGCCCGCACCTCCGCGTGCATTGAAGGCGAGTTTTACGGCCGCCTGACCCGTGTCGAGGAAACCATCGAGTTCATCAAGCGCATGGGTTATAAAAAGATCGGCATCGCGTCCTGCGTCGGTCTGATGCGAGAGACTTCCATCTTCGCCCGTATTCTCAAGGCAAAAGGCATCGAATATTTCACGGTCGGCTGCAAGGTCGGTGCACAGGACAAGACCGAGATCGGCGTGCCGAACGAGAAAAAGCTCAACGGCGGCTGCGGACACGAATCCATGTGCAACCCGATCATGCAGGCCAAGACGCTTGCCGCGCACGGCTGCGATTTCAACATCGTGATTGGTCTGTGCGTCGGACATGATACCCTGTTTCTGCGCCACAGCAAGGTTCCGACAACGGTTATGATCGTCAAGGACCGGGTACTGCAGCACAATCCGGTGGCGGCACTGTACGGCGCACAGTCCATGTATTCGCGGTTTAAGGATTTGGGATTGTAAATTCAGCAAACCGGCTGCAATCCGGCACCGTCCGAACTGCATCCCTGCGTTTCTACCCTTTGGACTTCATCATCATCTCTCTTTCGCCGTTTTGAATGATTGCAAAAACCCCCTGCCTTCTTTCTGAAGACAGGAGGATTTTTCAGCTTAACCTATAACATCGGGCAAAGCCAAGGCGGCTCATCTGGTTTTCTCTTTGCCGAGCGTTGAATACAGCACACCGAACACGATAAGCACCGCACCGGCAATAAAGCCGACTGTCATGTGCTCGTTCAGCAGCAGGACACCGAGCACCATCGAGGTGAGCGGCTGAATCGGGTAAAACAGAGAACAGGTGCTTGCCTCTGCACGGGAGAGACAGTAATTCCACAGCGAATGCGGAATGGTCGTGCAGAAAATCGCCACATAAAACAGCACAAGGATGTACTTCGCGTGCAGGAAGTCCATCTCCGGGTGAGTGATGATCTCGCGGAGCATCAGCGGCAGCGTGCCGATAGCGGCAACGTAAATACCGTAAGTCGTGACGGTCAGCGCATCATACTTCTGCGAGAACGAGCGCATGAACACGCTCAGCGCGCTCCACGTCAGCACCGAACCGAGCGAAAGCGCTATGCCGAGGATATGACCGCCGCCGGCGTCTCCCCCGACGATGCAGACCGCACCGGCAACCGCGCTGACAATGCAGACGACCTTCTTCATCGTCATGCGCTCATGCAGCAGCAGCACCGCAAAGAAGCAGATGGCGATCGGGTTCATGCAGTTGATGAGCGATGCCAGCGATGCTCCCGCCAGCTTGGTGCCGTACTGCTGCAGACCGATGGACAGCACATAGCCGCCCAGACCGAACATGATAACGTATTTCCAGTCGCCGCCCTTGATCCTGCGCGGCTTGCCGTTCGGGTCGGGCTTACGCAGGCGCTGCAGGATGGTCATGGCAATGGCTGCGATGATGTAGCGCAGGCACAGCAGCGTGAACGGCTGAATCACATCGAGCAGTACCTTGCTTGCCGTGTACAGGCTGCCCCAGAAAATCGTGGTCAGCGCAAGCAACAGGCAGGTTGTTTTATCGTTCTTTTGTTGTTGCACAGTTTGTCAACTCCCCTTTTGTGCATTCTGAGTTAATTGTAGCACTATTTCAGCGAGTTGAACATAGGACGATATAATTTTTTAGTGATTCTGCATTATGCTACTCCCACTACGTTCTCCGCACTTCACTCTGTATATACGATAAAAAAAGAGGACCCCAAGGTCCTCTTTCTCGCGCTTTAATAAACGTACTCGAACTCGAACTCTCCGATCACGACCGGAGCGCCCTCCTCGATGCCCATTTCCTCCAGCTTGGCGTAAATGCCTGCAGACTGGAGCATACGATCCATATACTGGCGGGATTCGTAGTCATCGATATTGACCGAGCCCATAATCTTGTCCACCCATGCACCGGTGACAACGTATGCGTCGCCGTCGCGCTCGATGGTCCAGTCGTTCTCGGTTGCGGCCTTCTCCTCGACCTCGACGAACTCCGGCTCGTAGATGAATACCGGCGGGAGCTGCTGCAGCTCGTGCCACGTCAGATTCATCAGCTCCTTGACGCCCTGGTTGGTCGCCGCGGACAGCTCCGCAAACAGGAAGCCGCGCTCCTCTGCGTACTTGCGGATCTTCTCAACCGGCTCGCGGTCATCGCCCAGCAGGTCGGTCTTGTTGGCAACAATGATCTGCGGACGCGCTGCCAGAAACTCGCTGTAGCCGGCAAGCTCGGCGTTGATCTTCTCAATGTCGTCGATCGGGTCACGGCCCTCGCTGCCTGCCGCGTCAACCAGATGCAGCAGCAGACGACAGCGGTCAATGTGCCGCAGGAAGTCGTGGCCCAGACCGGCACCCTCACTTGCGCCCTCGATAATACCCGGAATATCGGCCATGACGAAGTTCTGCTCCTCACCGACCGAAACCACGCCGAGGTTCGGCACCAGAGTCGTGAAGTGGTAGTTTGCAATCTTCGGACGCGCCGCAGAAACCATGCTCAGCAGCGTGGACTTGCCGACATTCGGGAAGCCGACCAGACCGACATCAGCCAGCAGCTTCAGCTCAAGGATAATGTCGCGCTCGACACCCGGCAGACCCGGCTTGGCAAAACGCGGCGCCTGACGCGTCGGCGTTGCAAAATGCGTGTTGCCCCAGCCGCCGTTGCCGCCCTTGGCTGCTACAAACGGCTCACTGTCGGACATATCCTTCATGACCTGACCGGTTTTCTGGTCGCGGATGATCGTGCCGCGCGGTACGCGAATGATCAGGTCCGCACCGTCCTTGCCCTTGCAGCGCTTACCGCCGCCCGGCTCACCGGGAGCCGCGACATACTTTTTCTTGTAACGGAAATCGAGCAGCGTGGACAGATTGTCATCTACCTTGAAGATGACCGAGCCGCCGCGGCCGCCGTCGCCGCCGTCCGGACCGCCGGCCGCCACATACTTTTCGCGGTGAAAACCAACCTTGCCGTCACCACCCTTGCCGGATACGATCTTGATTTTTGCAATATCAATAAACATGGTAGTCCTCCTTTCTTCTCAAAGGTGTAATATCTATCTAAAATCAACAAAATCCCAGACGAAGTCTGGGACAATAAAATACCAGTTTGCTTGCAAACTGCAACCACATGACAGGATTTCGTCCAGAAATCCGAGTCATCGGCCCGCCCGCAGGCGAATTGCGCCTCCGGCGCAATCATCCAATCGCGGCACTCCGTGCCGCAACAAAACGTCCAGCTTTGCCGGATGTTTTGTTACCCCGACCCAGCCGCATTGTGCGGCGCCGTTCGGGTATCAAATTTCGGTTTCGCAAGGAACCGGAATTTGAATATAGGGGGCTTTTGAAGCCCCCTATACGCAACGCTATAATTACTGCGGGTAAACGGAAACCTGCTTGCGGTCCTTACCCAGACGCTCGAAGCGAACAACGCCCTCAACCTTTGCGAACAGGGTGTCGTCCTTACCGCGGCCAACATTCACACCCGGGTGGATCTTGGTGCCGCGCTGGCGAACCAGGATGTTGCCTGCCGGTACGGTCTGACCGTCTGCACGCTTTACACCCAGTCGCTTGGACTCGGAATCACGACCGTTCTTGGTCGAACCAACGCCCTTTTTATGAGCGAAAAACTGTAAGCTAATCTTCAGCATCTGCTTGCACCTCCATTACGTTCAAGAAATCAGAATAGTTTTGTTCCAGTTCGGAAAAATGCAGCTTCAGAGCACAAAGTGCATCCTGTCCGCGTTCCACATCGCCTTTCGGCAGCGTAAAGCGGATATGCGCTCCGTCATCCTCGATGAGAGTATCGACCGGAATATGCTGTACATCATACAGCAGCGCATGCGTCAGCATAACCGCACTGGAGATCGCTGCGCAAACGATGTCTTCCCCTTCCTCCGCATAGCCTGCGTGGCCGAGAATATCCACCGCGAGGATTTTATCCTCCTGCAGCGAAAAAGTGACTTTGGTCACGGTCTTACGCCTTGATGGACGCGATGGTCACCTTGGTGTACGGCTGACGATGACCCTGACGACGGCGATAACCCTTCTTCGGCTTCATCTTGAAGATGTTGATCTTCTTGCCCTTGCCGGTCTTCTCAACCGTGCCGGTTACAACCGCGCCGGAAACGTACGGAGCGCCTACGGTGATGGAATCACCCTCGCCTACTACCAGAACCTCGTCAAAGGATACGGTAGCACCGTCCTCTACGCCGAGCTTCTCAACGTAGATTACGTCGCCCTCGGATACCTTGTACTGCTTGCCGCCAGTTTTCAGAATGGCATACATGTGTTTTCCCTCTCTTTCGTTGTAGAGTCACGCTTGGCACGGCGGTGCATCGTTTGATACACACTTACAAAAGCCTATGCACAATGCGGCTTTTAATAGCATAGCACAAGAGGCACGAACTGTCAAGTCCATGCCTCTGATTTTTTTAATTTTCCCGCAGATTATGCGTTTGCATCCGCAGATGCGGAAGAAGCGCTGCTGTCAGACGAATTGTCGGACGCACTGCTGTCGCTCGAACTGTCAGAGCTGCTATCCGAGCTGCTGCTATCGCTCGAATTGCTGCCGGAAGCCGTGGTATTGCTGCTGTTATTGAAGAACGAAGCAACAAAGTCATAGAAGCCGGACGGAATCGTGCTCGTCGAGCCGGTTGCGCTGCGGTCGGTGCTGACAAAGCCGGTGTCACCCTCTGCAAGACCGATCACGCGGTCGGTGAACAGCACATAGTACTGGCAGATCGGTGCATCGCCGGTGGAGGCGGCATAGCCGGAAGCGTCATCGCGGTACTCGCCCAGCTTGTCCTGCAGATAGCCCTTCGGAACGCTGATGTAGCGAAGCTGCGAGCCGGTGCTCTGTACTACATAAACGCCGTCGTTCAGCATCGGGATCAGATCCACGATGCTGTTGGTCTCTGCGGTCTTAGCCGCAGGAAGCGTTGCGGTGATGCTGCTCTGCAGGGTCTGATTCTCCTGCGTCAGCGCACCAATCTGTGCGGACAGATTGTCCTTATCCTTATTCAGTGTTTCGATCTGCGAGTTCAGGTCCGCAATTTTACTGCCGCGGGACTTGAACAGTCCGCCGAAGATGATCGTCAGCAAAAGCAGTACCAACACGGCAATGCAGAGCACCATGCGGTAGTTCAGCTTGACCGATGCTCTGCGCATCGGCTTGCCTTTGCCCATACGCATGCCGGAACGCACCGGACGTGCCGACTGACGTCTGCCCGTGCGTGCGGGACGCTCACTGCGGTCGCGGCTGCTCGAGCGCTCACTGCGGTCCGAACCACTTTCGAACCGGCTGAAGTCCGGCTCAAAGCGGTCGAATCTGTCGAAGCGGTCGTTCTGATCGTTCTGATCCATCATTAATTCTCCTGCCTTTCAGCTGCGCTTACTTGGACGGATTTTCGATGACCTGAACCTCACCGTTGGAGTGGCCGACGATCATACGCTTGCACATGTTGAGGAACAGACCATGCTCCAGCACGCCGAGCATGCCGGTCAGCTTGGAGTAAACGTCCTGAATGTCAAAGCCTGCGCCGAGGTGCAGATCCGCAATGAAGTTGCCGTTATCGGTAACAAAGGTTTTGCCGTCGCGTACACGCAGAACCGGATTCCAGCCGTAAGCTGCCATGCGCTCCATCGCCTGCTTGGAGCCGTACTGTGCGATCTCAACCGGCAGATGGAAAGCACCGATCTTGTCGACCAGCTTGGACTCGTCCATGATCCAGATAACTTCCTTCGCCATGGATGCAACGACCTTCTCGCGGTACAGCGCACCGCCGCCGCCCTTGATGGCGTTGAACTGCGGGTCGATCTCATCTACGCCGTCGATTGCCAGATCAACGTGATCCAGCTCGTCGATGGTCAGCAGCGGGATACCCAGCTCGCGCGCCTGCGCCTCGGTAGCCTTGGAGGTCGGGATCGCCTGAATCTTCAGGCCGTTCTTTACCATCTCGCCTACTGCATTTACCATGTGGTACGCAGTGGAACCGGTGCCCAGACCAACAACCATGCCGTCCTTTACATACTCTGCCGCCTTATCGCCGGCAAGCTTCTTCATATCCATTATATTCGTCCTCCCCTGACGTGATAAACCGTATGTTGCGGTTAACTCATTAGCTTTATTATAGAATGAATCCGGACAAAGGTCAATCTTTTCTAATTTACAAAATAAAAACAATCCCGCCGAAATCTGGTGGGATTGCAAAAGCAGTCGATTTCTGTTATACTTGTCGTTAAGAAAGGTGCTGCCGCGCCTGCGGTAGGCGGTTAAGTCTTGCCCCTGTAAGGGGGGTGGTTTTATGGAATATCTCGTAATTCTTGTAGTGATACTTGTACTTATTGAGCGTATTTTAGGACCAAAGAAGAAATAACCGCCTCTCACTCCCAATGATTGCGGTTATTTCTTCCGTTTTCTTTAGGGGCTGACCGTCTACCGGCAGCACCTTTCGTTATCTTTAGTATACCCGCCCGCACCCGGATTGTCAACCCGGATACGGGCGGTTTTTGTTTACTGAATGCCGTTCTGCAGCTTTGCCGCCTTGAGCGTATTCTTCATCAGCATGGTGATGGTCATCGGACCGGCACCGCCCGGAACCGGCGTCATGTAAGAGGCCTTTTCCATAACCTCCGGTGCCACATCGCCGCAAACCTTGCCCTCAGCGTTGCGGTTGATGCCAACGTCAATCACCACTGCGCCCTCCTTGACCATATCCGGCGTAATAAAGCCTGCCTTGCCAACAGCGGCTACCAGAATATCCGCACGGCGGCACACCTCTGCAAGATCCTGCGTGCGGCTGTGGCAAATGGTAACCGTGCCGTGACGGTGCAGCAGCAGCATGCTCATCGGCTTGCCGACGATATTCGAGCGGCCAACTACAACGCACTCCTTGCCCTTCGGGTCAATCTTGTACTCGTCGAGCAGCTCCATGACACCCGCGGGCGTGCACGGCACGAAATCAAAATTGCCAACCATGATCTTGCCGACATTGACCGGATGGAACGCGTCCACGTCCTTCTTCGGATCGATGGCGTCGATGACCGCCTGCTCGGAAATATGCTTCGGCACCGGCATCTGGCACAGGATGCCCGAAATTGCCGGACTTTCGTTGAGCTGCGCGATCAGACCAAGCAGCTCCTCCTGTGTGGTCTCCTCGGGAAGCGCGTACTTCTCGCTGTAAAAGCCGCACTGCTCACACGCGCGCTCCTTATTGCGGACGTAAATCTCGCTCGCCGAATCGTTGCCGACGATAATAACCGCCAGACCCGGCGTTACACCCTGCTTTTTCAGCGCCTCGGTCTCTGCCAGAATGCTGCCGCGCACCTTCGCGGACAGTGCCTTGCCGTCCATTCTTACTGCACTCATATTGTCGTTCTCCTTTATCGTGAAATGTTATTCGCCTTTTTTCTCGTCCGCCTTGTCCTGCTCCGGCGCATAGAACGCCTTCTCGACCTTGATGCGGTTATATTGCCGTACCAGCACAATAATCGCCGCAATGCAGCTTATGCCGGCCAGCAGCTGCGATACGCGCACCGGGCCGAGATACAGGCTGTCCGTCCGCAGGCCCTCGATCCACGCACGGCCCAGACCGTACCACGCTACATACAGCAGCGCCATTTCGCCCCCAAACTTGCGCTTCTTCGAGTAGAAATGCAGTGCAATAAAGCCCACCAGATTCCACAGCGACTCATACAGGAAGGTCGGATGCACCGGAGAGGCACCGTCAATGCTCATGCCCCACGGCAGAGAGGTTGCACCGCCATGTGCCTCACCGTTGACAAAGTTGCCCCATCTTCCGATGCACTGACCAATCAGCAGACCGAACGCCGCCAGATCGCACAGGCTGGCAAACGACAGTTTCTTCATTCTGCTGTACACCGCCAGTGCAATCACAACACCGATGACCGCACCGTAAATTGCGATGCCGCCCTTCCAGATGGCGATGATCTCATTCGGATGCTGGCTGTAATAGCCCCATTCAAACGCCACATAGTAAATGCGGGCGCTGATGATGCCGACCGGCACACAGATGATCAGGCAGTCCATCAGATTGTCCGACGTAACGCCGAACTCCTGCGTCCGCCGATTGACATACAGCGCCGCCAGCACAAAGCCCAGACAGATAATAATGCCATACCAGTAAATATCCTTGCCGAACAGATTGACAGCGACACGGTTGATGTCAAGGTTCAGGCCGAGCGCCGGAAATGAAATTGTGTGTTCCATGATCTTTCTTCTTTCTATCGTTACTTCGGCTCTACCACCGACATGGTCGAGCGGTTCGGCTGTGCCCAGCGGCGGAACATTTCCTGCACATCCTCCGCATGAATGGTGTCAAACAGCCCGGCAAAATCCAGATAATGCTCGCCCGCAAAAACAGAAGTGATCTCCTGCCGTGCATACAGATCGGGCACATCCAGCATACGCAGGCGCATGCCGTACAGCGCGTTCTTCATGCGGCGGAACAGCTTCGGCTCGATGCCCTCCTGCGCCAGCCGTGCAGTCTCCCGCTCGAGCGCTTCGCGCACAGCCGCAGGATCTCGGCTCTCGCCGCCGAGGATCGCGCATGCGCCATCCGGAATGAGCGAGTAATCCACATCAAAATCGCGTCCGAGCAGCCGCTTTTCGTACAGCTTTGCATACAGCGGAGAGGTATCGCCGCACAGAATACGCACCGCCAGATCACCGATCAGACTGCGGCGCAGACGGCTTTCTCCGGCCGGAACCGGCTCATCCTTAAAGCCGACCATACACTGCGGCAGCGACACCTGCATTTTGCGCGTCACAACCGGCTGATGGACTTCCGCGCGGCGCTCGCCGTAATGACGCTGACCGATCTCCGGTGCGTCCTGCGGTGAAATCTCCTCTGCCATGCGGCATACCTGCTCAAAGTCCGCTGTGCCGCACACCACGAGCGCCATGTTCTTCGGACTGTAAAACGCACGGTGACAGGTGTACAGCAGCTCCGGTGTAATATGCGAAATGCTCTCCTCGCTGCCCGGAATGGACACACGCACCGGATGATTACGATACAGACCCTCATACGCGCCGACAAACACCTCCCAATTGGGTGTGTCCTCTACCATGCGGATCTCCTGATTGATAATGCCGCGTTCCTTCTCCACGTTTTCATCCGTGAAGTACGGCGTGAACACGAATTTAAGCAGAATCTCCAGATTCTCCTCAAACCGGTCGGTACAGGAAAAGTGATACGCCGTCATGGTGTGGCTTGTGAAGGCGTTCGGACTTGCACCGGTGCGGGCGAATTTCTGCAGTGCGTTGCCGTCCTCATCCTCGAACATCTTGTGCTCAAGGAAGTGCGCCACGCCTGCCGGTGTATCATACCGCTTGCCCTCAAAGGTGAACGATGCGTCCACCGAACCGAAATCGGTCGCCAGAATGGCGAAGGTTTTGCTGAAACCCTTCTTGGGCAGATAGCAGATGCGCAGACCGTTTGCCAGCGTGCGGGTCTGCATACTCTCGTGCAGAGCGGAATAATTCTTTGTCATTTTGCCGCTCCCTTCATAAAGAATACCGTGTCAAGCGCTGTGCTCTGTGCCGCGGCAATGACCTGCTCGCGCGTGATGTCGGCCACCTGCTCGATGCGCTCCTCGGGCGATACGAGCGTGCCTGCAGCCGCCTGTCCCATCCAGTAGCGCTCGAGTGTAAGCGGGTCGTCGAGCATGGTGCGCCAGCCGTTGACCAGCGTTTTGCGTGCGCTTTCGAGTTCTGCGTCCGTAATTTCGCCCTTGCGGCACAAATCCAGCTGGTGCAGGATTTCATCGCGTGCGACCTCGAAATTTCTGTTCTCAATGCCGGAGCCCACGATCATCAGTCCCTTAGATGCCACAAACTGTGCGCTTGCGTAGTAGCACAGCGACTTTTTCTCGCGTACGTTGAGAAACAGCTTCGCGCTTGTCGAGCCGCCGTAGATGGTCTGGAACACCCAGTACGCCGCCGGTTCTCCGCCGGTCAGTGATGCACCGCCGGTACGGAAGCCGAGCGACAGCTTGCCCTGGGTTACCTCGGCATCCTCAACGACCTCACGAACGTCACCAACAGGTCGCGCCTGCACGACCGTGTGCGGCTGATACAGCGTGCCCTCGCGCGGCTGGGCCAGCGGCGTTGCCATGAAGCGCGCTTCCACCTCGTCCGGCATCATCGTACCGCAGTAGAACAGCTCCACCTGCGCCTCACTCAGCGCGCGGCGATAGGCCGCATACAGCGTTTCCGATGTAATGCGCTCTGCCTGCTCGATCGTACCGAGCGCGGACTTGCCGTAGTCCTCGTTTTCGCACATGATCTCATTCAGTCGGCGCGGCGCCCACGAACGCGGATCGTTTTTGAGTGCAGCAATGCGGTCGATCAGATTGCCGCGTTCGCCCTCTGCATAAGCGGCGCAGAACAGGCCGTCCTGCAGATACGGGTTGTACAGCAGATCGCACAGCAGACCGATCACACCGGCGGTCAGACCGTCGGCTCCCGGTGCATAAGCCTCATCAATACAGTCGGACAGAAAGCCGATGCACAGGTTTTCGCCCTCCTTGCGCACTGCGGCTTCAATACGGGCGCCGTACAGCTCATCGAGCGCGGTGCCGAACGCCTGCATATCGTTCAGCCTGGCCGTGCCGCGGCGCAAAACCTGCGGCAGACACGCGCGCAGCGCGGCATCCTCGCCGCCGAGCGGCAGCACCAGCATCGCACGCAGCACTGCCCGCTTAAACTTCGGTGTGGTCACGCAGGTGAGATTGATTCCCGCACCCAGCGTTTTTCGGGTCACTCGTTGCATAATTTCCCTCGATTCCGGAAAAGTTTGTCTAACGGGTTATATTATACCGTATATGTGGGAGTAACGCAAACGTAGTTTATGTGAAGTTGCGGCGGTTTAACCGCAACGCAGGCTATTCCGGCACCGACCCGCTAGGATGCACGAACCGCGCAGGCTGTTCGCCCTATCCGGGCAGCATTTCTCAGCACCGGCTGCGCGGGGTACTCGAACTGCGCAAGCGTGTTCGTCCCTTTCCGGGCGGAGAGTTTTCCGCTGAACCTCAGCGGGGGATTCGCCGTCTGCGGACGGCGGGAACGTGCCGCGCCCCGCGGCGGGGGGCAAAAAGGAAGGACAACCTACGGTTTTCCTTCCTCTTTGAACTCCTACCTTTCCCTTGCTTCCTAATCTGGCGCAGATTTCCTATATGTGACCGCTTCGAAAAGGGGAACGGCAGTCGGGTTACCGCAGCGTGTCTTTCGTGAAATATTCGCAGTTCACAGACAGCGTACTGCTACACATGCGGGTTAATCAACGCAGAGTGCGGCATAACCGTGCCGCACAATTCGTCAGCACGTTATGATAGACAGCACCTACGAGGATAAATTGTACCGAACAACAAAATCCGCAGGTGCCTTCCGGTATAACGCGTTAAAGAGTTGCGCGGCACGGTCATGCCGCGCCTGCGTAGACTAAACCGCCTGTGTAGCAGTACACTGTCTGTGAACTGCGAATATTTCACGAAAGACACGCTGCGGTAACCCGACTGCCGTTCCCCTGTTTCGCAGCGGTCACATGTCGGCAATCTGCGCCAGACCCTCCCAAAAGGAAGTGGGAGTTAAGAGGGTAGAAACCTTGGTGTCTACCCTCTTGCCCTGCCGCGGGGCGCGGCGAATCCCCGCGCTCCGCAGAGCGCAACTCCTCGCTTGATTTCAAGCGGAAAAGGTGCCGCCCAGAAAGGGCGAACCCGCCTGCGGCAGTTCGAGTACCCCGCTAAGCCGGTGCTGAAAAAACTGCCGCCCGGACAGAACGTAGCGCTGCGCGCCTCGTATGCCCCGGAAAGCCGGCGGTTTCTAAAGACAAAAAGAAAAACCACTCACTTTCGTGAGTGGTTTTCGTGGTGGAAGTTAACGGGCTCGAACCGCTGACCCTCTGCTTGTAAGGCAGATGCTCTCCCAGCTGAGCTAAACTTCCAAGTGGTGACCCGTGGGGGAATCGAACCCCCGTTACCGCCGTGAAAGGGCGGTGTCTTGACCGCTTGACCAACGGGCCAAGGGAAAATGGTAGCGGTAATTGGACTTGAACCAATGACCTTCCGGGTATGAACCGGACGCTCTAGCCAACTAAGCTATACCGCCATATCCTTTTCCGTTGTTATCGCCCGCTCGCTGACGACTTGTTTAGTATAGTCCATAATCGAGTAAATGTCAACACCTTTTTTCAAATTTTTTTGAAAAAGTTTTGGAACCGATTTTTCCGCTATTTCCCGCCCTGTTCCAGACTGTCCAGAAGCTGCTCGTAGAACGCCTCATTCCAGGTATGCGTCTGCGCCAGTTCTTCTCCGGTGAGCATAAAATACTGATCGGATACATATTCGCCTCTGTCCGGAATCGGGTCGTCAAACGTGCAGTCGATGTAATATGTTGTGCCGCCCAACCGCACAGCATTCCAGCCGTGGTTCATTTCCTCGGATGCGACATAGATGACCTGAATGCCTGCCGCCTTGCACAGCATCTCATACGCGCGGCCGTAACCGGCACACACAGCCTTATGATCGAGCAGCGCGCCATCTGCCGCGAAAGCGGGTGCCGAGCCGTCCGGAGCGTCCTCCTCTGCCGTATCCACATCGTACTCACACTGACGGATGAGGGTATCGTGCAGCGCACGCAACTTCTCCTCTGCAGTCATGGTCTGCGAAACCGAGCCTGCCGCCAGAACCCTGGCGTACTCCCACGCCTGCTCCTGCCGCGCCTGCCGAGAAACCTCGGCGTTCAGCTCGATGGTCTTGTTCGGCCGTGTTACCGCGTGCAGCGCGAATGCGTATGGATACTGCGCCTCCAGTGCTCGGTACACCTCGTCCGCGTCCACGTTGTCCTCGCGGAAGGCAACGCCGTTTCCGCCGTTCTCCGCGTCCTGCCGGAGCAGATCTGCCGCCTGATAGACATTATCCACCGGCTTCGCCTGCAGATACGGCAGCCAGAACACACCGCCGCCAAGCAGAGCCATGGTCAGCAGAAAGCCGAAAAACCGTCTCATATGTCCCCTCCTTCGGGTATGACAAAGCGGGCGGCTGCGCCGCCCGCTGTCTAACCGTCAAAACGCGCCGCGCTTCGACAGGAAAAATGCAATTATCACATCAGCTTCACGGTATAGTATACCGCAGTGATGAACAGATATGCCGCTGCCGCACCCAGTGCGATCATGACATGGCTTGCCGCAAGTACAACGACTGCCGTCAGCGCTACCATCACGATCGGCGTAATGGTGAGCATCAGGTACGCGTTCTTGCTGAACTGGGTGTCGATCTTGCGGCCGCGGAAGGTAAACTTACCCTTCTTGCGGCGCAGAGAAGCCGTAACAGCGATCTGGATCAGTGCCAGTACCGCGGTACCTGCTGCCGCCACGGTGGACATCCATGTATGGTTAGCCGAAACCAGCGCGCGGTGAATCACCAGCATTGCCGCAACACCCACACCGGTATCTACTGCAATCAGGAAAAATTCCGGCGCATAAGAATGATACACCAGATAATACACTGCCAGAACCGGCAGGACAACATACATCGCCTTGATCGGCATGGTGCCGTAGTAGTTGATCGCGGTCAGGAATACGATGGCAACGATGCTTGCAATCAGCATATTGCGTCCGCACACGATGCGGCGCACGCTGCTGCGCTTGCCTGCATGCTCCTGTCCCAGCATGATGATGCCGGCTGCTGCACCGACAATGCCCACACCGAGCAGCACCCGCGTTACCAGCACGCCGGTCTTCCAGGTGTTGCTGTAGCCCAGCAGGCGCTCGAGGATCATCAGTACCAGCACGCCGAGCAGGCACACGCTGAATACTGCGAGCACCTTGTTGGTGGTATACTCTTCCTGAGAAATTGGCTTTTTACCCACATTGTTTTTTGCCAATGTTTAACACTCCCTTTATTTCTTCTCACATGTTGCCGCCGGCATAGAGCACGGCCGCAAGCGCCGCAATCGGCGCAGTCTCACACCGCAGGATGCGTGTACCGAGCGAAACGCTCTGCAGTCCCGCGTCCACGGCTGCCTTTGCTTCAGCCGGATCGAAGCCGCCCTCCGGCCCGACCATCAGCGAAACCGTGTCCCTGACACCGCCTGCAAGCGCATCGTGCAGACCGGTCCGCTTCTCGTTTTCGTAGAAAAACAGTGCCGTTTCGCTTTCCGCCGCCTGCGCAATTGCGTGAGCGACCGGTACAACGGCTGCCACCTCCGGCAGACGTCCTCTGCCGCACTGCTTTGCTGCCTCGGCAGCAATCTTACGCCAGCGTTCCACCTTCTTTTCGGTCTTATCCGGTCGGGAAACGCAATTCTTGGACAGATACGGCACGATACGGCTGACGCCGAGCTCTACCGCCTTCTGCACGATAAATTCCATTTTGTCGCCCTTGGGCAGCGCCATAAACAGCGTGATAGACTGCTTCGGTTCGGTATCCGCCGCGTGGCAGCTTACGACCCGGCAGGTCACGGCTTCCTTCTCCACGGCTTCCACCGTGCAGTCAAAATCCATCCCGGCACCGTCACACAGGGTAACACCTTCGCCGACACGCAGACGCAGAACACGTCCCGCGTGATGCGCGTTTTCTCCGGTAAGGGTCAGCACGCCGTCCTGCGGCTGCTGATCGACAAAAAATCGAGGCATAATAATCAAATAACCTTTCCTATTTTAGCAAAAAAACAGCCGTTTGGCAAGTGAACATTCCGTGAATCCTGAAACAAATCACTTTTTCGCAGCAAAAGCGCTCCAGTCATCGCTCTTTTCGTGCGAAAGAATCGTAAATCCGCTCTTTTCCAGCGCCGCGCGCACCTCCTCGGCACGCTCGTTGAGGATGCCGGAGCAGATCAGTGTGCCGCCCTTGACCAGCTTATCCGCAAACATGGGCGACATGCCGATGATGACATCAGCCACGATATTCGCCACGATCACGTCGTAGCCGCCGCCGATGTCCTCGGCGAGCTTCGGGTCGCGCAGCGCATCGCCGCACAGACCTCTGCCGATCTCGACATGGTTTTTTTCCGCATTTTCATGTGCAGTTTTCAGGCAGTTCTCGTCGATATCGACAATGGTCTGCACATCCGCGCCGAGCATAGCCGCCGCGATGGCCAGAATACCCGAGCCAGTGCCCATATCGAGCAGCTTGTCGCCCGGCTTTACCGCATCCTCGAGCGCCATCATGCACAGCTGGGTCGTGTCATGGCTGCCGGTGCCGAAGGACGACGCCGGGTCGATTTCAAGAATACGGCGGCCCTGCGGGTCCTCAACCGTCTCCCACGAGGGTTTGATCATAAAGCTGCGTCCCACCGGGAACGGCTTGAAATACTGCTTCCATCCCCACTCCCAGTCCTCCTGACGGGTCAGCGCGGTTTCCGTGCACAGTCGGCCCCATGCGTGCTCCTCATCGCGCGCCTTGAGGTTTTCCAGCGCGGCACGGATATCCGCGTACTGCTTTGCACCCTCGTCGCTGTCCGGCAGATAGATTTTGAGACAGGTCTCCTGTGCACGCTTCTCGCGCACCAGATCCTCGTCTACATAGTCCCAGTATATTTCGGTGTCCTTGAGAAATTCTTCAAAATCCGCCGCATCCTCAAGCACATAGCCTTCTACGCCGTTGTCCTCGAGCAGTGCCTCGACCGGACCGATGCCCTCGGTCGTCGTGTAGATCGTAACTTCTCTCCAATCCATAGGTTCCACCCTGCCTTTCCTATCCAGATAACCGCGCTCCGCGCGGTATTCAATAACAATTTGCTTGCATAATTGCAACTACAAGACCGGTTTTCGTCCAGAAACCCGAGTCTTTGGTCCTGCCCGCAGGCGACTGCCGCTCTGCGGCAGCATTCACTCCGCGGCGCATTGCGCCGCAATAAAACCCGCGACATGTGCGTGGGTTTTGTTTCCCCGCCCCAGTGCCCCTGGGGCACGTCATTCGGGTATCGAAAGGCGGTTTCTCCGGAACCGTCTTTCGTATATAGGGGACTTTTGAAGTCCCCTATAAGCGGATCATGCCGTATTTCGTCTCGAAGTACGAAATGACCGCGTCTTCCTGCTCCCATGTGCCGTCATACAGTGCAAGTCCCGGAAATACCCGCAGACCCTGCTCCAGCAGGTCGGCAGATTCCGCGCACAGGCACAGCGGACGCGAGATCATATAGCGGGATTCCTCCAGTGTGACAACATCCTCTTCGGTTTCGAGCAGCAGCTTGAACGCACCCGAATCATCCTCGGCTTCGATGAGATCCTCATCCAGATGCGGACCGCACTCGATCTCATCCGAAATGTCGATGGTCGGAGCGATAAAATGCGCGTGCTTGCCGTCCGGCGCACAGATAAAATCATCGTGATCGCGCGGCAGCGTTTTGCACGCCACTTGATTGCCGCGCAGCGCCGCGACGAATGCTTCCGTACTGTCGGGCACAATTACCTCGGTGTTGTACAGTGTGGTTTGAGACAGCCAGTCCGCGTGCATGCACACGCCGAGCGACAGCCGCGCATACGGCGCCGCGATTTCGAGCGCCTGCGTCAGCGATTCGGGATCGTGTGCGCTGATCAGCACAGTCGTAACGCCAATGCGCTGCAGCACACCGATAGCCGCCCGCACATCCGTGCCGTCCGGCAGATGGCCTTCATCGTCCTCCACATGCAGCTCCGCAATTACCGTTCGGCCGCACAGATCGCCCAGAGCCAGCACAGCGGCACGCAGCGCCGGAAATGTCGGCGCACCATGCAGATAATAGAACGCCGCATCATCGTGCAGCAGAGGACGGAAGACCTCCTTGCACTGCTCAATGTAGTGCATGGTGATCGGGCGTTCGCAGTGCTCCGCATCGGGTTCGGGCGGGCACTCGAGCGCCAGGCCGACCGGCAACGGCGCCAGCTCTTCAGCCCATGCATCACACAGTTCGGCATTCGGTGCAAGCGCGCCTGCAAACTGCTCGGGCGCGGTATGATACAGCGAAATTGCCGCCGGATCGTTCAGCAAAAGCTGCGGTTTATGCTCGGATTGACATAAAGGAATATCCAAGGTTGTTCTTCCTCCTAAGAAGATGAAAAATATTCATATTTCAGTTGATAAAGTTTACTTTTTCGTCCAGCTGCCGTCACTCTTAACGGTATACTGCTGCGGTTTTGCCGCCGCCAGCCTGCACATTTCAAGTGCGCTCTGCAGCTGATCGTCCACCAGATAGGTCTGGCCGTTCAGCGCAGTAACCGCTTCGTCCAGTGCGCTCAGCATCTCCGGAGACGCATACAGCGCCGCAGGCAGATCGTAAGCCGCCCGGAAGGACGCTACCGCGTCCGCTACGTCGCCGTCATACCTGCCGGTTGCTTCGGTGAGCAGTCCCAGCAGCGACAGGCGCTCGGTCATGGCGTAAACCGCGTCCGAGCTGTCGCCAAAACGCAGGGTTGTGCTCGTATCGAGCGGTTTGAGATCCTTGGTATTGACCGTAACCTTGCGGTTCTCCAGCTGGATATCCGGCGTCAGGCCGACACCTTCCCAGCAGCCCTGCTTGGGCAGTTCGAGTTCCAGCGTGGTGATGACCAGCTTGTCGCCGTTTACCAGATCAATGTGGAACTGCCCCTGTCCCTTGCCGTAGGTCTTGCTGCCGATGAGCGTCGCCGAGCCGGTATCCTGCAGGCTGCCTGCCAGCAGCTCCGCCGCGGAAGCCGTGCCGCCGTCCACCAGAACGACAATCTTGTTAAGCGGCAGCGCATTGCCGGTCGAATAGGTCTGCTCCAGACCGCCCATATCGTCGCGGTAGCGGACGCCGGCAAGCTCTGCATCCTTGACCGGCGTCATAGCATTCGCCATTTTGAGCGCCGCGTCGATCAGGCCGCCGCCGTTGCCGCGCAGGTCGAGAATGACCGCACGGGTGTTCTTAGACGGCAGGCTGTCCCAAATCTCCGAAAACGCCGACCAGTCGTTCTGCGAGCCGATGGCGCTGACCTTGATGTACTCCACACCGTCCGCCATCGTCTTGTTGGAAACGTACACGCGGTTGACCTGACGGCGCTCACAGGTAACGGTAATGTCCCGTCCGTAGCGGCGCACGGTCAGCTTGACCGACGTACCTTCCTCGCCGCGCAGCTTAGATGCTACATCGGCATTTTTCAACTTGGTTGCGTCCTCACCGTTGATTTTCACGATAAGATCGCCAATCTGCAGACCGGCTTCCTCCGCCGCTGAATAGCGCATGACCTCAGCGATCTGTACGCCGTTTTCTGTCTCCTGCAGGCCGACGCCGATGCCGACAAAGCCCTCAAGCGTCGAAAATCCCTGCGAATACTCCTCGCTCGACAGATACATGGAATGCGTATCGAGCAGCGAGAGAATGTCGTTGAGTACGTCATACATCTCATCCGGATGCTTTTCCAGATATTTATTGATATAGTTCTGCAGAACGTACGGATCATGCTCTGCCTTGAGGCCGAAAGCATCAATGAGCGCCCAAACGCCGTCAAACCACGTTTCGCTCTGTCCGTCCTGCGTGATCGCACCGGCGGAGGCGGTCATCATTGCCGCCGTCATCGCCAGTGCCGCTATTCTTTTCGCTAATTTTTTCATGTGGGTCTCCTCCGCGCTCAGCGCGGCAAAAAAATCCGTTTTGCTTGCAAAACGTAACCGCATGGCAGGTTTTTTACCGAAAAACCGAGCCATTGGTCCCGTCCGCAGACGGCCGCCGTTACACGGCGGCTTGCAATCAGCGGCGCATGCGCCGCAACAAAACCCGCGACATGTGCGTGGGTTTTGTTACCCCGACCCAGCGCTCTTGGAGCGCGTCATTCGGGTATCGAAGTATGGTTTCTCCGGAACCATACTTCGTATATAGGGGACTTTTGAAGTCCCCTATACGTTGTCACATGGACTCCGGTGCGTCTACGCCGATGAGCTTCAGCACGTTCTCAATGGTCTGCTTCGCTGCCAGGCACAGGGTCAGACGCGCATCGCGGACAGCCGGCTCGGCATCCTTGATGCGGCAGGCGTTGTAGAAATGATGGAACTGCTGCGCCAGTGCAACGGCGTACTTGTTGAGACGCGACGGATCGCGGCTGACAGCGGACTGCACGATCTCCTCGGGCAGCAGAGCAACCTGCTTGATGAGCTGACGCTCATCTGCGCCGGTCAGCACGGACAGGTCGGTCTTGCCGGTATCCGGCAGCGCAATGCCGCTCTCCTGTGCGTTCTTGAGCACGGAGCAGATACGCGCGTGTGCGTACTGCACATAGTACAGCGGGTTGTCGGAATCCTGCTTGATAGCAAGGTCAAGGTCGAACTCCATCTGTGTCTCAGCGGCGCGGCTGTTGAAGAAGAAACGCGCTGCATCGACCGGAATCTCGTCGAGCAGGTCGGTCAGCGTCAGGCTCTTGCCGGTACGCTTGGACATGCGGACAACCTCGCCGCCCTGCATCATGCGGACAAGCTGCATGAGCACGATCTCCAGACGGTGAGAGCCGTCCAGACCGAGTGCATCCAGAGCGCACTGCAGACGCTTTACATGGCCGTGATGGTCAGCGCCCCAGATGTTGATAACACGGTCAAAACCGCGCTTCTCGAACTTGTTGCGATGGTAAGCGATATCGGCCGCAAAGTAGGTATAGAAACCGTTTGCACGGCGCAGAACGTCGTCCTTGTCGCAGCCGAAGTCGGTCGAACGGAGCCACAGTGCGCCGTCCTCGGTCTCGTAGGTTGCGCCCTTGGCGGTCAGCATATCAATGGTCTCCTTAACGTAACCGCTCTCATGCAGAGTGGACTCGCGGAACCATACGTCGTAGTTGATCTTGTAACGCCTGAGGTCGCGCTCCATGCGGGCAATGTTGGTCGGCAGGCCGTAACCCTCGATAACGGCGAAGCGCTCCTCCGGGGTCTTTTCGAGCAGGCTGTCGCCGTACTGCTCTACCAGATCATGCGCCAGCGCCTTAATGTCGTCGCCCTGATACCAGGAAGCGTCAAACTCGATGGCGTCCTCGCCGCGGATCTCCTGGATATAGCGGCCCTCGACCGAGTGCGCGAACTTGTCTACCTGATTGCCTGCATCGTTGATGTAGAACTCACGGGTAACATCATTGCCGGACCAGTCCAGAACAGAGGACAGGCAGTCGCCCAGAACACCGCCGCGCGCGTTGCCCATGTGCATCGGGCCGGTCGGGTTGGCGGAAACGAACTCTACCATGACCTTTTCCGGCTTTTTGCTCTCGGTACGGCCGTAATTCTCGCCCATGGCGAATACGCCGCGGACAGCCTGCTCGTACCAGCCCTGATTCAGCGTGAAATTCATAAAGCCCGGGCCTGCAATGGTCACGGTGTCAAAGCAGCTGCCCTCGAGGTCGAGGTTTGCCACGATGCTCTCCGCAATCTTGCGCGGCGCCATGTGCAGCGGCTTTGCACACTGCATAGCAAAGGTGGATGCCCAGTCGCCGTTGGAAGAATCCTTCGGGGTCTCTACTGCAACCGGAGGAATGGTGCCCTCAGGCAGCTCGCCTGCGGCTACAGCCTTGCGGTACGCCGCTTCTACAACGCGGGTTGCTTCGGCGCGTGCGATTTCGTATGCGTTCATGTGTACACTCCTATATCTAAATCTCTTATTTTTACTTTATTAAACGACCTGAATGTTCGGTTTGGTCGATACCGTCATCTCAAAGTGGTGTTCTCCCATGAGAGAGTTGTCCACCTCGACCGTATAGTCGATGATAAGGTGTCCGCCGTTCTCGCCGATGGTGTTGTGCACCCGCGAGGTGTGGGTGGCGATAGCCATTTCGCTGCCGACCGGCGTTTGATACAGACCGACATGGCGCTCGTCCTCAGCGAACAGCATGTGCGAGGGAAACGTACCCGTGCGGATGAGGGCAACCGTTTTGCCGTCCAGCTTGACGGTGGTCTTGGTGCCTTCGAGTCCGGTCAGTTCACTTTCCTCGTATGCGATGTAATATTTTCCGCCGCGCTCGTACAGCGTGGCAGCGGTTTGCAGGTCGATGTTCTCCTCGTCACAGCCCGCAAACTGCTGCTGAGAGGAAATCGTCAGCCAAACGTCCTTCTTCATATTTCTATGCTCCTTAATAGCGGGAAATATCCACAAGCTCCGCACCGACATCGACCTTTTCCTGCAGGAACAGCTCGGCGAGCTGGTCAAAGCCCTGCGGATCGTCCGAAACGAAATACTGCGTTGTACCCGTACCCTCGTTCGGGTCAAACTGCGTGGAAGCGAGGTTTGCCGCCTCGGCGCCCGAGTCAATGAGCGTCACATCCGGACCCATAAAGTCGCCGATGACCTCCTCGAGCAGCGGATAGTGCGTGCAGCCGAGAATCAGCGTATCCACACCTGCGTCCTTCAGCGGCGTGAGATATTCCTTCACCACAGTTTCGATGACCACATCGCCGCGGTGCACGCGGCCGTTCTCGACCAGCGGCACGAACAGCGGACACGCCTGCGTGAACAGGTCGAGCGTGCCGTCCTTTTTGTGCAGATACTTCTCGTATGCACCCGAACGGATGGTGGCCGCCGTGCCGATCACGCCGACTCTGCCGGTCTGCGTCATGGTCATGGCGCGGCGGCAGGCAGGCTCGACCGTGCCGATGATTGGGATGTCGTTCTCCTCGGAAAGCAGGTCAAGCGCGATTGCGGACACGGTGTTGCAGGCAATGATGATGGATTTCAGGTCATACTGGCGCAGAAACGCCACATCCTGCCGGGCATACTTGGTGATGATATCGCGGCCGCGCGTACCATACGGCACACGGCCGGTATCGCCGAAATAGATGATATTTTCCTGCGGCATCAGGGCGTGCAGACGGCGCACGGCGGTCAGACCGCCCAAGCCGGAGTCAAATACGCCAATCGCACGCTTATCCATTGTGCTCCTCCAGTGCCAGAGAGATCAGGCGGTCGAGCAGCTCGGCATAGCCGATGCCCTCGTAGTCAAACAGCTTGGGGTACATGCTGATCGAGGTAAAGCCCGGAATCGCATTCAGCTCGTTGAAAACGACCTCGCCGCTGTCGTGGGTGACAAAGAAGTCTACGCGCGACAGGCCGCGGCAGCCGAGTGCGGTGTAAACGCGGACAGCGTCCCGACGGACGGTCGCAATCTGCTCCTCGGTGATATGTGCCGGAATGTACAGACGCGAGCTTTCGTCCTTGTACTTGGCGTCAAAGGTGTAGAACTCCTGCGTCGGAGCGATCTCGCCGACCGTGGAGGCCTGCGGTTCGAGGTTGCCGAGCACCGCGCACTCGACCTCGTGACCGTCGATGAACTCCTCGACGAGCACCTTGGTATCCAGCTTAAATGCTTCGGTCAGGCCCTCGGCCAGTTCGAGCAGATTGTTCGCCTTGGCAACGCCCACGGACGAGCCCTGCGAGCACGGTTTGACGAATACCGGGAACGCGCCCAGCGTTTCCGCAGCCGCGGCGATTACTGCCTCGGCATTGCGCTCAAAGTCATATCTCAGCGCCAGATAGTAGCGTGCCTGACGGACGCCCGTACCCTCAACGACCTTTTTCGTCAGGGCCTTGTCCATCGTGTTCGCGCTTGCGGCTACGCCGCAGCCGACGTACGGAATGCCGGCCAGCTCGAGCAGACCCTGCATCGTGCCGTCCTCGCCGCCGACGCCGTGCAGCACCGGGAATACGCAGTCCAGACGGACAATCTCGATCTCTCCCTCACGGAGCAGCACCATGCCGTGCATGCCGCGGTCGGGTGCGAGAACGACCTTTACCTTGCCGGTCATGCGCTCCCACGCACCGCTCTCTACACGGTCCGGATCACAGTTCGGGCAGTAGAGCCACTCGCCGCTGCGGGTGATGCCGACCGGATAGATTTCATATTTATCTTTATTCAGGTTTCGCAAAATAGAAGCGGCAGACAGGCACGAGATGTCGTGCTCACTCGAAATACCGCCGAATAATACAGCCAGTTTCATTTATCAGATTCGCCCTTTCGTTCGTTTCCTCTGCCCATACTTATACAGATACCATTATACGCTATCTTTCCGGCGAATACAATGCGAAAACAGTGTTTTTCCTGCACTGATCCCACAAAATTTACAATTCCTTCATAGTTATTTTTGATATACCTGTTGACGGACTATATTATATCTCATATAATATTATTAGAAACACAGGAGAGGAGGATTCCATATGTCCTATCCCATCTCGTCCTCCCTGCTGGACGGCATCGTGCTTGCCGTAGTCGAGCGAGAAAGCACCTACGGCTACCGTATTACGCAGGACGTGCAAAAGGTACTGGATATTTCCGAATCTACGCTGTATCCGGTACTTCGGCGGCTGATGAAGGACGGCTGCCTGACCACCTACGATCAGGCCTATGCGGGCCGCAACCGCCGCTACTACCAGATCACCGAGCACGGCAGAGCCGCTCTGCGGCAGCACCGCATCGACTGGCAGAACTACCGCAGCGGGATCGACACGATCTTTTTTGGAGGGGTGAACGAATGAACAGAGCAGATTACATGGCAGCGCTGCGGCGTGCGCTCTCGGTTTTGCCGGAGGAGGAACGCGCGAACGCTCTGCGCTATTACGAAGAATATTTTGACGACGCAGGCCCGGAAAACGAGACAAAGGCCATTGAGGAACTCGGCGAGCCGGCAAAGGTTGCAGCGCAGATTCTCGCGGATTACCGCGAACTGACCGCTGTACCGCATGCACAGCCGATAAAAGAAAAGCGCCGCTGGCGCGGTATCAGTCCGCTGCTGCTGATTGTGCTGGTGCTGCTCGCTATCCCGATCGGATTGCCGCTCGTATTCGGCGCAGGTGCAACCGTGCTTGGCGTGCTTCTGGCGATCGTTGTGACCGCGCTCGCGGTGATTTTCGCTGTACTGCTCATTCTGTACGGCATTCCGCTTGCGCTGATTTGCGGCGGAGCCGTGATTGCCCTGCTGTCCTGCACACTGTGGGCGACACCGGCGAACGCGCTCGTCACACTCGGCAACGGACTGGCTGCCTTTGCCGCCGGTATCCTGCTCGGACTGCTGTCCATCAAGCTGAGCATTCTGTTTGTGCCGCCGGTGTTCCGCGCCTTTGTCGCCGTGCTGCGTGCGCCGTTTAACTGGATTCGCAACAGATGCCGCCGTACAGGAGGTGGAAATGTATGAAAAAGCTCATTATTGCCTGCGCTGCCGTGCTGGTGCTCGGTCTGGGACTGACGACGGTCGGTCATGTGCTCGGCGGACAGTTTTACAGCGTGTACTACGATGGTGCGCTGCACCCGTTCAGCGATGCCGCACAAAATTTTTCCGATAAGTTTGTGAACATCAGCGACCACATTGTCACCGCCGATGAAGATAATGACAGCGATTTCGACACCAGCTGGGTGCAGGATTACCTCGAAACCCGCCGGAATGCCATCGAGCACGGCGATATGCCTATCCAGTCGGTCGATCAAATCGATTACATCGACTTGGCGCTTAATGGTGGAGAATTTACTATCGAGAACGGTTCGGACTTCGCCGTCAGCGCAAGCGTTAATTTCGCAGATACGCAGATAAACGGTACACACTGGACTGCTTCGCTCTGGGCAAACGATGAACCGGCAACGATTACCCTGCCCCGTGACGGAAATTATCTGCAAATCCGCATTTCCTGTGGACAGCAGGCCAATGTGACCATCCGTGACCGTCTATCCGCGCAGAATATCGAGCTGTCTGCCGGAAATGGTACGCTCACCGCCGATGAACTGTATGGACACAGAATCACGCTGGATGCAACCGACGGCCGCTTATCCGCCACCCTGCCAGAGTCGGCAGACCAGTATCATGTACGGGCCACTGCCAACTGGGGTACAGTCATAATGAACGGCACACCGCTGGTTCAGATGGACGAACTCGGAAACGGCACTGCACAATACGATAACCGCGCCGAGCACGTTCCACACGATCTGCAAGCCAGAGTGTCCGGCTCCGGACAGATCAGCCTGCTTTCTCAGATCGCATCCACGAACGCTGATACCCCTGTCTGAACTGTAACTTGACGAAATCCACAAAACAACGTATGATAAAAGAAAAGGAGACTTTACGATGAATGGCAAGAAATTGTATCGCAGTGAATCCAACCGCATGCTGTGCGGTGTCTGTGCCGGCATCGCGGAATATTTTGATCTCGACCCGACTTTGATCCGTCTGGCATGGGCGCTTGTATGCTTCCTCGGCGGTTCGGGTATCCTGGCGTATATTATCGCCGCGATCATCATTCCGTCCGAGAGCACGCGCAATAACAATATGATGTGACCCATCGCCGTTTCTCCGGAAAAGAGAGGAAGTGCTCGCTATGAGCGAAAACCAGCAGCCGCTGGACGAAGAACAGGCGGTTTCCGATGTGCAGGAGCAGGAAACCCTGCCTGCCGCAGCCGAAGATACCCCGCCCGCTGCGCAGGATGAAAATGCACCCGCCATCCTCGATGCGGAACCAGAAGAGGAAGAAGATATTGATCCTGCCGATGTGAAGATCTTCGGCATGAAGCGCCATGTGTTCCAGCTGACCTGTCTGGGCGCCGCTGTCGGCTATATCCTGTGCGGACTGGTTGGTATTCTCAGTGAGAAGATGCAGGGTACCGGTCTGGGCGATATTCTGGCGAAATCCCCGAGCACAACCGTCTGGGCGGTCGTTGTGGCCGCTGTCGGCTACTTTATCGGCTCGCGTCTGGAGAAAAAGCGCGAAGCTGCTCTTGCGGACGAACAGGCCGCACTCGAGCAGTCCAATGATACAAACGCATAATTTTCCTTTTGGAGCTGTCCGGAAAGAGAGTCTGTGTAAGCAGGCTCTCTTTTCGCGTTTGCGCAACAAAAAAGAACCCCGAAGGGTTCTTTTGAGGCTGTCGAAAAACTATCGTTTTCCGAGCAGCCTCTCGCTCGAAACCACGCTTTCGAGCGAATACTGAAGAAAAACCGCGCCCTACGGGCACATTTTTTCTTCCCTTGTATAAATTCCGAGATACATGCTCCCGGAATTTATGAATTTGCTTCGCAAATCCTATTTTATGCGTGCTGCCGCACGAAGCGTAAAAATTAAAATAATACTTTTTTGACAGACTGAAAAGAACCCCGAAGGGTTCTTTTTACCGCTCATCGCTGTGAATTTTATCGAGAATCTTTTTATCCCGCTTATCCTGCGGCTGAAACTGTGCAAACAGGTCGGGCCGATCCTTTTTCGTGCGGCGCAGGCTCATTTCGCGTCTCCATGCTTCAATATTGGCATGGTGCCCGGAGAGCAGCACCTCCGGCACTTCTCTGCCGCGCCAGTTTTCCGGACGGGTGTACTGCGGATGCTCGAGCAGACCGTCCCAGTGGCTTTCCGCCGTGAACGCTTCCTCGTCCGGCAGAACGCCCGGCACCATGCGGCATACTGCGTCCGCAACTGCCATCGCGGGAATCTCCCCGCCGGTCAGCACAAAGTCACCGATGGAAATCTCCTCATCCACGCACTCGTCGATAAACCGCTGGTCAATGCCCTCATAATGGCCGCAGACCAGAATAAAGTGCTCCTTCGCGAGCAGCTCACGCGCTTTCTGCTGGTTAAACGGCTGTCCCTGTGCAGAGAGGAACACCGTGTGTACATGTTCGCCGGCACTCAGCGCCTGATGGCACAGATACAGCGGCTCAGCCAGCATGACCTGTCCGCGTCCACCGCCGTAGGGCGCGTCATCTGCCTTGTGGTGCTTGTCGAGCGCATAATCGCGGATGTTGGTTGCCTTGACCTCGACAACACCCCTGTCCTGGGCGCGTCCGATGATGCTTTCGCGCATAACCGCGTTGATCATCTCCGGAAACAGCGTCATAATGTCGATTTTCATTCGATCAGACCCTCGATGCTCTCAACATAGATCACGCCGGCTTCCATGTCGATCTCCTTGAGGAACGGCTTGATGGCCGGAATGTAGATTAGACGTCCGTCCTCACCGGCGATTTCGTACATATCGTGCGCCGGATTACTGGTCAGTACGTCACGGATGCGGCCGATTACACGGTCAACGCGCAGATCGAACACCTTGAAGCCCAGAATATCCTGAATGAACACGAGATCCTCGGGCAGCTCTACGTCCTCGCGGTCGAGGTGGAGCACCTTGTTGCGCATCGCCTCGGCAGCCTCGACCGTGTCAATGCCCTTGATGTGCATAAGCACAACATTCTTGTGAACCTGCGCCTTTTCGACGGTCACAGGCGTTTTTTCGTCCAGATAGAGCGTGTCAAAGTCACACAGCACCTCAGGGCTGTCGCACCAGCTCTGCACCTTCAGGTCGCCGCGCACGCCGTGCGTGCCGACGATCTTGCCGGCCTCTAAAAATTTCTTCGGCATATTCGTTCTTTCCTCCTGCCTGTGAGCGTTTTTATTCCTGCGATGTTTGATTGATGGTGATTCGTTTATCTGTCGGGGATTTCGCCGTCTGCGGACGGGTCGCGCAATTCTTTAGCCCGTTACTACGCACGGCACCTGCGAATTTAGACATTCACCACATTTAACTGCGTAGGTGCCTTCCAACACAACACGTTAAGAATTTGTGCGGCACTGTTATGCCGCACTCAGCGGGGAGCAGACCGCCTGTGTAGCAGTCCGGTATCTGGCACTGCGAAACGGTTGAGAAAGACACGGAAGAAAAATCCTTTGCCGTTCCTTTGCGAGTCTCAGCTCTGCAAATTTCGCCGTGCCCTCTAAGGGAAAGGCAGGAGTTCAAAGAGGAAGGAAAACCGTAGGTTGTCCTTCCTTTTTGCCCCGCCGCGGGCGCGGCAAACTCCCGCGCTCCACAGAGCGCAACTCCCCGCTGAATCTCAGTGAAAAACACCCGCCCGTTAGGGACGAATACGCTTACGCAGTTCGTGCCCCCCGTTGAGTCAGTGCCGAAAAGGGTGCCTCCCAGACAGAGCGTATTGCTGACGCAACTCGTGTGCCCCGCATAATCGGTGCCCGATAAAAACAAAAAATCGCCGCGCTGCGGCGATTTTCGGAAAAAGCCAGCGCCTGACGGCACCGGCTCTTCATTCAAGTTGAAGTGATTAACACTTCGGCGCGATCCGCGCAGGCTCAGTCGAGAATATCAACTGTGACGCGCTTGTTCTCGCGATTGCCTGCCGCTTTCATGAGTGTGCGGATTTCCTTTGCGATGCGGCCGTGGCGACCGATAACGCGACCCATATCTCCCGGTGCTACACGCAGCGAGTAGGTGATGTTATCGCCGTCGATCTCCTCAGTAATGGCAATCGCAGCCGGATCGGAAACCAGATTTTCGACTATATAAGTCAGTAACTCTTTCATTTCGACGACCTCACTCAATTCAGCACACCGGCCTTCTTCAGAATACCGCGAACGGTATCGGTCGGCTGAGCGCCGTTCTTGATCCACTCCTGAGCGCGGTCAGCGTTTACGTTGACAACAGCCGGCTCTGCCAGCGGATTGTAAGTGCCGATCTCCTCGATGAAACGACCGTCACGCGGGTAACGGGAATCAGCGACAACGATGCGGTAGAACGGAGTCTTCTTAGCGCCCATGCGACGCAGTCTGATCTTTACCATTGAAATTTCACCTCCTGTTATAGAAATTTATCTATTGTAAATTTACTTTACAAACGAATAGCGATTAAAACGGCAGCTTGAAGTTGCCCAGTCCCGGGAAGCCGCGGCGCTTTTTGCCCTTGCTGCGTGCCATGCTGGTAAGCTGCTTGGTCATCTTCTGCATGGCCTCAAACTGCTTGAGCAGCTTGTTGACCTGCTCGACCGACAGTCCGCAGCCGTTTGCAATGCGCTTCTTGCGGGAGTAGTTGATGATGGAGGGATTATCTCTCTCCTTCGGGGTCATAGACTGGATGATGGCTTCGGTATGCGCCATCTGCTTTTCGTCGATCTTTGCACCGGCGAGGGCTTTTGCGTCCACACCCGGCAGCATGCCGAGCATTTCCTCCATCGAGCCCATGTTTTTCATTTTCTGCAGCTGATCGTAAAAATCGGTCAGCGTCAGCTTGCCGGCCATCATCTTTTTGGCGGTTTCGGCTGCCTGCTTCTGATCAAAGGACTCCTGCGCCTTTTCGATCAGCGTCAGCACATCGCCCATGCCGAGAATGCGGCTTGCCATACGGTCCGGGTGGAACGGCTCGATATCGCCGAGCTTCTCGCCCGTGCCGATGAACTTGATCGGCTTGCCGGTAACGGCCTTGACCGAAAGCGCTGCACCGCCGCGTGCGTCGCCGTCCATCTTGCTCATGAGCACACCGTCGATGCCGAGAGCCTCGTCAAAGGTCTGTGCGACCGTTACAGCGTCCTGACCGGTCATTGCGTCCACCACGAGGATGATCTCGGTGGGCTTGACCGTTGCTTTGATGTTCTTCAGCTCATCCATCAGCTTTTCATCGATGTGCAGGCGGCCTGCGGTATCGAGGAAAACCAAATCATAGCCGTTCTTGCGGGCAAAGTCGATGCCGTGCTTTGCGATCTCGACCGGATCGCCCTGACCTTCGTCAAAAACGGGGATGTTAAGCTGCTTGCCAACTACCTTTAACTGTTCGATAGCTGCCGGACGGTAAACGTCACAGGCTACGAGCAGCGGTCGGCGCTGCTGCTGCTTGCGGAGCAGAGCGGCCAGCTTTGCGCAGTTGGTGGTTTTGCCGGCGCCCTGCAGACCGGCCATCATCACGATGGTGGGCGGGTTCGGCGATATGGTCAAACGAGTGGTCTGGCCGCCCAAGAGCGAAACCAGCTCCTCGTTTACGATCTTGATGACCTGCTGGGTCGGAGACAGGCTTTCGAGGATCTCCGCGTCCGTTGCCTTTTCGGTAACGGTCTTGATGAAGTCCTTTGCGACCTTGAAGTTGACGTCCGCCTCGAGCAGTGCCATGCGGATTTCCTTCATTGCGTCCTTGATATCGGACTCGGTCAGCCTTCCCTTGCTGCGCAGATGCTTAAAAGCAGATGAAATTTTTTCGGTAAGCCCTTCAAATGCCATGTTAAGCCTCCTGCCTGAGCTGTTCGAGCAGTGCCGTCATGCGGGAAACGATCTCGTCCGCCTCGGCACTGTGCAGTTGTGCGGCGTTCAATTCATGCAGCTGCTCAACCTCGTGCTGAAGTTCCTCTGCGCACCGCTCGGTGTCGCCGTATCGGGCCACCAGACCGAGCTTGTCCTCCATCTCATGAAGGGCGTGCTCCGCTCGCTTGATGCTGTCGCGCACACCCTGACGGGTGATGCCGGCGTGCTCGGCGATCTCGGAAAGCGAAAGATCTTCATTGTAATACAGATCAAACAGCTCGCGCTGCTTCTCGGTGAGGGTCTCGCCGTAGAAGTCAAACAGCAGGCTCATTTCAAGCGGTGTTGCCTTCATGGTGATCCTCCCTGCGAAGTGTAAAGTGTTTTGCCTTTACATCGAACGTGATTATTCTATCCTATATCGGCTCTTTTGTCAAGAGGAAACTTTTCATATTGTAAAGATTTTTTCGTTCCGGTTGCATCATCGGGAATTGCGGATGGAAACCGCAGCTTCTCCCGCTTTGCAAGCGACCCGCTCACCGATTCATCCACCGAATCACGCTCAGCGCCTGCGGCGCGATCTCACTCGGAGACGCCGCCGGCTTCGCCAGAAAATATCCCTGCAGCAGATCAACGCCCAACTCAATAACCTTGCGCAGCTCAGCTTCGGTCTCGATGCCCTCGGCAACGATCTTCATGCCGCGTCCGTGTGCGTATTCCACAATATCCTTGACCAGCTGCTGCTTATCCGCATCGGTATCAATATCGCAGATAATGGTGATATCCACCTTGATATAGTCCGGCGACAGCTCAAGCAGACTGTTGCTGTTGCTGTAGCCGCTGCCCCAGTCATCCAGCGCGAGCGCGCCCTGATCGCCCAGTGCTCTGCGCTTGCGCTCCAGCGCCTCGCGGTCGATCTCCTCTTCCTCGGTGATCTCGATGACCAAATTATTCAGCAGCTCGGCAAACTGTGCCTTAAATTCCGCAACATCCTCATCCGTCAGGCTGCTGCTGGCAATCGAGTTGAGAAACAGCTTGGTGTTCCTATGCAGTCGCCCCCTGTTCTGCATCATCACAAACGTGGATGTCGCCTTGAAGATGGTCAGCCGCTCAACCTCGTACAGCTTGTCCATCTCGCGCGCCAGCTTCATCACGGTCAGCGGCGAATTCAGAAGCTGCATTTTCACACGCATCAGCGCCTCATACGCCGCCACCCTGCCGGTATGCGCCGAGAAAATCGGCTGAAAATGGTAGCCCGCGCTGTTCTCACGCAGCATCTGCAGGAATTCCCTGCGCAGCTGTGCTGCGTAGACCTCCTGATTATAGGCGCCGATATCAAATTCACCCATTTCGCCCTTGGACTCATGCTTCACCTGATACATGGCAAAATCCGCATACTTTTTAAGCGTAGCCAGATCCCTGCCGTTCTCCGGATACCACGCGATACCGCCGGAAATGCTGATGCGCATGGTGTCGCCGTTCGGCAGAAGCGCCGTGCGCTCCTTTATTGCTTCGGAAAGCCTGTTCAGCACCTGACGGATTTCGTCTCGTTCATCGTAATCATAGAACAGCACAATGAATTCATCTCCCGACATACGGGCGCAAATGGTATTCTGGGGCAGCGTCTGTGCAAAGCACTGACCCGCCAGATTGATATATCGGTCGCCCCAGTCATGGCCGAACGTGTCGTTGATCTGCTTGAGGTTATCCATATCCATCATCAGCATTGCAGCATGCCCCAGCTTTTCCGGCATACGGAACAATTTTTTCGCCCGTGCATCAAAGGCACGGCGGTTGTACAGACCGGTCAGCACATCGTAATCGCGCTCATGCTCGATGCGGCGGCGCTCAAGTGTCGCTGCAGTCACATCCTCGACCAGACCGACCTGCACCTCGTCCTCGCCGGTGATGCGCAGCATGACAAACCGCTCACTGCCGTCCTTTTGCGGAATGGTGAACACACAGCCGCCATCCTGCAGACTGAAGCTCTCCTTCTGCAGCACCAGCTCCTCCATCAGCATCTCAAACCGCTCCCGCGTCACATCATTCGGGTTGGCGTCCTGCATGCCGAGCATGGAGAAAAAGTTGTCGGTCACGAATACTTTATCGCTGTCCTCACGGATTTCATAGCCGCCGAGTTCAATACTTGCCATGTCCATAATACGCAGGAATTTCGTGGAGGTATCCAGAATATCCTGACTGAGCTGGGTGATTGCGGTGGAAAAGCCGTCTATCTCGCGGATGCCGGTGCGCGAGAGCTTTGGGATTTCCGTTCTCTTATCCTGTATAGCGGCTACCTCGTCGGACAGCTGCCGGATCGGATGCGCCAGTCCGCGGCTGACCAGATAGCTGCATACCAGACCAACACCCAGCGTCAGCACGACTGCCACCAGCAGCAGACTCTGCATATCGTTGGATATTTTATACAGCGTGCTGTTGGGCACAATGCCGAGCAGCAGCCAGTGCTCATTCGAAAATGGTGCGTTGCGGTCGTACAGCGTCAGCGGTTCCGCACAGGCGAAGTATTTTGTCTTATTGACGACAATGGTGCCGGCAGCACTGCTGTCCTGCATGACAATGCTCTGCGCGCTTTTCAGCGAACGATCCTGCGTAGAAAACGTCACCGGCTGCAGCGGAATGCTGCCGACCGGCTTTTCATCAGTCATTACGGCGAGCAGGTATGCGCCGGTGCCGTCATTCTGCAGCTCGGTCAGCGGCAGCTGCTCCTCCAGATAGCTGCACAGCAGCTCCACGCCGACAACGCCGTACACCGTGCCGTCCGGCAGGATGAGCGGCTGCGCGTATGCGATTGCTTCCCGCTTGTCTCCCGGCAGAACATACGGCGAGGTCGTCCAGCGGCCGTACTGCGCCATCAGCAGCTTGCCGCCGTCCTGATAGGCGGTCATGAACGGCTGATACACAAAATCATCAAGCTCTTCATAGTCCAGCGCGGGCTGCCAGCAGGAGTCCGTCGTAATACGCATGGACTTCACGATTCCTGCCGGTGCAAACGACAGCATCAGATCCTCGTTGCGCTCGGAAGCCGCCGCATTCGGGTCCAGATCGCGCAGATAAATGCCCGGCAGACGCCCATTGGTCTTGCGGGCATCCAGATCGCATGTATTGAGCACCACGAATACGCCCGTCACCGACGAGCTGCGCAGCTGCGTCACCAAATCATCCGCAATCGCTTCAAGCAGCGGCTCGCTCGAAGCGCTGCTCTGTCCCAGCGTATCCTTTGAGATTTGACCGGAGGTCAGCAGCGCTTCGGTCTTCTCGTTGATCCGATTCGGCATATCGCCGAGATTCTGCGCCTGCACGAGAAAATCCTCCAGATATCTGCTGCGGTTCTCAACCTGTTTGGCTAAAATATCCTCCGCATTCCGGTCCAGCTGCTGCGGCACGCGGCTTACCGCGATGGAGCCGATCAGCAGTGTGACCTCGACCGCCAGAATGACCAGTACCGATATAAATATAGTGGAAAAGACCGATCTTTCCCGTTTTTCTGTTGGCTTACTGCGAGCCTTCATACCGCACCGCCTGTTCAAACCTGATCTCTCGAGCTGTTTCTCTTATCCTTCGTGTGCCTGAAGCTGCGCCAGCGTATCCCGATACCAGCTGTCAAAATATGCATCTGTCAGAAATTCCGCCTCGGCCTGCTCCGCGCTCTGCCCGGCTGCAATGCGCTGCTCCACCGTGTCGCGGTCTGCCACAGCAAGATCACTCATCGCGTATTCCAGCACCTTGCGCGCGTTCTTGCTGCCCTCGAAGGCACGGGTGGTGTACAGCTTATTCTCGTTTACCGTCTTGACCGCCATCTGCAGAACGGACTTGACCTCGGGTGTCATAGCAACCTCGCTGTCAGCCAGCATTTCTTCTTTATTCGCTTCCCGGGTGACCGGCAGATAACCCGAGCTGATCGAGAACTGAATGTTGTTCTCCGGTGCAGTGAAATACTTGAGGAAGATTACGCTCGCCTTGATCTCCGCCTCATCGCCCTTGGTGACAACCATGCCCGCACCCTGCTGCACCGAAACCGGTTCACAACCCGCAAAATGCGGATTCGGCAGCACTTTCAGCTCGATCGAATGGCTGTCGTCATCACTGGTCATTACGCTGTCCGGAAAGAAGGTCGCGCTCGAGCTGGAGCCGACATAGGACAGGATCGTACCGGTTTTGATGTCATCGCTGCGGAAATGGCCGTTTGCCTCAAAATAGCCCTTGATAAACGGCACATAGTAGTTGTCCCACAGCTTACGGATAACATTTTTATCAAAATCAAGCGTCATTTTGCCGTTCTGCACGTCAAAAATCGTGCAGCCAAGCTCCTTTGCACCGATGAGCAGATAGTTTGCCATCGCATCTCTGCCAAACAGAGCACGGCCGTCATCCGGCGCTTCGGTCTGCGCGTCCGTCCAGTTATAGTATTTCTCGGCTGCTGCGGTCAATCCCTCAACCGTCGCAAGATCGTCATAGGTCGTGCCGGTCGCCTGCGAAAACGCCTGCCAGTCGGTATCGTTCAGATAGAGCACCTCGGTGGCCTTTGCGGTCGGGAAAATCTTGATGCTGCCATCACCGTCAAAGTCGCCCTCGGTGAGATAGCCTTCGATGTACTCGCTTTTTTCGCTTTCGGTCAGGTAGTCATTCAGGTCCACGACCATGCCCTGCTGATCGAGCGCATAGGCGGTATCCGCATAGCCGGAGAAGATATTCGGCAGCTCTTCCGCACCGACCTTGCCTTCCGCAGCGTTCAGCACGTTAGTCTCCAGATCATTTACACTGCCCTGACTGGCGCTTTCCACCGTGATCCCCTGCTCTTTGCCGACCGTATCGTTGAACTTCTGCACCATCCGGTTGAATGCTTCGAGCTGCTCACCGTTATAGTAGTTCCAGATTGTGATCGTCACCGGCTTCTTTTCCGCACCGCAGCCGCCACATGTCAGCGCCAGCATGACCGCAGCCGCCGTTCCGGCGATCAACCGCTTGTATGCCTTCATAGTTTCCTCTTTTCCTCATGATAGTATGTAAACAAATTCATCCGATTCTATGTATTTTCCCATATGCACGGAATTTTTCTTTTTCCATTCCTATAAGGCAACACCGCACAATTAAAGCAGCGTGCACCGCGCGTAAAGAGCGCGGAAATTTTACGCGGGCATACTGCCGCATGGCAAATGAAATTGATAATGGTATTTGTGTGCTGTATGCATGCACCCGATGCAGTATCTGTCTGAACTGCTATAGTTTATCACAATGCGCAAAAAACGTAAAGCGCGAGTTCCCTGTGACACACATTGCACATTGTTTTTTGCTTTTCTTTTTCCGCACAGCATGGTAGAATACTATCAGTCCGAAAAAAGGAGGGCGCATGCCATGAAATGGCTTTCACATCTGCGCACGGTGCAGCACCATCGTTTTCTGGTTCTCCGGCACTGCTGGCGCGTTGGATTATACTGGCAGGGACTGACGCACGATTTGAGCAAGTTCAGTCCGGTGGAGTTTTCCGCCGGTGCAAAATATTATCAGGGCAACCGCAGCCCGAACGAAATCGAACGCCGCGAAAAGGGCTACAGCGCAGCATGGCTGCATCATAAGGGCCGGAATAAGCATCATCTGGAGTACTGGATCGACTACGCCGCCGACGGCTCCGGTATGTGCGGCATGAAAATGCCCATTCAATATGTAATAGAGATGTTCTGCGACCGCGTAGCCGCCAGCAAGACCTATCGCGGTGCTGCCTACCGCGACAGCGATCCGTATGATTACTATGCACACTCGGTCGATCACTATATCATCCATCCGGATACCGCCGCCGCGCTGGAATCCCTGCTGCGTATTCTGCGCGACGAGGGCGAGGAAAGGGCGTTTGCGGCTGCACGAAAACTGCTTAAAACGGGATATTGAGCAAAAAGGAATCAGCCGACCGGCTGATTCCTTTTTATAATATGATGTGCAGCCGCAAAAGTATCCACAGGCTGTGGATACTTTTTGTTTATGTCCGCTTTGCAAGCAAAGAACCGAAACAGCGCACAGGACCTTCGTCCTGTGCGCTGTGTGTTTCAGCATTATCACCCTTGGGCAAATACCGCCGTCCCGAGGCGGTACGATTGGGAACGTTGGAGCGTCAGACCCGACCGTTTTTCCAAAGGAAAAAGAGATTTAACAGCGTGCAGCCGGTCTGCGAATTACTCCCACAGACCCTTAGCCTTCATGTCGTCGATGTACTCATCGCAGTTGGTGGAGTCAACGACCTTGGAACCGGAGTCGATGAAGGAATCAACCTGTTCGCCTTCCAGCGCCTTTACCGCAGCTTCCACTGCCTTATAGCCCATGTCGTAGCCGAGCTGGGCGATATCCATGCCGAGCGTACCGTCCTTGATGGCGGAGATAGCGGAGGTATTGCCGTCAAAGCCGCACACGATGGTGTCGGCATACTTGGCGTTGCCGGAGTCCTTGATGATCTTAACAACGCTCATTGCCATGTCATCGTTGGAGGAAAGAACAACATCAATGCCGTCCGGATACATCTGCATAACGGATTCCATTGCGGTTGCAGCCTTCTCAGCCAGACCGTCGCAGTACTGCACCTCAATGACCTCGCCGCCGGCTTCCTCAACGCCTTCCTTGTAGCCGGCCAGACGTGCTTCGTGCGTCTCGTCGCCCTGTACGCCGGTAACGATAAGGACAGTCGGCTTGTCAACACCGTTCGCCTTGGCGGCTTCTACGGCTGCCGTGCCGCCGCTCTTGGCAGCGTCCTTGTTGCCGGTGCCGACAAACGCGAGCTTCTTGTCCGAGGTAAAGTCGGTATCGAGTGCGATTACAACCTTATCGGTGTTCGCAACCAGCGTGGAAGCAGAATTCGACTGCAGCGGAGCCAGTACCAGCGCGTCAATGCTCGGGTTGCCGAGCGAGGTCTCGATCATGTTGACCTGCTCATCGTAGGACGTTGCCGACGTCGGAGACTGGATATCTACGTTTACGTTGTCGTGCTCATCGGCGTATGCTTTTGCACCTGCCATAACCTTGTTGAAGTGGCCGTCGGTCAGCTTTACGATAACCGAGATGTTGTAAGCGTTACCGCTGCTGCCGCTGTCTGCGGAGGAGCCGCCGTTGTCGCTCGCAGGGGAGCCGCCGCAGCCCGCCAGCATACCTGCACACAGTGCGCTTGCCAGAGTCATCGCTAACAGTCTCTTTTTCATGATAATTGTCCTTTCTTTCCTCTCGTTTTTCTCTTCAGGGGTCTCTCTTTTTTATTCAATAGCGCCGAAGCGTTACTTTTTACAGATCGCAGGGCATTGCTTCCTTGAGTACGGTGGTGGACTTTTTCAGTCCGGTCAGTGCCGGCATAGTCAGATCCTCCATCTCTTGGCTGATCGGGCCGTCATAGCCCTCCATGCTCAGGCAGGACAGGAATTCCTTCCACCAGCTGACATCATGGCCGTGACCGAGTGCAACATAGTTCCATGTGCGCTTTGCAAACTGGTCGATGGTCTTGGTGTCGAGTACGCCGTCCGGACCGATATAGTTGCGTTCGATGCGGACGTCCTTGGCGTGTACATGGTAAATGCGGTCCGCGCCCAGCTTGTGTACTGCGGCGACCGGATCGCCGCCCATCCACATCAGATGGCTCGGATCGAGGTTCATGCCGACCATCGGGCCGACTGCGTCACGCAGACGAATGAGCGTTTCCGGATTGTAGACCATCTGGCAGCCGTGGTTCTCGAGTGCGATCTTCTCAATGCCGTTGGCCTTTGCCAACTCGACGGTTTTCTTCCAGTACGGAATGAGCACCTCATCCCACTGCCAGTTGAGAATCTTGGTGGTGATCGGCGGCCAGCTCGTTACGATCCAGTTCGGGGTGTGATCCTCCGCCGAACCGCCCGGGCAGCCGCTCATCATAACGATTTTCTTGACGCCGAGTAGACCTGCCAGCTTAAAGGTCTTTTCGACTACCTCCTGATGCAGCTTGCCCTCCTCGTTCGGTGCAAGCTGGTTGCCCGAGCAGTTGAGCACCTCAAGCACCAGTCCGCGCTTTGTAATCGCATCCATGTAGTTCTTGCGGGTCTCCTCGCTTGCCAGCATGGCATCGAGGTCAATATGCGGCGCTTTGGACCAGTTGCCGCAGGCGATTTCGATGGACTCGTAGCCGAGTTCCGCAACGGTATCAAGCATTTCTTCAAACGGCATGTAGCCGAGACAGTCGGTATTTAAGCAGAATCTCATTTTGCATATCCTTTCAGAGTGTTCTTCGCTCGTGCCGCGGCGTCCGATGCACCGCGGCACGCGAAAGAGAAGTAGAAAATAAAAAGAGAAGATAAGTTATTTCTTATAGAAGTCCGGCATTGCGTCATACTTGATTTCAACAACAGACTGGGTGTCACGCGCCTCGGAAGCGGCCTTTGCAGTTACCTGTGCGGTATAGCCGTCCCACGCGGACGGACCGTCTACGCGGCCTTCCTTGCAGGCGTTGATCCAGGACTGGAATTCGATATTGTACGCTTCCGGGAAGCGCTCGGACCAGTCGTGGCAGATGGGCGTTACGCGGGAATCGTTGGTACGGATCATGGCGTTTGCCGGCTCGGGCAGGTTGATGCAGCCCTCCTCGCAGACGACCTCGCAGCGGACGTCATAGCCGTAGCGGCAATTTACGAAGGATTCTACATCAATGCGCACGCCGGATTCGGTGGTCAGATACATGATCTGCGGGTCGCGCAGCTCGCCTTCCGCGTTGCGGGTGGTCTTGGGGAATACGACCTCGGCAGTCTTGTAGTTTTCACCGAGCAGCCAGCGCAGAACGTCGATTTCGTGGATCATGGAGTTCTCAACCGGCATAGAAGTGGTAAAACCCGGTGCGTCATAGTTGCGGTGTACGCAGTGCAGCATGAGCGGCAGGCCGTACTTGCCGGAATCGATAGCTTTCTTGAGCTGATTGTAGCCCGGGTCATAGCGGCGCATGAAGCCGACCTGAACCAGCTGCTTGCCGGCGGCCATCTCAGCCTCTACGATGCGCTTGCAGGCATCCGCCTCGGGTGCCAGCGGCTTTTCGCAGAATACATACTTGCCGGCCTTGATTGCCGCCATGACGTACTGCTCGTGAAACGGATCGAGCGTGGTAACAACAACGGCGTCGATTTCGTCCGAAGCGATCATCTCCTCGCCGCTCTCCCAAGCCTTGATGGCGTACTTCTCGGCAACCGACTTGCAGAAATCAACATTTGCGTCCGCGCAGCCGACTACCTTTGCACCCTGCAGGGTGTTGTTGATACGCTCAATGTGCGTGCGGCCGATTGCGCCCGTGCCTACCAGACCGATTTTCAGTTCTTCCATGATATTTCCTCCTCAAGTATGTAATTTCTTCTCATTTATGCAATTTTTTCTTTACGAGGACGTACTCGTAATTCTCTATAAAAAATATCTGCTGTTATTTAGCAAATATCTTTTGACGGGATTTTATGTTTTTATCGCTGTATCAGCCGATTTTTCGATTTACGAGTACGTACTCGTAAATCTCTACAAAAAAATATCTGCGGGATTCGCAAATATTTTTATGAAAAACATTCCTTAACCAGAATACGGATGTCGGTAAAAATACGGTGGATCACGGGTTTTCTACCGAATACGAGCTGATCCATGATCAGCTTGACCGGAAGCGCGCCCTGCTCGTCTTTTTCACCGCCGAGTGTCCAATCTACAACGCCCTGTCGCATCAGCTCTACGATTTCGGGATAATCCTCGTAGCAAAGCACACGAACATCGTTCGCACGACCGGTTTCGATCAGCGCCCTGCCGACCTGTGCTACGCCGCCGCAGGTAATGTAAATTCCGCGCAGATTCGGCTGTTCTGCTAACAGCTGCACCGTTTTTTCATAGGTGATCTGCGGATTTTCGAAGCTCTCCACGCGCGATACGATCTCAATCTGCGGATACTCCACTTTCAGAAAATCCGCAAATCCCTGTTCACGCATCTGCACATAGTAGTTGTTGTTTTCTGTCTCAATCGCACTCGAAATGATGGCAATCTTGCCGTTTCCGTTCAGAAACTGCCCCATCAGCCGACCGGCAATGCGGCTGGCTCTTGCGCTGTCAATGCTGACACAGCAGGTACGGCGCGAACCGGCGATATCCGAATCGGTGGTGATAACAGGAATACCTGCATCAGCCGCCCGGTTAATCGCTCGACGCACACAATCTGCGTTGATCGGACTGAGGATGATGCCGTCGGACTGCTCGTTGATGGCCTTGTCGATATACTCGCTCTGCCTCTTGGCTTCCTGGAACCCGGTAACTGCATAGCTGACTTCAATATCGAAACCAGTCTGCTCTTTTACACCGCGTTCGATACCTTTTTTCAGGTACGGCAGTGCATCCACCTGCACCAGAATGGCAGAAATGCGGTACACTTTGCCTTGACGCTGCAGCACACGGCCGCTCGGATTGGGCGTATAGCCCAACTCGTTAATAATGGCCTGCACTCTTGCGCGGACCTCATCGCTGACACCTACACGGTGATGTACGACCTTATCGACCGTTGACGGATGAACGCCGGCACGCTCGGCGATTTCCTTCATGGTAACTCCCATGCCGAACGACACCTCACTTTCATCGGCATAACAGTGCTTTATTGGTTAACGTGTACGTCCTCGTTATTTTACGAGTACGTCCTCGTTATCTTACGATGTTATTGTAGCGCGATAAACACGCAGCTGTCAACTGTTTTTTACGAAGTTTTTGAAGTTTCATCTTTTTCATAAAAGCCATGCTATGTTTTTGGTGTTTTACAACAAATTCTGTCACGATTGCTGTCAAGGAAAGTTAAGTCGTTCTAAAAGTTATCGTTTTCCATTTATAAATGCAGAAAAGCTGCACTTCTCATAACAAAAAGTGCAGCTTTCATGGCGGAGACAGAGAGATTTGAAAAGCAAAGTTTTGATTTTTTGCATCTTTTTCTGTGTTATTCCGTCTTATTCAGTTCATCATCCCGTTTTTTGAGTACATATAGCACATACAGTTTCGGTTGTTTTTATCGTGATTGCTGTCACGTTGCTGTCAGCCCGAGCGGTTTCCCGCTCGGGCTTTTGGCTTTTATACCGGTCTAAACACACCGCCGTCCAGACGGCCGATTACCCATGCGTCAGAGCCGTTGACCTCTACAATATATTCGGCCTCCCATTCATACTCACCAATCTTTGCACAGACCAAATATTCGTTCTCTGCATATGGTCTAACATAGTCGAAACCGGTACAGTAATCGCCTTGGCTCTCCACATAGCTGCTGACCGCACCCTGCGCCAACTTTGTCGGCGAAACATCCTGCTCGGTCCAGCCCATCTTCTGCTCATATGCAGAAATAGTATCGACATTCGCCTTTTCTACATCACTCAAATCGCTTCCATCATAGGACGAATTTGGCGTATACCACGATTTAGCCGCAAAGTAATTCTGGATTTCCTGCGTCTTGAACACATAACCATGTCGAGCATAAATCTCATTGCGGGCCAGCAGCGCCGTCTTTTGATTCCAGCCTGCCATATTGTCCTCGGTGATGTACTGCCGATCACTCGGAAAAATGTAATCAGCCGACGAAGCATCCGCAGTCGATGCCGGTTCTACTGCTGTCGTATCAGCAGTGTCCTGCTGTGCATAGTCGTTCATATCCAGATAGCCATACGCATCCAGTACCCACGGAACCGAGGTTTCCAATGCGTCCTCACCAAACAGTGTACAAAGCTGTGCGCGATCACCCGTATAGTTTGCTGCCGCACCATACAACACTGCAGAACCAGAGATCTGATCCAGCTGATCAATAAAGACTTTCATCTTCTCTGCGCTGTCGAGTTCTGTTTCATGCTTTGTGGTGTAAGCCATAAAGTATAGACTGTTTAACTCTGCCGCAAGGTCGCTTGCCTTTTCAATCTCTGTATTGGGATCATGAAAAGCAGAAATTTTGAACACCTGCTCGTCCAGCATTTTGAACTGAATCGTTGTGTCGCCCACAGTTTCATCTGTATATTTTACTTCAACAATCTGCTGACCATCATCGTTCTCTCCGCCGTCCCACTCGGCTGTGCATCCCAGCAGATCTTCATAGTAGCTGCTGAGCAATTTCTGCACCGTCATATCGGTAAATTCGCCGAGATAGCCATTTTGTACGGTTTCGATATAAGTGTCCGTGCTGGTCGAGCCTGTATTACCACCAGACGTACCAATCATCACTGCAATCAAAATCAGTACAACCGCCACAATACCGCCGATGATAAACTTCTTTTTACCGCCCTTTTTCGATGGTACTGGCGCTCCCTGTGGTGGTATTACATTCTCATGAACGTTTTCTGTGCTTGCAGCAGCTTCCACCGTCTTTGTGTCCTCTTGAACTGCCTCTACGCCCAGCGGAGAGCCGCATTTCGGACAAAATGTTTTCTTCTCCTTAATTTCCGTACCGCAATTTGGACAGAACATCTTTTACCAACTCCTTAGCATTAAATTTTTTACGAATAACAGCAACGTTATCGCCATGGAGCAGATACCATATCCCGCTAAAGCGCCTGTTGCAAATCTTCTTCGATTGGTAGACACCCGCCACTCCCATAGCTGAGTTAAACCGTCTATCACCAGTGGGATACAGCAAACGGCATACACGCTCACGTTCTTTCTACAAACCGTATACGCTGGCACAGCGAGAATATATCCAACCAGAACACCTGTACAGCGGGCACACAGCGGAAACTTCCTGCCTTTCCAGTAAAAGCTCCTATCTGCGCGTTGATGACAGCCTGCTCGATGGCCGACTGCCATCAGCCATTCATACACCGTTTTCTTCATCACGAGCCTTTTTCAGTCTATCTAAATACTCTTTATATTTCTTTGCATTTTCGACTGCTTCGTTTAACTCGGTTAAGGCTGGTGATAGCTTTATGTAATACGGCGGCATCATGCACATTACTCCAATCACCATTGCAGCAAGAAACCAGATAATTATCGTAATCAGTTCGTCCATATCAATAGCCAGAAATGCTATAAAGCCCATCAATGCAATGATGATTCCTCTCCCAATCATCCGGAATGTATTCTGTACCTTACACGCCGGGTACTCTTGCAAAAATGCCTGCTTATCCGCTTTCAGGCGAGCTTTCAAAGCCTTATAGCGGTTTTCAGCTTCTATCACTTCGTTGTCGATATTCTGGAGTATTACTGGATTCGCTGCCGACAGCAATGCTTTTCGCCTGGCTTTTGCATTAAGTTCTTGTTGAATTTTCTCCTGCCGAGCCTTTTCCGCTGCTTTCGCAGTCCCCGCTTGAAACTTTTTACCGCAGGAATGGCACACCCAGTAATCATCGGTAAATCCCGGACTTGCTCCGCACAGGCCGCACAATATGCCGATCGGCCCGAAAATCATCATACCGCAGCAGGCATCTGTAAACGATCCGCTGCTGCCAGAATGATGAACAGCCACATACTGCGTATTTTCCGAACCGCACTTTGGACACTTCACGCGATCCCCTCCCCTTTGCTTTCTTATGCACAGTATATCATTTCCAGCCTCATTTGTGAATGATATAACAATCACTATTTACAAGTGTATATATCAATTTGCCGATTGGAACAACTACCTCTATGATGGTATGAGAGGTGTTGCCAATGACTGATATTTCGGCTGCAATCGGCAAACGAATCCGGACTTTCCGCAACGCACAGGGCATCAGCTTGGAAGAATTATCTTTCAAAGCCGATCTGAACGCTGCACACTTGGGACAAATCGAACGCGGTCTGCGCAATCCGACGATCGAAACGCTGAACCGTATTGCCACCGCATTGGATATATCGTTTTATGAATTGATCGTTCCTGCCGAGGAAGTCCCACAGAAACAACCGGAAACCAATGAGATCAAACGGAAAATCGACGCACAGTTGTCCTCCATGACTTTGGACGAGCAGAAGGATATACTGCGCATCATTCGCATATTCCGCCGCCGTTTTGATGAAGAAAACAAAAAGACTGACTGATATACTTATGTGGTATCAGTCAGTCTTTTATATTTTGTAGTTTATACACATTGTAAAATATTGCTATTTGATGCCCATTGTGGTAATATTAAACCAATAAAAGTTAAATTGTCGCAAAATAATTGGACAAAATACAAAGAGATCTCCTAAGAGATCTCTTGTTCCACACACTGTGGAGCCGCATACACGGCGCTTGCGCTAAAAGCTTATTTGAACTTGTAGTGTAATACCTAATGGTAGTAAATCATTGGTACATCGTTATTATCCACCAAAACCACCAATTTGTCAATCAGGGAGATAAAGAAAATGAAAGAAAAAACACAGATTCCTTATTATCTCGGAATAGATGCCGGCAGCAGTTCTGTCGGCTGGGCCGTTACAGATACCATGTATCATGTTCTAAAATGTAAAGGGAAAGCCATGTGGGGTGTTCGTCTGTTCCCCGATGCATCAACTGCTGCAGAGCGCCGTACTCATCGTGCTGCAAGGCGTCGCTTGCAGCGCAGAAAACAACGTCTTGATATTTTAGAAATGCTCTTTGCTCCTGCATTAAATGAAAAGGATCCTCAATTTTTAGCCCGTATGCATGAGAGTGATTTATGGCAGGAAGATAAAAGTATAAATTCTAAATATTCTCTATTCTCCGATTCCAATTTTAATGACTGCGATTATCACGCCCAGTATCCAACCACATATCATCTTCGCAGTGAATTAGCACATTCCACAGATTCGCATGATGTCCGTCTTGTCTATCTTGCACTACATCATTTGATGAAATCACGGGGACATTTCCTCTACGAAATATCGGAAACATCGGACAATGACTCATCTTTAAGGGATAAGTTCGATGATTTTTGTACTCTTTTATCAGATGCATACGGATTGGATTTTGTTCCGCACAATACGGATAATTATCTAAACATTTTGAAAACTCCTAATATGCGAGTTACGGAAAAGGCAGCTTTACTTACCGAAGGTCTAAAGAAGCCCAGCAAAAATGAAGCCGGAATTTCTCCCTTTTACATTTCTGAATTGCTGGCAGGAAGGTCTGTTGCACTCTCCAATCTGTTCGGTGATGACCGATTTAAAGATGCCAAGAAAATTACGCTGCAAAATGATCTTGATGCAAATTACAATGAACTTTGTGAGGTATTAGATGATCATATATCCGTAGTTACTGCTGCCAAAGATGTATACGATGCCGCACGCTTTTCGGAAATTATCGGTACGCACAGATACCTTTGCGATGCCAAAATTGCTGTATATAAGCAAAATAACATTGACTTAAGAGCACTTAAAGATTATATTAAGGCGCACTGCATTGAACGATATAACTCTATTTTTTGTGACAAAGAGGACAAGCTTGATAATTATGCTGCCTATAGCCAATATCATCATAAAAGCGGCGATTACACTTGCTCACAGGAGGCTTTTTGCAAATTCCTAAAAAAGTCTTTGCCTGAAATGGCGGAATCCAAATCCCCTGTCATTGCAACTATATATCAAAAAATCGTTGATGGTTCTTTTCTGCCGCGTTTGCGAAGCTCTGAAAATGGAGTTATCCCCTATCAGCTTCAACTGCGCGAATTAGATGCAATATTGAAAAATGCTTCTTCATATCTACCTTTTCTGGTGCAACAGCAAAGTGATGGTTACACTCCCGCTGAAAAGATTAGAAAAACATTTGAATTCCGTGTTCCGTATTATGTCGGTCCACTAAATGATAAAGCAGCACATCACTGGGCTGTTCGTTCTGAGACTGGTAGCAAAGAAAAAATTTATCCTTGGAACTTTAATCAACTGATTGATCTTGATCATTCAGCTGAAGCATTTCTCGTCAATTTAATCGGTCGCTGTACTTACACAGGTGACCCTGTTCTGCCTAAGGATTCTTTACTATATAGCGAGTATATGTTGCTCAACGAATTAAATCCATTAAAAATTGATGGTCAACCGCTTTCTACAGAGCATAAAAAGCAGTTGATTAAAGATATGTTCATACACCCTGTTTCCAAGCAAAAAGGCAAAGTCACTAAAAAGAAAATCTATGAATATCTGAAATCAAAAGGCTGGATTTCTAAAGCTACAAATATAGATTCTATCAACGGAATTGATGATAAGATCAAATCTGATTTGCGCTCCGCCTTCGGCAGTGCACAGCCGTCTGCCGGATTGTGGGCGATCAGCCGCTGCTCGACTGCCAGCTTCAGGGCAGAGGAAATGATTTGATGGATGTTGCGCACTGTTTTGGCGCTCAGTCCCTTGGGCTGCTTCTGTGCTTCGATTCGCTCTACCCGCCCTTCTGCCAACAATTTCTTGTAGAACTGTTGCAGATGCAGCGTCGTCAGATCATTCAACGGGATCTTGCCGAGCTGCGGCTTGATGTGGTTTTCGATGTAGCCATGATAGGTCAGGTAGGTGGATGGGCGCATTTTGATTTTGGCATAGTTCTCATACCACACTTCTAACCAGTTACCCACGGTGTAGGTCTTGGCCCGTCCGTAGTCGATGCCCACATTTTCCTCGATGGCTTTCTTCAGCTTTTCCTTGACTTCCGCTTGCGTCTTTCCAAGGACGTTTTTAATGATGGCCTTTCCTGTTTCTGGATCGTGACCGACTGTGTACCGACCCTCCCAGCGTCCGTCCTTTCGTTTGCGGATATTTCCCTCCCCGTTTGCTCGTCGCTTTGGCATATGTTAAGCAACCAGAGATTACAAGCGGGAATCCTGTCCACAAAAGAGCCAGATCTGGAATATATGTTCCATCGCCATCCACAAAGCAACAAGAGCGGTATATGAGATACAACCTTACCCTACGGAACAATCTCAGTGCAGTCGATCACCAAAAGGGGCCCAATTACCCTCGCACAGGCCCTGCTCCTTGGAAAATGAGCAGATTCATTTTTTATCATCATGCCAGGTATGACCGCCCAAAAGATCAGGCATACTGTAGCAAAGGGGGCCTGCGTATGAGAAAACCAAGCCGCGAGGCTTTGACGAAACGAATCTGGTTTGATTACTTCAATGAGGTCCTTCGCAAACAAAACCTCATTGATTGGAACACCTATCAGAAAATCAAGTTGTCTATCCAACAATAAGAAGCTGTTGATTGCATAAGCTCAAGTCAAAACCACCAGCTAAGCTGGCTGTCAGCATGTCCAGACACCCGGTCATTGTGCTCCATTTTTCCCCGTTTCAGCATCCCTCACCACTCATTTTTCCCGTTTACAAACGAAAAAGCCCAGCTTTCGCTGGACTTTTTCGACAGACTGGGGCATCCAAAAGGGTGCCCTTTTTCATTTCTGCAGGCCATGTACAGCCCACTCTGCTTCTGCCCTGTTCGTATCTAGGATACTCAACTGGCACTTCGATTTGCAGGATGCATGGATCTGGGCGCTTTACTCCCCATCCACAGGCTTGCCAACCATGTATACCCAGCCATGAGGAGGACAGACAGAATATGTCCAGTACCCGATGACCACACCGTCAAAGGGAGCAATGACCCGATCCACTTCCTCTCCGAACAGGTTCGTAATGATGGAAAGCGTGTCGCCCTTACGCACAGAATCCATTGCCTTCTTCACAGGCACATGAATCCCGCCGTTGCGGTTATAGATATAATCAATGTCATAGTGGTGTACGCCCTCATTGGCGGGCACGCTGCCCTCCAGAATCCCCAGCAGGGTCATCACATTGCGAATTCCGGTCTCCAACATCTGCTTGTGCTCATCCCGCTGATACATGCGGGTGCACTGTCCGCCGATCTCGGGTGTAATGCAGGGAATGCCCATCTGATAGGCATACTCATCCTCAATTCCGCTGTTCTCCGCGTAGCGGGTGTTCTTCCACAAGACCTTAAAGCCAAAGCACTGGGCCATTTCACGGGATTTATACGCCACAGGAGACTCCTCTCCGCAGTACAGCACAACAGGCTCCAGATACTCGCTGTTGCCGCCGCCGTGGATGCAGATCACCGCGTCAGCCTTCTTGATGATGTTCTCACAGTACCAGCTGCACACATAAGCCGTCATGGGGCCGGTTCCGCCCGGATAGATGCGATTCAGATCCTGGGGCACAAAGTCCAGGGTATTATAGCGCTTCATTTCGGCAAAGGCCTCTGCATTCAGGGCAGGGATTCCAATGAAGCTTCCCTTCATCTTGGATACATCCAGCCCCTCAAAGGTCTTGATAATTCCCTCAGTACCCTCATACTCGTCGCCGTGGTTGCAGGCATCCACCACCAACGTGGGACCGTCCTGGGCGCCCACCGCCAGCATAATGGGAATATTCACCCATGAACCGTTGGCCCGCTGGGCCAAATGAATAAAACCATATTCCTTGGTGCCCTTCTTTTGGAGTGCCTGGGTAAGATCAAACGATTCGTCATACTCTTTGATATTGGTCTGCATAATCCATATCCCCTTTCTCTATCATACCACACTGTCCGCGTCGCTGTTCAGTGCTTGGACAATGCTTGTGCACTCAGATACAAAGCGGTTCACCTGCCGGCGGAAGGCTGTCCGCCAATACAAAAATTCCTGAGGTGGCAGGTCGTTGCGGTGCTTGCCCCTGACCAGCTGCAGACCGGGCAGCAGGCCCACTGCAAATGTGTTGTCAAAGTGATATTCATCACAGGCACTGCACAGCAGTCTCGTCAGCCGGCCTCCTGCCTCCTTCGCCTGTCTGTCACTGGAAAAGCAGATACGCCTGGCACAGGCCTTGTCCAGCTCCTCCAGTGCCCGTTCTACAGGAGCGAAATCAAAGTCATCGCCGCAATGGGTCCGGATGTCTGCCACAGTATCTCTCATTTGCGCCAGACACCCTGCCGCGTCAAAGGGAAGATGCGCTTCATCAGCAAACTCTTTTACCAGCTCCACCAGCACCCGTGTATCCCTCATCAGAAGCTGGGGGTCCACCTTATCCATGGTATCCTCCACGGAATGCCACCACCAGCCTCCGCCGCTGCCTGCACAGTGCCAGCGGCCACGGTTGGGCGGCGTCTGATAAAAGTCAAAGGACACCTGGATGGGAATGCGCGGCCCGAAAAATGACAGGTCTGATCCCCGCCCCAGCGGGCGGATCACCACCTCAGCCTGCCCGGTGCACCGACGCAGGATATCCCCAAGGGTATCCCCTGCCACACCGGACGTGGAAAACCCGATCTCCTGCGCTCCCATACAGCCGGGAGAGTCCATGTTGACCAGCGCCACACAACGGGCATCCAGGTCCTCAAACTGCTCATCGCAGTACCAAGTGCTCCCGGCATACCGTCCGTTGGAGTGGGCCGGCCACCACGCGATTTTGACACCCCGCCGCAGCTGCTTCTGGGACAGTACCCGTGCCAGTTCCAACACAGCGGCATTCCCGGTGGCATTATCCGTCACACCATAATCCCAGGAGTCATAGTGGCTGCCCACCAGCACATACTCCGGCGTTTCACCGGCCAGCTCGGCTACAGGGATCTGAAGACGCACACATCCACACTGCAGTACGCTGCGCACCGTCGCGGTACGGCTGCAGGCTCCAGGCGTCAGCAAGGGCAGTATGGATTCTCTGTCACAGCTTCTCAGGCCCACCACCGGAAAATCAGGATAGGTTTTTCCGTTTTCAGGCTCCGCGGTGCCCCACACAGGGCTGACCGTCTCGTAGTGAAGCACAGGCTCCTCGCTGGTCCACAGATGGATCAGGCCCTTTACACCGTATCCCCGCAGCTTTTGAACATAGTCCTCATAAAAATTGTCCCCAATCACGATGCAGCCCCGCGCCCCCGCGTACCAATCCTGCTCCTGTCTGGGCTTCAGCTGGTCGTGGGCATGGACATCATAAAACAAGGGGGCGGTCACTCCGTCCGGACAATGGGCGGAGAAGGAACGGGGAAGGGCTTCAAAGGTCTGATCCATCCCCTCTACAGTAACTGACGCTTCTATAGGAGTGGAGACATATCCGTCACACTCATACACGCGGCATGGAATGCCCCATTCCTGCAGCTTCTTGATCAGATAGCCGCAGGCACGGTGCTCATCTTCCGAACCGCCGATGCGCTTCAGCCCGGAAAACACATCCAGTGTCTCCATCAGGCATTCCCGTGAGAGTTCTTCCATTCCTCAATTCTCCTTTTGGTGCGCAAGGAAACACTGGTACACATCCTGCCAGGCAGCCTCATCCGTCACAAGGCGGAAGGCAGCCAGTGCACAGCACACAGCACCGTCATAGATGCCCTGATGAGCCCGCGCCTCTTTCCCGGTCTTTACCCATGCGTCCGTGTGAGGAGGATCATCTGTCTCGATGGTCTTTACCCGCAGGCAGCAGCTGGGCAGCCGGTGGGTCACCGCGCCGAAATCGGTAGAACCGCAGTCCTTCCGGGGCGGAGCAATTCCGTCACACGCAAATTTTTCTGCACACTCCATCAGCAGCGCACCCATGGCATCATTGATGGTGGTGTTGTAAATATGCGCCACAGGGGTAATTTGTACCTGTGTCTGGGTAGCCATGGCAGCAGCCTGGGCAATCTCCCGGGTCCACTGCTCCACGCTCTCCAGATACGCCATGGAGGAGTGGCGGATCTCTACCTTAACCTTGGCAAAATCGGGCACGGAGTTGACTGCCGTCCCCCCAGCCAGCACAATATTGCTCACCCGGCTGGAATCCTTGAGGTGATTGCGCATGAGCCCAAGCCCTGTCTGCAGCATGGTCACCGCATCCACTGCGCTGCGCCCAGCATAAGGCGCAATACCCGCGTGGGCGGTTTTGCCGTGAAATTCCACATCCATCTCGATCAGAGCCAGAGAGGGCGTCTCCAGCTGGGTCAATGTGCTGCCGTGCACCATGAAGGCCACATCAATATGGTCAAACCCGCCGTGGGCGGCCATCTCGTTTTTGCCTCCGTCCAGCGACTCCTCGCTGGGCGTCCCGATCACATGGATCTCAAAGGGCTGGTCCGAAGACTCCAGCACTCCCCGCAGGGCCATTGCCGCGCCGATCATGGCAGGGGTCTGCATATGGTGGGCGCAGCCATGTCCCTGGCCCCGCAGCGCATCATATTCCCCTAAAAATCCTACTGCGCGCCCTCCGGCAGCCCGCCCTCCCTTGTGGCGGTACACGGCACAAAAAGCCGTATCCAGCCCGGCGTAGGGAATGGTTACTTCAAAATCGTGGGCTCGCAGCCACTTTGTCAGCGCAGCTGAGGAGCGGTACTCCTCATAGCCCGGCTCGGCGTAATCAAAAATTTCGTCGCTCAGCGCGCACAGCTGCGGCATCAGCTCTGAAACGATATTCGCAATTTGCTTCTGAATTTCTTCCATGGCATGTCCCATCCTATATCTTTGAAATTTATAATATCCTGCCGTCGCGCCATGCAGTTGCGGCGGCCAGCTCTAAACGGATCAGTAACCGATCACCACAGCCAAAGCCAGGAAGGCCATAGAAACCAGGCTGAGCAAAATCACCAGCTTAATGACGTACTTCAGCCACACGGAATAGGGAATCTTGGACGCAGCCAAAAATCCCAGCATGGTGGACGAAGTGGGGTAGATGGCATTGGTCAGGCCGTCACCCAGCTGGAAGGCCAGCACAGTGCTCTGGCGGGTCAGGCCCACCAGATCGCCCACAGGCGCCATGATCGGCATGGTGGCTGCCGCCTGGCCCGTACCAGAGTTGATGGGCAGGTTGATGATGTTCTGCACCAGGAACATACCGATGATCTTTACCGAGCTGGGCAGTGCCACAATCGCATTGGCCAAGGCATTGATAATGGTATCAATGATCATGCCGTCCACCATAACGGTATTGATCGTACCGGCCACTCCCACAATCATCGCACCGAAGGTGATATTGGCCATGCCCTGCACATACAGATCGCAGATCTTGTTGCCGCTGAACCCGGCCAGAATACCGCATACCACACCCAGCGCCAAAAACAAAGTAGCCATTTCGGTGATAAACCATCCCAAGTAGGCCACGCCGTAAATCAAAACGGCAAGCGCGATGACAACGGCCAGAAGGATCAGCTTGTGCCGTCCGGTCACTTCAATCGCAGATACATCCACATCCTCCAGGTTGGAATCCTCGTTCCCCATCAGGTTCTTGGAGGGATTCTTCTTTACCTTCTCCGCGTAATGAATAATATACAGGCTGGTCACAACAATAAACGCCACCAGGATAATCCAGCGATACCAGGCTCCGGAGAACATGGGAGTCACACCCGCGATGGACTGAGCCACACCCACATTAAAGGGATTATAGATGCCCGCCGTAAAGCCCACGATGGAGCCCATGGCGATCATGGCTGTACCTGTGATGGTATCATAGCCCACTGCCTTGGCCACTGCAATCCCAATAGGCACAAACACCAGAACCTCCACAGACATTCCCATGGTGAAGCCGCCTACGGCAAAGACCGTAATGAAGATGGGGATGAGCAGCTTTTCTTTTCCCGCAAACATCTTGCCCAGCTTGGCACAAAAGGCGGTGATCATCCCTGTCTGCATAATCAGCTCAAAGGCGCCGCCGATGATGAAAATAAAGAAGATGATCTCGTTTACGCTGGAGCTGCCCAGAGTTCTCACAAAAGCCATGGGGATTTCCAGCGGTGAAACCGGTGACGATTCCACCTGAGTGTATGTACCCGGTACAATCAGCATACGGCCGCTGGCATCCTCCTGGCGCTCAAACTGGCCGGCAGGAATCACGTAGGTCAGCAGGCAGACAACCAACACGATCAGAAACAGAATAATGTACGTGTGGGGCATCTGGATGCCTTTTTTCTTTTTCGACGTTTCAATGGACATTCTTCTCTGCACTCCTCACAATCAAGTGTCTAATAATTATACATTTATTTTTTTCTTTATGCAAGGGCAAATCGAGATTTATCGAGGAATCTGAATTTATCGTAAAAAACTCCCTTGAGCCGCCAGCGGCTCAAGGGAGTCTATGGATGTTTTGACCACTGTATCCACAAAAACTGATTAAAGTTCCAGCCCATTCCACGCTTCTGTCAGCCGACACAGCCGTTACAGAAGCGTGTGTGCTGCTGAAGTTTCCACTGGGCAGGCTGACACGGGCATAGCGGCCATCCCAAATTCAGTGTAAACTCCTCAGCTTGGAAGCGCGCAAAGTTTATCTGCAGCCACAGCAGATTCATCCCGCTGCCGCCTTCTCCTATACGATGTTCCCCCTCACAGACTGAGGGTACAGCTGTAACGGATGGGTCGAATATGTCCTGCAACCGTGCGGTCTATGCGCCGATAATTCATAGTTCGTATGGGCACCATCTTCTTAATAGTGAGCATAACCTCCTGCATTTTTCGCTCCCGATCCAGTTCTGCTTGCTCTTGTTTTCGACGAGCCTCAACGGCAGCATAATCGGTGAACAGATCCATCTGCTCAAATTTGCCCTCTCTGGCCATCGCCTCACTCTCTGAAATCACCCGACCCGCAACGATGTTAAGTCGCCGCACCATGAGGTCGGTATTCACAATACGATCAAAGAGCGCTGTAGCTGCCCCCATGATTTTCTTTGTAGAAGAGGTATAATCGTTCAGGCGCTCGGTTCCATGGGCGTGCTTTGGAACCTCGCGGCCATAGTGATCCTTGACTATTGGGCCATGATAACGATTTCGCCGTGCCGGATCAGTTAGGTTCTCAATGTCATAGCCGACCGTCAGAACAATCTGGTCGGTCATCAGCTTCTTACTCACCAAATCCAGTGCCAGTTGCTCTGCCATTTCTCTCAGCACCAACCGAGCCCTTTCTGCGGAATACGGGCAATGCAGAACCTGACCGGAACCAAGGCTGTTTTCACTGGGATGATATGCCTTAACCGCTTGGATGGTACAGGGTTCCCAGCCCCACGAATGGTCAATCAACAACTCAGCGTTTTTCCCAAAGAGCTGGTAAAGAAGATCCTCATTGCATACCGACATTCGCGCAACATCGCCCATGGTAAACATTCCGTGTGCCTCTAACTTCTTGGCGTATCCACGTCCAACCCGCCAGAAATCGGTGAGTGGCTGGTGCGACCACATGGTTTGACGGTAGGTCATCTCATCCAGCTCTGCGATGCGCACGCCGTTCTCATCCGCAGGGATATGTTTTGCCAAGATATCCATTGCGACTTTACATAAATAAAGATTCGTACCAATACCTGCGGTGGCTGTAATTCCGGTATTCTCGATCACATCCAGGATAATTTTCATTGCAAGTTCTCTGGGGGTAAGTTTGTAGGTGGATAGATAATCGCCAAGCTGGACTAGAGCATATTATAGAGAATTCTACGGGCAATAACAATAAAATTTTCGCTGATTTAAGTTATGAAATGCGATTGAATTGTGAAGATTTGAACCGAATTGCTGATGTTCGTGTATATGTCAATGATGTGCTTGAGTCCTCTGTTTACAATAATGGACGAATTTATTTTCCTAGTCGAGGGATAAGCAATAGACGAATTTTTCTAGATTGTTATGGGTTTGCGGAGTTGTCTATTACGCTTATATTAGTAGATGGACAAGAATGTACGCTGAATTCAGAGTATTTACCGATTTTGGTGCGACGAGAGGAACTTAATAATTCGGTAGAAGCAATGGCTAGATTTGTTTATAATAATCAAGAATGGCTTTTGTTAAATGGAGAACTCAAACCGAAAAAACCATCTGGGCTTAAAGAGAATGGGTACCGTAGTCTTGCGACACAGATTTTGTTAGCAGAAGAGATTGCAGCTATATATGAGAGTAGTTATGGATATTTCAAAGCTAATAGCAGATTCAAGTTGGAAAAGATGTCTGTAATTGAGAGACTAGAGCGAATACAATATGTGACGCAGGGAACGCTGTCATATACAGCAACGCATCCAGAGTACTTGCGGCAAGTAAATAGTACGCAAGGTATATTTATTGGAAATCGTGTGTATCAACCACAGAAAACAGAAACTGTTCAAAATACACGCTCATATGATATATATGAGAATAGAGTGATTTTAGCATTTCTAAGGAATATGATTGATTCGGTACAATCTTTGCAAGGATATTGCTGTAATCTATTAAGTAAAATCCCCAATGATGAAGATTATAGCTCAGAGTACATTTATTCATCATTTTTTATGTTTTCTGAAACAAGAAAAATGATAGAGGATGGAAAGACTCAGTTGGAGAAATTGTCTGAAAAATTTACATATTTATGGGGAATGTATAGTGATATTCTTCGTATCCCCCTAGATCAACATATAGTACCCCCTAGACCGACTGCAATTTTTCTCTCCGTTCCACAATATAATCGAATATTCGTTAGAATTCATCAATGGTTTAGTTTTGGAATATATAATTTTTCTAAAGAACATTTTATGCTCTCCTTTATTAAAATTTCAGCTTTGTATGAAAGTTATCTTTTGGCGAAATTCCTTTGCTATTTCAGAGATAGAGGGTATTCATTGGAGTCTTCTAGACGTTGCGTATATCCGGTATCAAAACGATGGAAATACAAAAATACTTCTGTACGAAATACATTTGTATTAAAAAATGGTCAGAAAAGGATTACTTTATATTATCAGCCTGTAATTTTTGATACAGATCAGCGCTCTGTAAATGGTATCGGGTTGTATAGAAATAATTCTATATCTGTGTATGCGGGTAATGAAGATGACTGTAGGCAAGGCGGTCATTACTATGTGCCAGATTTTCTGATTAAAATTGAAGAAAATGGCGATTCCCAATATATGATCGTAGATGCAAAATTTAGTGATTATAGTAGTGTACGACGCTATTATGTAAAAGATTTGGTGTTTAAGTATTTATTTTCAATTAGTCCAATCGAGGAAAATGAATTAGTATGCGGTCTTTGTATTATGTATGGTAAATGCAAGTCTAAGGAACGACTGCAAACAGCATATGATAAGCAAATATTAGGCACTGAAATCTATCCATTTATAGAAATATTCCCCTTAATAGAAGGAATAGATTCTGCAGGACAGTATGAAAAGATGGATCGATTGCTGAAGAAATTACTATAAGATTTAGGCAAAAAAATAAAGCTGCCCGCTCGGGGCAGCTTTATTTCTCTCTCAAAAGAACTGGATCGGCTGACGCAGCGGCGGCTCCATATTATACATATTCGCCATCGTTTGCATCGCAGTCCATTTCTGGTCAGTCAGCACATGAGCATAGGTATCCAGCGTAAATCCAACAGAATAATGTCCCAGCAGGATCGAAAGCGTTTTCGCATCCATGCCCTGCTCCATTGCACGGGTCGCAAAGGTATGCCGCAGTGCATGAAAGTTGTAGTTCGGCAAATTGGCCGTAGCCAGCATCTTCTGATAATATTCGCGCATGAGGCGAGGCTCGACATAGAGGCCGTTCTCCTGCGTAGCAATCAGACCGCTGTCGAAGTAGGCAGTGCCTAGCGCGGCGGCATCCTGCATTTGCACGGTTCGCCAGTTCTGGAGGTCCATCACTAGTTCGGGCAGCATGGGGATACTGCGGATGCTGTTCTGCGATTTCGGTGTCTGCGTAACGATCTCGGTTTTGCTGTCGGCCTCGTCATCATCATAGCGCTGTAAACGATTGAGTGTCTGGTTGACATGAAGCATATTCGTATAGAAATCAATATCACACCAGCGCAGGCCGACGACCTCACCCAATCGTAAGCCAGTTACCAAGGTCATCCGCACGAATACGCCATACCGGAACTGATAGCTTGCCTGCACCAAGCGGGCCTGCTGTTCACGGGTCAAAACCTCAATATGCGGTTTGATGAGCGGCGGCAGGCTTACACTGCCAGACGGATTGGAGAGAATCAGTCCCTCGGACTGTGCCTGCGCAAGAGCCTTATGTAAACACATATTCAGATTGGAAATGGTTTTGGGAGATAATTTCTCCTGCTCCTGCTTGTAGTTGTAGAATATCTGGAGCGTACGCGGGGTCAGCTCTTTCAGCTTGATAGTGCCGAGCGACGGTTTGAAATGCTTGCGGACATAGGTTTCATAGCTCTTATAGGTGGACTGCTTGAGCGTGTGCTGCATATAAGTCGTCAGCCAGTTATCCAGCCATTCGCCTACGGTCGTATTGTTTTGTAAATACTGCGGTGTCTGTACCATAGCGACACTCAAAGCGTGCTGTATATCAACAGCTTCATCAAGTGTATCGGCGTACTTGGAAATACGAGTCGATTTACCGGTTTCCATATCTCGGCCGGAGATACGGACTTCGTAGCGCCCATTCGGTTTCTGGCGGATACTGCCCTCACCGTTGTGACGCTTTTTCTTAGTTTTCTTATTGTTGTTCATCTGTAATGCCTCCGATGCGGTTTTACTGATGAGTTCAGATCAGATTAGAATTTGATTTTAAGCGGAAAAGGTTCTGTGTTATAATGGGAATCAATAGATGACAGAAACGGTGATACAGATGGAAAAGACCACAGGCGAATTGATGGATATTCTGCGCAGCAAGCCAGATGCAGCAGCCTTTGTTCAGGAGAACGCTGACGAGTTGCAGAATAAAACCGTACCGGAGCTGTTAGCGGACCTGCTGGAACGCAAACAGCTGACAAGAGCGGCAGTAATCCGTGCGGCAGGCTTGGCGCGTACCTATGGCTACCAGCTTTTCGACGGTATTTATACACCGACACGGGACAAGCTGATACAGCTTGCATTTGGCTTTCAGCTTACGGTAGAGGAAACGCAGGCGCTTCTCAAAGCCGCAGGCCATGCTGTGCTGTACCCGCGAAACGCGTGTGATGTGGTCATTATAGAGTGTCTGTACCAGCGATGCGGCATCATTGCGTGCAATACCAAATTGGAGGCACAGAACCAGCCGTTGTTAGAGTAATTTAGGGAAAAGGAGAGTGCTTTATGAATACTAAGGATGTAATTAATCAGAAAATTGCGGATCTTGATAAATTGATTGAAAATCTGCGGCATCAAATAGATGATGCAGAGAAACAGCAAATTGAGCTGTATCAGCAATTAAATAATATTCAACGGCAGGAGATTGCTGATTCGTGTGTTTCTTGCATTTATGAGGTGAATGCAGATAATTCTATGTATGCATTTTTAGATGCAAGGACCAAAACTACACCGATTATGGATAAGTTCTATTATTCTAAAAAGAAGTTTTTAGTATTTAGAAAATTTGGTATTACATCTAATTGGAAGAGTTTATCGCTGGTTGTCATGAGAAGTCCTTATCAGGTAATAAAGACGAAAGATATTCTTACCATGACAGGTTTAAAGAAGCTCTCCGGAGCATATATCTCCAGTACTTATTTACGACGCCCTTCTTTTGCTGCCGAACTATTCAAGGAATTATCTCGTATTCCGGAAGGGAAGATTAAAGAGGGGGCAAGGATACCCTTCACAATGCCTTGTCACTTAGGCGGTCAGACTTTTATGAACCAAACGGGATATGGTTCTGAATATGAAGGAGATATGTTGGTTCATGAAGGTACATTATATATGGTGAAGTCACAGATTTTCAGATTATTGGCGTTATTGTGGAAGAGCGTTAATGCGGATGATTGCTACTTTAGATTCCGATACAACGTTGCCTTCTTCACCCCGGTCAGCTCCTCAATCTCCCGAACGGTATACTGTTTGGTATGATAGAGCTTCACAGCCTGCTTGACTTTTTGTGCATTGGTGCGCGGTCTGCCGCCGATATGGCCGCGTGCTCTGGCGGCATCCAAACCCTCTTTGGTGCGCTCTGCAATCACATCACGCTCGAACTGCGCGACGGCACTCATCAGCGTAAACAGCAGCTTGCCTGCCGGTGTGGAGGTGTCGATCTGCTCTTTCAGGCTGACCAGATGCACACCGCGTTCGCGGAACAGTTCCACCAGCTCAATCAGGTCTTTAGTGCTGCGGCCCAAGCGGGACAGGCTCTCAATCACCACCGTGTCGCCCTCCATCATACGGTCGAGCAGTTTGTTCAGCTCCGGACGATCGCGTTTGGTGCCGGTCATTTTCTCATTGAAAATGTAGTCCACGCCGTACTGTGTCAGCATATCAAGCTGTCGCGCAAGGTTCTGCTGTTCGGTGCTGACACGGGCATATCCGAATTTATAGTGCTTCATATCGTCCTCCTGTTGCAAAAATCTTCGTTTATGAAACAAAAAAATTTGCCCTCGGAATGTGGTATTCCGAGGGCAGTTTTTGTTCCAAAACTCGTTTCAAAATCAATGTGCCGAAAGTCAGGCGTTTTTGAAACTACACATCATCGGTCAGATCGAGCAGATCGTCCAATGCTTCCAGCACTTCACCGAGTACCCAAAGCACGCCGAATAAACCCATGTTATTCGTCCTCCTCTCTTAGTATGCATATAACAGCTCTCCGGTCACTTCATGGAGCAGCGGCGGGTCGTACAGCATTTCTTCGATCTCTTCCTCTGAACAGCCGTAGTCGAGCAACACCTGAATTTCATCTGCCGTTACGCCGAACGCCTTTGCTACGCTGAACAAATCGTCGTAGTGGGCAGGTGTGTCCTCATAATAGTCGCGGTAATAGGGATAACGCCGCCACCAGTGCTCATAGCTGGTTTTCGGCATAAAGCTGCCGGTAGTGATATGTCCCGCTCGGTCGATCTTCAAAATCTCGCCCTCCTTTGGCTCCAGAATGTCAGAGGGTGTGTTCAGCTTTAACTTCTTGGTGGTCTTGCACAGGATTTCCTGTGTGGAAGCGTAGAGCAGGTAGCCGTCGTAAAACATGATGCACAGCGGGTTATCGCCAACCACAAACCAGATAGCATCGTTCTTATCCAGCACCGTAAACACAAAAGAACCCTCGACCTTTTCAGCCATAGCTTGCAGGCTGTCAAAGTCGAGGGTCTTGTTCTTCTCTAAGAGCTGGACGGCAATGTAGCTGTCTGTTTCTACGCTCGTCAGCGGAAGATTTTCCGTAGCGCGGAGTTCCTTATCGTTCCAGAGAACGCCGTTATGCGCGAGTGCAAAAGCACCGCTGTCAACATGACCAAGGAACGGGTGGTTATTCTGGTTAAACTGTGCATTACCCTGTGTGGTCATACGGGTGTGTCCCATGACAACGTTCACGCCGTGCGGAATATGGATTTTCATTTTCCGAGCAGGAATCGGACGCTTGTAGATGCGCAGACGATCGTTGAAGTTATAGGCAATACCGGTCGCATCCGTGCCGCGCACCTGACACTCACGAGCCAGCGTATTCAGAATTTTGTTTTTCGTGTGAGTGTTGAGCACACCTTTGAAGTCGATTAAGCCAAACAGACTGCACATACTCATTCCTCCTCGCTTGCGGTGACAGGTTCGTTGACATACAGGCGGCGTTCCTTAAGATACTGGATAAGTTCCGGCTCCTTGATTTCGTCGAGGAAGTCAAACCAGCTCATGTCCTGTACCTGATAATCGGACAAAGAAACAGCCACCTCGACAAGATGGTTGACCATCTGCAAAGTGGCTTTCAGTGTGTTTAATTTCAAGGTTCCGCGGAACATCCGGATTTCTACGGTGTCAGAGTTCGTAAGGTTGACCGCCGTGTAACGTCCGGCGCAAGAGTTCTTCGCGTGGCTCATCTGCTCGGACGGCGTAAGACGGATACCATACCGAGCCGCCCAGCGGTTCATCTGGCTCTGCGTACGGCGGCTGAACCGCAGAAGCTCAGCCCAGAATTTCTCTACAAAGTAGAGCAGGCGGGCGATTGCGGCCTCCTGCTGTTCGTAGGTACAGCCAAATGCCAAGCGAGAGATATGAACGTGCAGGCCGCAGGTTCCTGCTGCATGGCTGAGATACCCCATGCGCTGTGCTTTGCAGAGTACCTGCTCCCACGGCATTTCGTTCAGATGGTATTCCAATGTCATGGGATGCGTGACAAGTTCCAAGCCTTCATCCAGACTGCCGTCTGTCTTAATGTACAGGTTTTCGGCGTTTGCGTTAGCAATGTCCAGCAGTTTCTGCGCGTTGCTGTTTACCGTGCCGCCCTCGTCGATTTCCAGTTCTACGCCAAAATGCCGCAGGCCCTTGCCGTGGAACACAAGGTCAGGCATATAGTTGTAGTCGTGAATCGCGCCCTCGTGATCGTCCCAGCAATCCGAGCAATAGGAATGATCGTCGTCATCGAAGTAGGCATCATAGCTGCGCAGGATGCAGCCACAGTCGTGGCAGCGGACATAGTGCTCGTCAAAACAGCCCTCGCAGAGCGTGTGATGATCGTCCTCAACGGCGCTTTCCTGATAGATGCGGTCGCCACAGTGGTCACAGATTACGGTCAAATGGTGGGCACAGTCCTCACAGAGCCAGTCACCCTCTACCTCAAACATCTTGCTGATTGAGTGCTCTGCACCGCAGTTGTCACAAATTCGAGTATCTTTCATTTTGGTTTCCTCCATTCAGTATTTGTTGGGTTATTGATACTTCATGGAGATAATATATAATTGAAAATACGCTTATTTACAGAAATAGTACAAATCCCCCATTTATGCACACATAAATGGGGTAAATCTTCTGTGTTCCGCGTTCCGCGTTCTGACGGTATACTTTTTACACTTATACTTATTATTACTATTATTCTTATTATACACTGTGGAAAAAGTATCTATGCGGAACGCAGAACGCGGAACAAATTTATTCTTTAAGAACTATTTGAACTGTTTTTTCGTATATTCATAATTTCTTATCATCATATCACGCAACTGCTCTTTATTATTGAGCGGATCAGAAGCAATTTCATACAACACCTCAAACAACTCTTCATTGCTAAAAATCAAATCCCAAATGACATGATATTTATGCTCTCCAGCTAATGAAGTTTTTTTATGAAACGTTAATCTGCGCTTAAACTTTTTTCGTTCATCTGGTGTAAGTTGCTCTGGATTAGCAGTATATTTCTTTTGCAATTCCCAACACTTAATAAAATTTTCCTGTTCTTCAAGTTCTGCGTGCGCTATATGATAAAAAATATCAGAATATATTGATTCTATTTTTTCGTTATTCCCTTGAGTATTTACTAAACCATCCTCTTTCTCAATAAATTCTTGAATAGTAACCTGTTCTTTCTTCCTTTGCTCCTCTTTTACCTTATCCGATGGTCGACCTGAAACAATAATAGGCTCAAACAATAATATATCACTTCTTTCAATAGTATCATCGTTATTCGTACGAACTACACGAGGACAATCTACCTGTCCTCCCAGATATTCAGCACTAACCCCAAATACCTTTGCAGCCCCACGACATATCCATTCAGATTTACTCTTCCCCTGTTCAACCTTCCACAACGACTGCTTCAATGCATCAACCCTTTTCTCCTCTTCCGATAACTCCTTTATCCTCGCCGCAACTTTGTCATTGGAGATATTTTTCTCTTCTCTTAACATCCTGTACCGTTCGCTAAAAGTCTTTGCATCAATCTGTAATTTTGTCGGAACCGCTACTCCTATATTACGCGACTTTGCTTGTAATTCTGGTATTAAACAAGGTTTTCCTTTTTCGTTATTTTCATCAACAGCCGCTTCGCTTTCTGCCGCATCTTGCTTGTTTTCCATCTCGCTGTCATCAATAATCTCATCTGGATTGACAGCATTTTTTTCGCTATTCTGACACTTATCGCCCTCACCGTTATCTGCCATTTTCTGCTTTTCTTCTTCATTACCCAGCATAATTTTAGCTTCCTTCAACTTTTGAAAAAATTACCTTTTATGCGAGCACTGTAAACTTTTTGAGCATCACAATTATTACTGTTGCCACTTTATTTTTATCACACGCCGCACACATCCAAAAAAGTTTCAAAAATCATCGTTTTTCGCGTTTTTCACAATTTGCAAACCACATATCACATCATGTAATATATAGCACGAAGAGGCCTCTAACACCAAAACAAGGAGGTATTCCTACGACATCAAACAATTACCCACTGGACAAAAACGGATACGCTATTCCCATCCTCTTTGATGCGATCAACTTCGGAAGCAACAAAGCAATACCCGCCGATTCACCGACAGCATCGCCAGAAGATGTGATGAACAATGTCCTGTCTGCATTTTGTTCCAATTCCTCTGATATTACTATATCACAACAGGAGTATACCAACAATACAGGCAGTCCAGAAAAAGCTATGTCCGTTCCCGCTCTGCCACCGGTTTCCTGTGCGCCTACACAGCAGGTAGCAGTTTCGATTCCACAGAATCAGCCTGCGCCAACAGAAACAGCCGTTTGTCCACCTGTAATAGAGCGTCCCAAAGCGGCCAATGCCGCGACTATCGCCAACCACATTGCCGCAACTGGAAAAATCCGCATCTACCAAGAGCACATTTACTGGTATGCGAACGGCTGGTATCACCTATTGCAGACCGGTGAGCTGCGCCGCCTGATGCGCGCGCTCTGTACTTCCGACATTGAAAAACACAGCAGCAAGCGGGTTTTCGAGGACATCGAAGTCTTCCTGCTCAGCAATTCCAAGCTGCTTGCTGAACCACCAGGCAACCATTCGCTGCTCTGCATCCAGAACGGTATCTATGATATGACAACGAACACCATATCGCCGCATACTCCTGCCTACTTTTTCACACATTGTCTGAATGTATCGCTGCCTACTCTGTGCCATGGTACGCCGCACTTTGACAATTTCATAGGTTTTATCACCGGAAATGATTACGCTCTGCAAATGCGTATCTGGCAAATGCTCGGCTATATTTTTGCCTGTGATACCGATGGTAAGGTATTCTTCCTGCTGCAAGGTGTCAGCAACAGCGGCAAAAGCGTGCTGCTTGAGCTGCTGCGCTCTATGTTCAATCCCGAAGCTGTGAGCACACTTGATCTTTACCGTCTTGGCGATCGTTTTTCCGGTGCAGCCCTGATTGAAAAGAAGCTCAATATCTGCGGTGATCTTCCTAATCGTACGCTCTCGGCACAGGCCGTTGCAACGCTCAAACAGATCACAGGACGCGATCTTATGACAGTGGAGGAAAAGTATAAGCCGCTTGCAACCATGGCACCAGCGATCAATCTCGTGTTCGCATCGAACTTTCCGATTCGGATGGCCGAAGAAGATACGGCGCTGTTATCCCGCATGGTGGTGATACCTTTTCGGTTCTCTATCCCTACGGAACAGCAGGATCATCTACTCACGCAGAAAATCCTTGCCGAGCGGGACGGCATCTTTCTCCGCGCAATCCACGCATATCACCGTCTGCTTGCGGACAAGTACATTTTTGCAGGACAGGCCCTCGTCGATCAACTGTTATCCCAGTCCTATGCATCGCCTATGTCCGAAAACCAGAATATCGCTGCATTTCTAAATGATTGCTGTATCCTGACCGACGATAACAGCTTTACCTCTACGCAAGACCTGCACGAAGCCTGCACCGCCTATTGCGTGGGACACGACTTGCCGATTATAACTGATCGAACACGCTTTTCGCGCATATTGCGCAGCCAGCTTGCGAATAAAGTCAAGCCGAAAAAAATACGGATCGGTGACAAGACCCACAATGGGTACATCGGAATTAAACTATCGAACCAATAAGGAGAAACAAATTATGGGTAAGCATAAAAATAACTACAAAAGCAAAAATGGCCGCTACTATGTTCTCAAGGGCAGCAATGCCGTTATGATCGCCTACAACTGGGATCAGGCAAACGAATGTTTCCGGAAGTACATCTGCTCTCCTAAACGTCAAATCTCACACTGCTCTTACCTAGACGCACAGCACGATGCGCTGAACCACCTCAGAGAGATTGCACCCGGTCTTCCTATTCCACTCGAACTGCCGCTTGGCCGTATTATCACGGTCCGGTCGCTCATGCAGCAGTACTTAGGCAATACGGAGGTCTGATTCTATGGCAGCACAAGTAAAATGTATCACCTTATCCGCCCGTGATCTGGCTGAACTGCTCGGCATAAGCCGTAGCGCTGCCTATGCGCTCTTTCACCGTGAAGATTTCCCAACACTCAAAATAGGCCGCCGCCTGCTTGTAACACACGATGCACTGATGCAATGGCTCAAAGAGGACGCCGCCAAGAAAAGTGCCTGAATATGCAGCAGAGGGCAAGGTCTAAAACCTTGCCCTCATCTTATCTCACGCACAGCATTTATCCCCAGCTTGTGCAAAACTTGCATACCTGTGCTATACTATTTACATACAACCGAACTGTATGTGCCGGAAAGGAGTATTCTTTTACTTATGGCACGAAAAAATAAAAAGCGTGAAGCCGGAAGCGGCTCTATTACCAAGCGGAAAGACGGCCGCTGGCAGGGTCAGTATGTGTCCGGTTACGATCCGGAAACCGGAAAGCCTCGTCGTCATACCATTTACGGCCAAACACAGAAAGAAGTCGCAGAGAAACTGCGTGCTGCAACCTCCAGTATTGACAACGGCACCTTTCAGGAACCGCGTAAAATCACGGTAGCCGAATATGCCGCAGAATACATGACAACTCACGTTGCCACGCTGACCGATTCCACACAGCGCAGTTACGAGAAAAATCTTCGGCTGCATATTCTTCCCGCACTGGGTACTCGCCGTTTGACCGACCTCACCCACCGCGAGGTACAGCGCTTTGCTTCGTCTTTAGGCGCAGGCGGTAAAGGGCTTGCCCCCAAGACTGTACACACCGTATTCGGCACGCTGCACGCCCTGTTGACCGCTGCACAGCGCGATGAGATCTTACAGCGCAATGTTGCCGACTTCTGTTCTCTGCCGCGTGTAACGCAAACCCGCGCCAAAGCGATCACCTCTGCCGAGCTGAATCAGTTTCTCGATCTGATTCGCAAGGACGAATTCTATTATCTGTTCTTCCTCGATATTTTCTCCGGTATGCGCCAGTCCGAAATTCTCGGCTTGCGCTGGGCTGATATTGACTGGAACCGAAACAGCCTTGTTGTACGCAAGCAGCTCCAGCAGAAATGCAAGAAAGGTGATTACAGCTATACGCTCATTGACCCGAAAGAGAACAAGCAGCGGCGTATTGTTCTGGCTGACACCGCTATGCTTACCTTGCAGAAGCAGCGCACCAAGCAGCAGCGTCAGCGTTTAGCCGCCGGACCGCTGTGGAACAATTCGTTTGATCTGGTTTTCACCAATGAATTTGGCCGCGCACTCAACCACCAGACCGTATACAAGCACCTCAAGCGTCTGCTGCGTTCCTGCGGTATGGGGGATTATACGTTTCATTCTCTGCGCCACTCATTCGCTACGATTTCGCTGGAAAACGGCGATGATATTAAGACCGTGCAGACGAATTTAGGTCACAGTACAGCTTCGTTTACGCTGAAAACCTACGCTCATGTCAGTGACCAAATGCAGCGCAGCAGTGCCGCCCGTATGGAGGAGCTGATCTCCAGTTTGGGAGCCGTAAATTAGCCCGTTGCTGTCACGATTGCTGTCAAGGAAAATTAAGTCGTTCTAAAAGTTATCGTTTTCTATCTATAAATGCAGAAAAGCTGCACTTTTCGCAATAAAAAGTGCAGCTTTCATGGCGGAGACAGAGAGATTTGAACTCTCGCGCCGATTTCTCGACCTACTCCCTTAGCAGGGGAGCCCCTTCACCAGCTTGGGTATGTCTCCATGTCAAGGTGTTAAGTTGTGCGCGGAGTTATTCTCGATCGAACCCTCCGCGCGCAATCTCGTGATTGGCGGAACGGGTGGGATTCGAACCCACGCGCCCTTTCGGACAAACGGTTTTCAAGACCGCCTCGTTATGACCACTTCGATACCGTTCCGTATCTTGCCCGATAAGCAAGATATATTTTACACCAGATCCTCGTGTTTGTCAACACATATGTGAACATTTGTTCTCACTTTTTTCTTATCACAATTTCATGCAGAGATGCGACGCTCGCCGCGGGAGCAAAAAGGGTAGACATCTGCGGTTTCTACCCTCTTTGAACACCCGTTTCCCTTGGTAGCCTACCTTGGGTGCAGATGGTAGACTGCGTAAGCAGGAAAAGGAGTACGGCAGAGGATTTATTCTTCCGCGTTGTATCCGCATATTCGCATTTCGCTTACCGTACTGCTACACAGGTCGGCTACTCTACGCAGGCGCGGCACAAGGTGAATTGCCCGAAGGGCAAGAGAAGGTACTCTGAAGTATGACAGTGTCGCGCAACTCGTTGGTTTGTGCAGATTATTCATTTCCTGCGGGTATAATCACTGCTCGGTGTTAAATCTCTCCACTCTTAACTCATATTGCCAACAAAAAAACAGACGAACCACAAGGGTTCGTCTGTTTTTGTGCCTTATTTCAGCTTTTCTTCCCATTCTTTTACCTTAAAACCCGGAAGAGCAAAGTCCTCTCCGATGAGCAGCGGGCGCTTGACCAGCATGCCATCGGTCGCGAGCAGCGCATACTGCTCGTCCTCGGTCATGGCCGGCAGCTTATCCTTGAGCCCCAGCGCCTTATACTGCAGGCCGCTCGTATTAAAGAACCGCTTAAGCGGCAGACCGCTCTTTTCGTGCCACGCACGCAGCTCCTGCTCGGTCGGATTGTCCTGCTTGATATCACGCTCGTCAAACGCCACGCCGCGCTCCTGCAGCCACGCCTTCGCCTTCTGGCAGGTCGAGCATTTGGGATAGCATACAAACAGCATTTCGGTGTCCTCCCCTGTTAATCCTCGGCTGCCGTCTGCGCTGCGTCCGAGCGGCACAGGCAGAACAGCTCAGCAGCCAGCATAACGCACGCTGCTGCAGCCAGAATGCCGCGCAGCACCATTTTGATCGACCACATGGACGGAATGCCCATCAGCATAGCCAGACCGTAGCCGCCGATATCCGACACCGACATGGTGACCGCCACTGCGGCAAAGAACGCCAGCATAGCCGGCGCCGGCTTGCCAAACAGCAGACGCGCCAGTTCATAAAACGCCAGCACAATCATCACATCGGCAACCAGACCAAAGCCGAACGACGCCAGCTTCGGATCGGTGCAGGTCATGCGGTAGTTGACCAGCAGATGCAGGCAGCTCCAGAACAGCGGTACGAGCGTCATTGCGGCGCTCTTTTCCGTCATCTGTACGCCCTGTGCCTTGGCCAGACCGATCATGCAGCCGCCGGTCAGCACGCCCATGATCGCGTAGACGATCTCCAAAACGCGTGCCCATGCAGCTGCGTCCTGCTCTACCGTGGTGATGGTCAGATACAGGTAACCCAGACTGCCCGCCGCTACAATCAGTCCCGCAACGACAGCCGCCATGCGGAACAGCACCTCTTTCGTGCCGAGCAGCTGCTCAAACGGTACCTTATTGCGCGTCTTAAGCGGCAGCGCCAGCACAGCATATACGATTGCACTGATAGCGAACAGCGCGATCACGAACCAGATCCATTTATCGCCTGCCGTCGGCAAGCCGGTGCTTACGTCAAAACCGTTCAGCAGGTGCAGCGCGCGCAGCGCAATCCCCGGAACGCACAGCACGACCGCCAGAATCGGCAGAAGCTTCGTTGCTTTCATGTTGTTTCCTCCATTAAGAGATAGTATTAAACGCTACTATTATAGCATACTTGCCGCAAGGCTTCAATACAGCGAATAATTGATATTTGCATATAAAAACAACCGCCTGTTCAAAACAGACGGTTGTTTCGCGCATTGCGCGTGTTCAATAGAATTTGCCGTGCAAATTCCAAAAATCCGGGAGCATGTACCGGCGCAGCGCGGCCGAGAAGCCGCGCAAGGATAGCGCAGGATTTTTGACTTTGAGAGGGAGAAAATTTCCGTACGGGAACTTTCGGACAACTTTGGAACAGCCTGCGGTCCGTTCCTGCTTGCCGACGGAACCATGGTTCTGCGACAGCAATCAGTGCTGGCTTACCTTGGGCATCTGCACCTTTTCCTGTGCATTGAACTCCGTGTTTGCCGGAGTCTGCTTACTCATGCCGAGCTTGAGCAGAATCGGCGTTACCAGCGTAGTAACGATAACGACCAGTACGATCGGCGGGAACATGTGCGGGTCGATCAGACCGGCCTGCTCGCCCTTCTGTGCTACGATCAGTGCAACCTCACCGCGGGATACCATGCCCAGACCGATGGAGAACGCATCATAAGTCTGGAAGCCCATGATGCGGGCACCAATGCCACAGCCGATGATCTTGGTCAGGATTGCAACGATGGTCAGTACCACTGCGAAGATCGCCATGGTGCTGGTCAGACCTTCCAGGTTGGTCTTAATACCGATGGAAGCGAAGAACAGCGGAGAGAACAGCATGTAGCCGAGCACGTTGGTCTTGCTTGCAACGTAGTCACGCGCAGAGGACAGACGGCACATTACGATGCCTGCGAAGTATGCACCGGTGATATCTGCAATACCGAAGTAACGCTCTGCAACGTAGCTCATCAGGAATGCGAATGCTACCGCATAGATTGCAATACGGCGATGATGATGCCACTTCTCCTCCATCTTGAGGAATACGCGGTACATAACGAGACCAACAACCAGTACGAAACCGAAGAACGCAACGATGCGGCCGAGTACCAGAATCGGCTTTACCGACGGGTCAGTCAGTGCGGTCAGAATGGTCAGCACCACGATACCGAGGATATCGTCGATTACAGCCGCGCCGAGGATTGCTGTACCGACTTTACTTTTCAGCTTGCCCATCTCACGCAGGGTCTCGACGGTGATCGAAACCGAGGTAGCGGTCAGAACGACACCGATGAAAGCAGCCTTCAGCATGTTCATCGGGTCGGTCGGATCATTGTCGAACACCAGATAGCATGCAACACCACCGATCAGCGGCACGATAACACCGATCAGCGCGATAATGAAGGACGCAAAACCGGTGGTTTTCAGCTCGTCCAGATCAGTATCCATACCTGCGTTAAACATCAGGATGATTACACCGATCTCAGCGGCCTTTACCAGAAAATCGGTCTCGCCTACCCAGCCGAGGCAGCTCGGGCCAACCAGCACACCGGCAATCAGTGCACCGACAACCTGCGGCATATGCACACGCTCCGAAGTAAGGCCGAATACCTTTGTGAATAACATGATGATCGCAATCGTCAACAGAAAGTCATATGACATTGTTCCCACCCTTTCTTAATGTGATAACCTTTTGCATAGAATATTATACTCTTTTTCGCGCAAAGAACCAGCTAAGATTTCAATTTTTACTCCGTGATTTTGAACGAAATTACCAAACAGCGCATTCAATCTCTGTGCACTCTGCCAGTTTCGCTATTTTCTGACATTATCCAGCAAATCCTTCCGAAATCGCCTGTTCCTCCTCATCAGCCACGTGCGTGCGCGCGCCCATGCGGCTGCGGAATACGGCGCGGCAGAACGGACCGACCACGAAAATCCGCAGCGGATACGCCAGCAGAAAGCCTAACTCGTCTAACTTGGATTGTTTTTTCTGCCCCGTCTATGCCGCAAGGCAAAAAAAGAACGCCTTGCGAGCATAAGCTTGCAAGGCATTGAAATTTCAGTTTTTCCATTATATCATATTGTGTGGAAATTTCAAGTGTTTTTTTTCTTCGCCTATTCCTATTATATATAGTCGCCGCTTGAGAAGCGAACGAAATGTGCGCTGACGCCGCGCGGGCGCACAAGAGGGTAGACACCTGCGGTTTCCACCCTCTTGTGTATCTCCCCTTTCCCCTAGAGGGTCTGGCGCAGACCAGAGACCGGCGACCGCTCCGAAATGGGGGAACGGCAGTCGGGTTACCGTTGCGTGTCTTTCGTGAAATATTCGCAGTTCACAGATAGATTACTGCTACACAGGTGGTTTACTCTACGCAGGCGCGGCATAACCGTGCCGCGCAATTCGTTAGCGCGTTATGATAGACAGCACCTACGAGGATAAATTGTACCAAACGTCTAAATTCGTAGGTGCCGTGCGTTACAACGTGCCAAAGTGTTGCGCGGCACTGCTATGCCGCGCTCTGCGCAGAGTAGCCCGTATGTGTAGCAGTACGCTGTCTGTGAACTGCGAATAGGTTGCAAAACAAACGCTGCGGTAACCCGACTGCCGTTCCTCCATTTCGGAGCGGTCGCCGGTCTCTGGTCTGCGCCAGACTATCTAATAAGGGAAAGGCAGGAGTTCAAAGAGGAAGGGAAACCGCAGGTGTCCCTTCCTTTTTGTCCCCGCCGCGGATGCGGCAGTCTCCCGCGCTCCGCAGAGCGCAATTCCCTGCTGAGGTTCAGCGAAAAACTCTCCGCCCGTTAGGGTGAACTGCCTGCTCGGTTCAAATACCCCGCTCATCCGGTGCAGAAAAAGGTGCCGTCCGGAAAGGGACGAACACGCTTACGTAGTTCGCGTACCCCAACCATCCGGTGCCAAGAATGCCCGACCGCTCTGCTGTTTTAGGCAAAAGTAAAAACCCCATTCCGAACGGAACAGGGTTTTGTACTTCGCTTTATATGTGTTCAGGAATTAGCCCTGAGAGATAGCGCCTACCGGGCAGGAACCTGCGCAGGTACCGCAATCTACACATGCGTCAGCGTTGATCTCGTACTTGCCGTCGCCCTCAGCGATAGCGCCAACCGGGCACTCGCCAGCGCAAGAGCCGCACATAATGCAGCCGCCACCGATAACATATGCCATTGGTATTGCACCTCCAAATGTATTTTACAATTATCATTTTACCACAAGATTTAAAAAAAGCAACAAAAATAAGTGGTTAGTCTTTGGTAACTTTTATCATAGTACACAATTTGGGTCAGTTTATGAAAAACCGAGAAAAATCGTGATTCAAAGCGATATAACGAGAAAACCAATGGTTAGCCTTATCTACCTCTCTTTAATAGTCAGAAATGGTCAAATTTTTCTCTTGATTTTGGACGCCTCCGGATATACAATATAGACAATGATCAGGGAAGGTCAGATGAGTGAGTGCCTTTCCCGGAAGGAAGTGAAACACCATGAAAATGTCCGATGTGATCGCCGACTTCATCGGTGAGATGCTGTCAGACGGCGGCGGCGTTGCTGAGCTGCAGCGCAAAAGCCTTGCTGACCGGTTTTCGTGCGTACCGAGTCAAATCAATTATGTGATAGAGACCCGCTTCACACCGGAGCATGGTTATCTGGTTGAGAGCCAGCGCGGCGGCGGCGGTTTCATCCGCATCATCCGCCTGCTGGATGACAAGCAGCGCACGCTGCTCGAAGCGGCACGCGGTATTGGCGGACGGCTAAGCCAGAACGACGCGGCGCGTCTGACACGCGCTCTCGTTTCCGCTGAGCTGCTTACCCAGCGCGAAGGTCAGCTGCTGCTGTCCGCCTGCTCGGACGGTGCGCTGGCGGAGGTTGATAAAACCGACCGCGACAGACTGCGTTCTGCGATTTTCCGATGCGCAGTCATGGGCGTTGCAACAACGTGATGCCCTTTTCTCCGTAAACACTACATTATATATAATCTCTCAGAGAGGAGTTTTGACTTATGAAATGCGAAAAATGCGGCAAGAATGAAGCTACCATGTATTATAAGGAAATCGTAAACGGTGTCACCCGTGAGATGCACCTGTGTCCGGAATGTGCACAGAAGGAAAACCTCGGCGGTGCGTTTGAAAACGCATTTCAGTCGATGAACCACTTCTGGAGCGATCCGTTCCATTCGTTCCTCGGCGGCGGCTTTGGCAGCCTGTGGAATGACATGCTGGGCGAGGCGGCTCCGACCGCTACCATGCTCGGCACCGAGCGCAAGTGCCCGACCTGCGGCATGACCGAAAGCGAGCTGCGCCGCACCGGCCGCGTCGGCTGCCCGGACTGCTACGCCACGTTTGCGGATATTCTGAATCCGTATGTACAGAAGATTCACGGTGCAACGCGTCATATCGGCACGGCACCGGCGGCGCCCGAACAGCCCAAGGCTGACCCGGTGGCTGACCTCAAGGCACAGCTGAAAGCGGCAGTTGAAAGCGAAGATTACGAGCGCGCAGCAAGCCTGCGCGATGAGATCCGCAGAATGGAGGGCGAACAGAAATGAGTATGTTTGAGATTCACGGCGGCTTTACCGGTCTGGCTGCATCCAGCCGCGTCCGCCTGGCACGAAATATTAAAGGCTATCCGTTCCGTCTGACCGAACAGCAGCACAGTGAAATTGCTGACAAGATATTCGCTGCACTGAAAGAAAATCCGACCATCGGTCCGGAGTTTGACAAGAAGCAGATCATCCCTCGTTCGACCGAAGCCTCTCAGCTGGTCGAGGAACACCTCATCTCCCCCGAGCTGGCGCAGAACGGCGGCTGGCTGATTGTCTCCAAGGACAGCGGCGTGTCCATCATGGTCGGCGAGGAAGATCATCTGCGTTTGCAGGTCATCGGCACCGGCCTTTGCCCGAAGGAATGTCTCGAAACCGCAAACCGTGTAGCTTCGCTCATCGAAGCGGCGCTGCCGTTCGCGTATGACGAGCGTCTCGGCTACCTGACCGCCTGCCCGACTAATATCGGCACCGGTCTCCGCGCCTCCATCATGCTGCATCTGCCGATGCTGACCGCAACCGAGCAGATGGACCGCATCATCGGCTACGCGGGCAGCCGCGGCTGTGCCGTTCGCGGCACCTACGGCGAAGGCTCGCAGGCGGTCGGCGGATTCTATCAGGTGTCCAATCAGGTTACTCTCGGTGCGTCTGCCGCAGAGCTGACCGACAAGCTAGTAGAAACGGCAACCACCATCATCGACGCAGAGAAGAAAGCGCGCGAGCAGGTACGCAGCCAGAACGAACCCGCACTGCGCGACCGTATTTACCGCGCAGCAGGCACGATGAAGAGCGCCTACCTCATCGACACGAGCGAAGCCGTACAGTGCATTTCCAATGTTCTGATTGGTCTGCAGATGGGTTTCCTGTCCGGCATGGACGCGCAGAAGCTGTACGCACTGGAGGAGCACATCCGTCCGGCAATGCTGAACGGCGCACCGCAGGACCGCGATAAGAAACGCGCGGAAATCCTGCGTGAAGCGACAAAGTCTATTCAATTCAACTAATCACCTGTCCCGCAGGGGCGCACAGTGTGCGCCCACTCCAACCACGATGCTGAAATCCGGACGCACACTGTGCGCCCCTGCGAGGACGTTTTACCTCTAAATCAAGCTATTTTCCTACTCTGAAAGGAGTGTTATTTATGTTCTATCAAAACCGTTTTACCGAGCGTGCCCGTCAGGCACTGACGCTTGCACAGGAAGCGGCCGCTTCGTTCGGTCACAGCTACATTGGCTCGGAGCACCTGCTGCTCGGCCTGCTGCGTGAAGGCGGCGGCCCGGCCGCCAAGGCACTCACTGCCGCAGGCGTGACCGACGAAGCTCTCGTTCATCAGATCGAGGAGCTGTCCGGCCGCGGCACCCCGGATTCCACTGCGCCGCAGGGCATGACGCCGCGCACCAAGCGCATTGTAGAGCTGTCCGTACAGTCCGCGAACGAGATGGGCACCGGCTATGTCGGCACCGAACATCTGCTGCTCGGCATCCTGCGCGAAGGGCAGAATGTGGCACTGACCGCGCTTGCTAACCTGAAAATCACCCCGCAGATCCTTGTCGAGAAGCTGAATGAAGCGCTCGGCGGCGTACAGGACAGCGTTTCCGGCGAGCCTGGCACTGCTGCAAACGGCGGCGCTGACAGCAAGGACGCGCTCAGCCAGTTTGGCCGCGACCTGACAGCCGCTGCCAAGGAGGGCAAGCTGGACCCGGTTATCGGCCGCTCCAAGGAGATTCAGCGTGTCATCCAGATTCTGTCCCGCCGCACCAAGAACAACCCGGCGCTGATCGGTGATCCGGGTGTCGGCAAGACCGCCGTTGTCGAGGGTCTGGCCCAGAAGATTGTTTCCGGCGACGTACCGGAGACCCTGAAAGGCAAGCGCCTGATTTCGCTCGACCTGACCGGCATGATCGCGGGCACCAAGTACCGCGGCGAGTTCGAGGAGCGCATCAAGAAGGTCATTGAAGAGCTGACCGCCAAGAAGGACACCATCCTGTTCATTGATGAGATGCATATGCTGATGGGTGCCGGTGCGGCTGAGGGTGCAGCGGATGCTGCGAATATCCTGAAGCCGGCACTGAGCCGCGGCGAGGTACAGGTCATCGGCGCGACCACGCTTGACGAGTACCGCAAGAATATTGAGAAGGATGCCGCTCTGGAGCGTCGTTTCCAGCCTGTTCAGATCAACGAGCCGTCCGCCGAGGATGCCGTTGAGATTTTGAAGGGTCTGCGCGACAAGTACGAAGCACATCACCGCATCAAGATTCCGGACGAGGCTATTGAAGCCGCTGTCAAGCTGTCTGTCCGCTATGTAACCGGCCGTTACCTGCCGGATAAGGCAATCGACGTAATTGATGAGGCCTGCTCCCGCGTTCGCCTGTCCAGCCTGACCACTCCGCCGGATTTGAAGCAGCTCGAGGACGAAATTGCCGCCGTTGCTGCAAAGAAGGAAGAGGCCGTCAAGGGTCAGGACTTTGAGAACGCCGCCAAGCTGCGTGACGAGGAGAAGTCCAAGCGCGAAGCGATGGAGGCCCGCAAGAAGGAGTGGGCTGACCAGCAGACCAAGTCGCACGGTGCTGTCACCGAGGACGACATTGCAGCCGTTATCTCCGGCTGGACCGGTGTTCCGGTTGCTCAGCTGACCGAGGACGAGGGACAGCGCCTGCTGCACCTCGAGGATACGCTGCATCAGCGTGTCATCGGCCAGAGCGAGGCTGTAACCGCCGTTGCTAAGGCAATCCGCCGCAGCCGTGTCGGCCTGCGCGACCCGAAGCGCCCGATCGGTTCGTTCCTGTTCCTCGGCCCGACCGGTGTCGGCAAGACCGAGCTGAGCAAGGCACTGGCCGAGGCCATGTTCGGCGATGAAAATGCGCTGATCCGCATTGATATGTCCGAATATATGGAGAAGCACGCCGTTTCTCGTATGATCGGTTCGCCTCCGGGATATGTTGGCTACGATGAGGGCGGTCAGCTGTCCGAGAAGGTTCGCCGTCATCCGTACTCGGTTGTCCTGTTCGATGAGATCGAGAAGGCACACCCGGATGTATTCAACATCCTGCTGCAGATCCTTGAAGATGGTATCCTGACCGACGGTCAGGGCCGCCATGTAGATTTCAAAAACACCATCATCATCATGACGTCCAACATCGGTGCACAGAAGATCACCGGCAGCGGCCGCAAGTCGCTCGGCTTTGCGGACGGCAAGCCGGAGGACGCTGCAGAGCGCACCTTTGAGCAGATCAAGGCCGACGTTATGGCGGAACTCAAGACCGCGGTTCGTCCGGAGTTCCTCAACCGTATCGACGACATCATCGTGTTCAACCGTCTGAATGAGGACGAGATTGCACAGATTGCCGACGGCATGCTCCGCAAGGTTGCTGCCCGCATGCAGGATATGGAGATCACCATGGATTGGACCGAGGCCGCTAAGAAGCATCTGGCTAAGGCTGGTTTTGATCCGGTTTACGGTGCCCGCCCGCTGCGCCGCGCTGTTACCAACGAGGTCGAGGATCTTGTTGCCGAGGAATCCCTTGAGGGCAAGATCAAGAAAGGCGACAGCGTAACGCTCGATGCCGCCGACGATAAGCTGGTGCTGACGCATAAGGATGCAAAGGCTTCCGCAGAAACTGAAAATAAGGACGAATAATCCTTATCCGGATAGCGAAAGAGGTACGATTCGTGAGAATCGTACCTCTTTGGGTTTTGCGTCTTTTTGGTCTGTGCACAGAATTGAGAATGAAAAATGGAGAATGGAAGCACCCGTAATTCGCAACCAATCGAAATCTATTCTTCCAAATCGGACCGATTTTATAGTATAATGAACATATACAAGACAAGGCGGTGATACCATGCTGAAGCCACGAATCAAAGCAATTTTCGTCCTGCTGTTCGCCACCATTGCGATTATGGCTGTAACGGTCAAAAACACGCCGCCGGTTTCGGAATATATGCAGACCGGAATCCGGCTGTCCGACCTGCCAGACAAGGAGTGTGTTGCATTTATGGCATCCAAAGGGGCACACATGCCGGGTCATTACAAGCAATCGCTTTATTTTCCGGCTGCAACCAAGGACTATATCACCACTTTCGAGCAAAACCCGTATAAAACACTGCGTGGCGTATACAGCGACACATCCACAAATCAATACGTCGAAGATGTCCGCAAAATCGTGAACGACTATTACGGGATTTACCATGTCGAATATTATCTTGACCGCGACCCTGAGTATCCCAGTGTAGGCGCCGAACAATGAACCCAAACAGCACAAAAAGCCTCTGTCCATCGGACAGAGGCTTTTCTATCAAATCTGAACGATATTCAGTTGATTACTTAGCAGCCTTAGCAGCCTTGATTGCGTCGATCATCATCGGAACAACC
>NZ_QUIX01000007.1:29577-127212 GCF_003480365.1 Butyricicoccus sp. AM32-19 | reverse complement strand
CGCGCCCGCCATCCGCCCTTGCCGCGCTGGCGGCTTTCGCGCTGCACACCGCGCGCGGCAGGGCGGGGCGTGCAGACAGAAATGCTATACATGGTATGTCACTTGCAGGAGTATGCCGGAAAAGGAAAGTTCGACATGCTCATCCGCTGGACGGTAACTGTCCTGCATACAGAACTCCCACACTGCCGCATCCTCAAACCCCAGCCAGACCATTTCGGAAACTTTTTTCTGCTCCGGATTATCCCGCATCTTCGCTTCAAGGAAACGCACAGCAGCGTCAATACTGCTTTCGACCTTCTGCATCCGTCCGTCTGCTTCCCGCATGACCTGATTAAATTCCGGTACGGTGAGATCAGATGCCGAACCTCCTACGAACTGCAATTCATCCAGCTCGTTTACATGAAACCATGTTGCTATCTTGTCCTCATTGTATGGAAACAGCACCATTCCCGTAATATTTTCGTCCCTATCCTTTGTTGTAACGAAGCGTTCTACTTTGTCATTCACTGCAAATCCTCCATTATATCCCTATCTGAACACACTTGCTTTAGTCCAGCCGCCAGTGTGCCGATCTCCCTTAGGAAGTCATACCCTTTGGGTACGACCGGCGTATAAAACTCGGTAATGACACCCTTACCGGTATCTGCATAGCCGCACCCCTTGACGTTCTTGAAGAAAAACTCTTTCTTCACTTCACCGAACATCATGCTGTATCCCAGCTCGGACATACGCCCCAGCGCGACACGGAAGTTAAACTGGTCACGGATACCGTCACCGAGATACTTTGCATCCGGGCGCTGGCAGGCGAGGATCAGGAAGAATCCCACCTGCCGTCCCAGCATGACAATCTGCTTGAGCTTGTTTAATACGTCCTCACGTTCGCGCGTGTTCAGCATTTCCATGAACGCGACGTATTCGTCGAATATCAAAAAGTGCGGTTCCAAGCTGAGATAGGCGTAGTTCTCGCCGGTCTTATAGCCCTGCATGGATTTCATGCTTTCGCTTCGCTGCATCATCCTGTCGCAAAACCGGCTGACACCGGCAGCAATATCCTCCTTGCGGTAATACACCTCCGGCATCACAGTAGACAGGTCTGCCAGATCAGCATTTTTCGGGTCTAAAATATGCAGCACAGCATCGGTCTGTAAAAGCGCCTGGATGATCGTCAGGATGAAATACGTCTTGCCGCCGCCCGTACCGCCTGCGATCAGCATGTGCGGGAGCGTGTCATACTCCCACCAGACGTTCTTCATCAGCCGTAGACGCCCGCCCTCGGCTTTCGCTTCGGCAATCGGGATACGGTTTGCCACCATGTCATAAAGCAGGGTATATTCCACATACCCGTCCCGCAGCTCGCGGCTGACCAGCTCGCAGTACAGGCCGCTTTCCAGCTTGGTTTCCAGATGAAGCAGCGGTTCCTGATATTTCCCCATCGTGATTTCCACTTGAAAATGCAAAAGCCCGTTTTCCATGCGGTAATACATCCGTGGAAAACGGGCTATCTTCGTTTTTGTATCCGGACTGGGTAAATCCTTGAAAAAGCCGTCCTGCTTTGTCCGTTCGGCCTGCTCGTACCACTGATTTTCGAGCACCATGCGCGCCAGCTTTTGACGGTGCATGAGCTGCCGCACGACATCCGGGAATAGACGGTACAGCAGGACAAGCACTGTCCCAGCAACCGCCGCCGACACAATACTACTGAGCAGCAGATACGGCATATGCCAACCAAAGCCGCCGACGCCCAGCATGAACAGCCTGCGCCAGTCTGTTTGCAGGATGGTTTTCAAGTTGAGTAAAGCGAAAGCCGCAAGGAACACCGGAAGCACCACACAACAGGCAGACCGGAACACCAAATCCCTATCTGCCGGACGGATACGCTTGCCGCGATACCGGAAAAGCTTCATATCACTTACGCTTTCTTCTCCGGCGGGTTGTCCTTGCGCGGCTGGGCGGGCTGCCCGCTGTTCGGCGCAGAAGCCGGTTCGGGCTTGACCAATACGATATCCTCCGCCTTGATATACCAGTCTACATCTGCGTTGTCGCCGAACGTCGCGTGCGCCACAGCGCCGAATTTCGCGCCCACGAGGTCTACCACCGCATTATACGGATAGTCCCGGACCGGGACGCTGGCCGGGATACTCACCTGGATCATGCGGCCCTGCGTTTTGCTTTTCAGATCGTAGGTACGTTCTTTTACCACATCCGACCGCGTACCGTCCTCATTCTGCACATAGACCTCACGGCGCATGGAAGAAAAGCGCAGCTCACCCAGCGTAGGGACATGTCTCCCTGTAAATCCATTTCCGAATCTTGCCATAAACAATACCCGTCCTTTCTTCCTTACGCCTTGATGATATCATCCGCGTGGATAATAAAATCTATATAACCATTCCCGTTGATCGCGTAACCTTCCGCCGTCACCCACGGGTTGACAAGCTGCACCGGCTCCATATAGTCAAAATGTTTTTCGCCCGCCTGCGCCGGGATCACGACTTCGATATCGTCCGCACGCTGTACATCCGAAAACAGCTTGTACCGCCGCTGGACAACAACTTCCTGCCGCCCGACACGCTTTTTATCTTCACGGCTGGCCTGTTCCGGCCCGCCAAATTCCAGATTGCCAAGGTCTTTTTCCTTGTCCGGGACTACAAACAGTAAATTCATAATGTTACCTCCAAACTGCTGTTATGGTTTATTCTGTCATTACTTCTGCGATACCCGCCATGATATACTCCGCGCAGGGCAGGGCGATCGCGTTGCCGAGCGCAAAGCAGCGGGCATGGTTGCTGATGGGTTCATCCTTGCAGCCGTATGCCGTCCAGCCCTCGGGCAGGCCCATGAGCCGTTCACATTCCAAGGGCGTAAGGTCACGGATAAAACCGTCCTGCTCTTTTCCCTCATACCAGAATGCGAAGGGCTGACCTACACTGGCAAGCAAAGTTGGGAAGGGTTCGCCGTTTCTGCCGAAACACGTGCGGAAACCTTTTTGATCGCCCTGCTTTGCCATTGACCGCATCCGCCGGAGCTGGAAGGGACGCACGACGGGTACCTGCCGCCCTGCTTGAGCAGCAGGTATTCGATCTCCGCGGGCGGCGGGCAGCCTGCTTTCGCCGCAAGGCGCAGGATACGGGAGCATACTGCGGGGCTTAAATAATACTTCTGCGGCACGTTCTCCTGCAAAATCCGCCACGACGAACACCCGCCGCCTACGCTGCGAAAGAGCGGGTTCTCCCCAATACTGGGCGTCCATGAGCCGCCAAGCGGTATCAGCCCGTCCCCCTCGCACCATTCCGGCGTGCGCCCAGATACCACTATCAGGCATTGGAATCTCGGTACCTGTGAATGCGTGGAGCACGGCTGCAAAATCCAGCCGGTCATTTGACACAAAAGCTCCCGCGACGTTCTCCCAGACAGCGAAAGCTGGATACCGGTTATCTGTTGCATTCCTCATTTCCTCAATAATACGCATGGCCTGATAGAACAGGCCGGATTTACTGCCTGCCAGACCGGTACGGTTGCCGATCTGCGACAGATTTTGGCACGGCGAGCCGAACGTGACCACATCCACGGGCGGTATTTTGCCGCCGTCTATCTGCGTAATATCGCCCAGATGCAGCATTTCAGGGAAATGCCGCTTGGTGATGGATACCGGCGCTCTGGCGATCTCGCTGGCCCACACGGGGACAATGCCACAGCGGGACGCGGCGAGAGGGAACACGCCGATGCCGTCAAAGAGACTGCCGAGTTTAAGTGCGGACACGGCCGGACCTCTTGCGCCCCCGCGCCCGCACGCCGTCCATGCTGTTCCACTTTGGGGATTTCCCACGGATGCGGGAGAAGCAGTCACAGCGTTCGTCCGGGTCCAAATTCGCCCCGCAGTAGGGGCAGGTGTGATAGTACATAAGCTGTCCTCCTTTTGATGGTTGGTTGATGGCCTGCACAGATCCCGGCGGCGGGCGGGCATGGTGAGTGACGATCTCAGGGCATAAAAATAACCGCCCGGACAGGGCGGTTCGGTGGATTGTTCGGTTGTTCATAAACTTATTCTTTCTACATAATATTTTTGTCACACATGATTCACCTTGACAAAAAAGGCAATCTAAGATATCCTTTTATTAGAAAAAGCAGAATACAGAATTTTAACATAATTTCTAACATCAAAAGATATTTCAAAGGAGATTTGCTACATGGGTATGATTATTGAGTTTAATTGGTTTATGGTTGTCGCTAATGAAAATAAAATACTTGAAGAGCAAGAAAACCTATTCTATACAATAAAGAGTGAAAAACGCATTTATCCAATAGGTTTCCAAATTCCATTAATCGTTAAAGAACAGGGTTGCATCGGCATGATAAAAGTTTTAAAAACTGTTATTAATGAAAAAGAAACAAGGATTTATTTCAATAAAACTGAGTCTTTTGATATGAAGAGTGCAGTAGCCACTCATTACTATGAAAGATATTTAGATTTCAAAAAACGTGAGAAAGAAATAAATCCTTGATTCATATCACCATAATTATTATATCTGTGGCACCCTAATCTAAGTTTTTATGGTATATCATTGAGCTATGATATAAATTCCATAAAATTGAAGATCGGGGTGTCGTATTTTTAGATATGATGATGGAGGTCATTATGCTAGGAATGCGAGGATTTTATATCACTAAGGCCGAATATGATTCAATACGAAAAAATCTGGTATCTAACAACAATCAACTGATAAAAATTGCATTACAGAATCTTATTACTAAGTTAGAATATGGTCAACGTATGAATAATGTCTGTTCAAAAGATTTATGTGCAGTACTATATGATGTTGTTCAGAACGATGATTATAAAATCAGGAAATGGGCATATCACCTCATTGTTTACAAACAAAATCGTGCATTGGTAAATCGTTGCATTCATAACTTGAAATCTGGATTCGAAAAAGATGCAGAAAATATTAGTTGGATATTGGCGATTGTGTCAAGATCTTATAACTCGGATATGCTTCACGAGTTATATAAAAAATGTCCAGATACAAAAATATCACAGCAAACATATACTTTATGCTCTACCTTGTTTTCTTCAAATTCAAATATGCTTAACGCTCAAGAAATCAATCATATTGTTGATGGGGAAGATTTTCTGTCTAAAATGTGGTTAACCAAAGTTTTTGGCTGTAATTATAATCGACAAAAAAAGAGAGATTATTCGAATTTGATCAACGCTAACGTGATGAATTCTTTGTTGCAAGATACCAGCATTCAAAGATATGCTTTATGGGCCTTTTCTACTTTAGAAAAAGTCAATGTAAAAGTAATTGAAATCAATCCATATGATGCAAAAAAATTACCATCTAAAAGTCTAGCATGGTACTATACAGGATTATTTAAAGATGAAAATTATATTCAAGAAAATGTGGATCATATTATAAATATTCTTGAAGACTTTCTGATTTACCCTCAAGTTGTGCAAATGGGTATATTAAGAGGCATTTGTAGTGCACATTATCCATTAGGGGAAATGTTATATCCAATAGCAAGTGCATTTTTAGAATTAGATGAGAACGATGATAAACAGTTACCCTTGGTGATACTATTTATTCAAATTCTAATTGATCATGAAAAAGAAAGCGGGGAAATCACCAAAATATTGAAAGATTATAGCGATTCAACAACTTGTGATGAATTGAGAAGATTATTATGGTATCGTGAAGGGATAATCACGGAGGAATCTAATATGGGAATAGTTATCAACGGGAATGTTGGAAATATTCAAAATAATGAAGGAATATCAATGGCAAACCAAAATAATATTTTATTTTATACAGAATCCGATTCGACATTAAATCCGCAGTCTATTCAGCAAGATGTAAATCAAATAAAAGAAAAAGTCGTTGCCGGTGAATTTGATGGATATTTTGAAGGCGAAAACGATGAGTTAGAGGCGCTTTTTGAAAAAGTGCAATATGGATTTAATTCGGCAAAACGTAGCAACGTAGTTAAGGAAAAAGAGGTTCTGGAACTACTATCTAAAGTAGAAGTCGATTTAAGAGAATTGGCACATGAAAGTAAAACGGACAAGAAAAAATCACGATTCTCTGATATGCTATCAAAGGTTTCACAAATTTGCTCGATATCCGTCAACGCACCAAAGCTGTGGCCCTTGTTAAAAGATGCAGTGGATTTTATCAAACAGTTTTTGCATATTTTGGAAATTTAATCAATTTTTACACAGGGAGACTAGAGCCTTAAATCTTTATTTTAATGCAAACTCGCCCATCCCCATCTTAGATATACGGACGAGATCATCTAAAAAATGACATCAATTTCGTTAAAATAGTGTCATTTCATGTTAGCTGCTGCTGCCACCTGGATTTTGACACCACAAATGACACCAGAGATTTCGGCTACTATAATTTTGAAACGGCCTGAAACGGTGCTTTTCGTAGATCCTTTACACTGCATTATTGAAACTTCTGATTTCAAAATTACAGACTGTAAGCATTTTAAAGGGGAAATGCTATACTTTTGTTCTACCTTTGAACTTTTCGTATAATTGAAGGGAAACTGCTTTTGAAAAACTGCGGTTTTCCACCCTCTTGTGAATCTCCCCTTTTCCCTTAGAGGGCACGGCGGTAACGGTAGAAGGAGACCGCTGCGAAAAAAAGAGTGCGGCAGAGGATTTTTCGTTCCGCGTTGTATCCGCCTATTCGTAGTGTCGGATACCGTACTGCTACATCCAATTTGGGTCTACGCAGGCGAGGCACAACAGTGCCGCGCAACACGATTACGGGTGCATATCGCCTATATCCGTAGGATTTGGATAATCTGCACAAGCAAAAAATTTGCGCGGCACGGGTATGCCGCGCCTGCGTGGAGTAAGCCGCCTGTGTAGCAGTACGGTATCTGGCACTGCGAATAGGTAGAGGAATGGACGCGCAATGCGCGCCCCTACGGAACGGTAACCCGACTGCCGTACTCCTTTTCGGAGCGGTCTCCTCTCTACCATTACCGCCGTACTATCAAACAAAGGAAAGGTAGGAGTTCAAAGAGGAAGGGAAACCATGGGTGTCCCTTCCTTTTTGTCCCCGCGGCGGACGCCGCACGTTCCTCACCGCCGCAGCGGCGGAATCCTCGCCCGGAAATGGCGAACCACCTTCGCAGTTCGGGCACACCGGAAAACCTGTGTCTGCGACCGGTGCAGCCCGAATAGGACGAACTGTCTGCGCGATAGGACGCTCCCTATCCATTCTCAATTTTGACACACCCCCTTTCCTATGCTATACTAAAGGTAAGAAAACAATTTTGGAGTGATAGCATGGTACATCTTGGCAACGATTGGGACGAGATCCTTGCCGGTGAGTTTGAGCAGGATTATTACAAGCGCATTCGCTACTGGCTGAAAAAGGAATACGCCGAGCAGACCATCTATCCGGCGGCAGAGAACATCTTTAACGCTCTGCGGTACACGCCGTATTCCAAGGTCAAGGCCGTCATCCTCGGGCAGGACCCATATCACGGTCCCGGACAGGCGCACGGACTTTGCTTCTCGGTTCAGCCGGGTGTTCAGCCGCCTCCGAGCCTGCAGAACATCTTCAAGGAGCTGCAGAGTGATCTCGGCATTGTACCTCCCAAGGACGGCACGCTCACCAAGTGGGCGGAGCGCGGTGTGCTCATGCTGAACACGACTCTGACCGTACGCCGCGGGCAGGCGAACAGCCATAAAAACCTCGGCTGGACGACCTTCACCGACCATATAATCGAAAAGCTGAACGAACATGAGCAGCCGATCGTCTTTCTGCTCTGGGGCGGCAATGCCCGCAGCAAAAAGAAGCTCATCACCGCACCGCAGCACCTTGTGCTCGAAAGCGTGCATCCCTCTCCTCTGTCGGCGTACAATGGCTTTTTCGGCTGCAAGCACTTCTCCAAATGCAATGCGTTTCTCGAAGCGCACGGCATCGACCCCATCGACTGGGATCTCAATCATTAAATCGTGAGCTTCCGCACCATTTTCCGGGTGCGGAAGTTTTTTTGACTTTTTTCAAAATCCCTATTGACAAACAGGAGTTTCGGTTGTATATTTAATTCATACAAAACACATATGATTAAAGTGAATTAAGGAGAGTGATCTCAATGATGATCCGGCGAATGTGTCGATGTTGCATCGACTGAGTTTTCCCATCATTCCTTATTAACATCACATTCTAATTCTTCTTAATTTTGAAAGGCGGTTTATCCCATGTCTGATATTAAAAAGAGCTTCTCCGACCTGATCGGCAACACCCCGCTGTACGCGGCTGAAAAGTTTGCAGCTAAGGCTGGCGCTAACGCACAGGTTCTCGCAAAGCTGGAGTACTTTAATCCGGCCGGTTCCGTTAAGGATCGTATCGCAAACGCTATGATCAACGAGGCTGAGAAGTCCGGCGCACTCAAGCCGGGCGCAACCATTATCGAGCCGACCTCCGGCAACACCGGTATCGGTCTGGCAGCAGTTGCAGCTTCCCGCGGCTACCGCATCATCCTCACCATGCCGGAAACCATGAGCGTTGAACGCCGCAACATGCTGAAGGCATACGGCGCTGAGCTGGTTCTGACCGAAGGCACGAAGGGCATGTCCGGTGCGATTGCAAAGGCAAACGAGCTGGCTAAGGAGACCCCGAACAGCTTCATCCCCGGTCAGTTCGTAAACCCGGCAAACCCGGCTGCACACTACGCAACCACCGGCCCCGAGATCTGGGAGCAGTCCGGTCACAAGGTTGACATCTTCGTTGCAGGCGTAGGCACCGGCGGCACCGTAACCGGCACCGGCAAGTACCTGAAGGATCAGGACCCGAATGTCAAGGTAGTAGCTGTTGAGCCGGATACCTCCCCGGTACTGTCCACCGGCAAGGGCGGCCCGCATAAGATTCAGGGTATCGGCGCCGGCTTCGTTCCGGATGTACTCGATACCAAGGTTTACGACGAAGTTATTCGTGTAGCAAACGAGGATGCATTTGAAACCTCTCGCCAGTTCGCTCACAGCGAGGGTCTGTTCGTAGGTATTTCCTCCGGTGCTGCTCTGTGGGCTGCTGTTGAGCTGTCCAAGCGTCCGGAGAACGCCGGCAAGGTTATCGTAGCTCTGCTGCCTGATACCGGTGACCGTTACCTGTCCACCCCGCTGGTTTCTGAGTAATTTTAATTCTCAAATCCTGCAATTCTCTCCAAAAATTCATTCATCTCCAAATGTATAAAAAAGACACCTCTGCATAGCGGAGGTGTCTTTTTTATGGAAAATGGAGAATTGAAAATGAAAAATGAACGTAACGTTTCTCCAGTTTCCGCCCACGCATTTAACAATGAAAAACCACCCTGCGAAAGCAGGGTGGTTGCAGTCTGTCAAAAAAGTATTATTTTAATTTTTACGCTTCGTGCGGCAGCACGCATAAAATAGAATTTGCGAAGCAAATTCATAAATTCCGGGAGCATGTATCTCGGAATTTATACAAGGGAAGAAAAAATGTGCCCGTAGGGCGCGGTTTTTCTTCAGTATTCGCTCGAAAGCGTGGTTTCGAGCGAGAGGCTGCTCGGAAAACGTTAGTTTTTCGACAGCCTCAAACCACCCTGCGAAAGCAGGGTGGCTTCGTTATATCCTGGAATAATAAATTGCAGTAACCGTGCCGTCCTCGATGGAGGGATAGCAATGCCGGTAGGTACTGCCGGTGCTTGTCGGCGCATTCAGCTGATGGTACGGCTGGCTGACATCGATAGCTACGCAATCGGCGGCCGCCGGAATGCTCACTGTACCCTCACCGTCTGCGAAGGTGAACACGCCGTTCGTGTACGTTACCGTGCGGTCGATCGCGCGTTTGCCGCTCAGCGAAACGTAGGTAACGCCGCCGACTCGTCGGAAATCCGTATACCCCATCAGACCGGTATACGTCACCGAAGGATCATAGTTCTCGATCACAACATCGCAGTAATTCTGCGTGCCGATACACAGATTGACCAGATCGCCGCGGCTCTGATACACAGCGCCGCTGCCCTGCACGGTCAAATGCGTTGCCCGATAGAGCATCACCGCCATCTCCGCACGCGTTACCTTGGAAAGCGGATTGATTTTTCCTTTCGAGCCGCCGATCACCTTAGCACCGACCAGTGCACTGACCGAAGGCTTCGCGTAATTGGAAATCCTGCTCGCATCCGAGAAGCTGCTCACCGAACCGGTGCCCAGCTTGAGCGCCGTGCGGTCAATTGTGCGTTTGAGGAACACCATTGCGTCCTGACGGGTCATGCTCTGCTGCGGCTGAAACTCACCGGTCGCGGTGCCCGCCGCTATGCCGAAGGCTTTCGCCGCGATAACCGCCTTGCTGTAATAGGCGCTGCTCGGCACATCGACAAATGAGCCGTTTGAATTGACCTGACCGTTGTCGAGCGCTTCACTCATGCCATAGGCGCGGTCGAGCATAACGATGAAGTCCGCTCGGGTAATGGCGTTGCCCGGATAAAACAGATGGGTTCCGCCGCCCTTGATCACGCCTGCAACGGCAAGCGTATCAACCTCGCGGGAAGCCCACGCGTACTCTCCTGCTGTATCATAAAAGTAAACCGAGTGTTCAGGAAGATACGCATACGTCTCCGTGGTGTTCGCGCTCAGTGCATAGGCTGCTGTGATCGCACTTACGACCACCACAACCGCCAGCACCGCAACGATCACCAGCTTTCGCGTTCTTTTCATAATATTCTCCTTGCCCAGTGGTTATGATAGATAGGGTATATCCCCCACCTATGTAAACTTGCTTCAAAATTATAGCACACCGTTCCCCACTTGACAAGTTAAAATATGACTAAATTTGTTGTAACCATTCTGTAATTTTAACCTTTTTATACAAGAAAAGCGCGGTTTTCCAGCAAACCGCGCTTTCAAAGTCCATTTTTCGTCTATCACTGCTGTTCTGCGCGGTACCATCGCCAGCTCAGCACAGTCGGGATAATCGTTGCCGCTGCCGTTGGCGCAAGCACCAACACAAACTTTGCAATCTCGTTCGGAACGAACGAGCCTGCCGCACCGATAATACCCGCCGCAAACAGCATGCGGCCCGCCACACGATGCGTTTTCGTCCAGACAGTTTCGCTCGACAGCGTCCACGGCGTTTTGAGTCCGCAGTACCAGTTCATGCGAAACTTCGGCATAATGTTGCCGAGGCACATCACCAGCAAGCTGACGAGCAGACATACGACTGTCGGCACATCGACCGTACCCGGACGCAGTGCTTCCGCAATGCAGATGCCGCACATTGCGGTCAGGAACAGGTCGATCATGATCTGAAACCCGACATAGACATCGTAAAACTTGCTGTAGTTCCTGCTTTTCGGGTCAAACCGCGGCAGAAAGTAAAACAGAACCGCAAACAGCGGTGCCATCCCGGCCACGATCCACAAATGCCATCTGGTTTCGTAATTCATATGGCCGGCAAGATCCCACTGCATGGGAATTTCCGCGGGCAGCCTGCTGTAAAACACCGCTGTCATTGCCGCCGGCAGCAGCGACAGCACCCACGCCGTCACCTGCAGTCTACTGATTTTTTTCATTCCTGACATCTCCTTTCAAGGCGCTGATCCATTCGAGAATCTCATCCACGACCGACATATTCAACTCATAATAAATGTACTTGCCCTGCTTGTCATCCAGCACCAGACCCGCATCCCGCAGGACGGACAGGTGATGCGAAATGGTTGCGCCCGACACCTCGAAGTGCGCCGCAATATCGCCCGCCGCCATCGGTCCGCGCCGCAGCAGCGACAGAATTTCGCGCCGCACCGGATCGCTGAGTGCCTTAAAGCTCTGCTGAAACCCCATTACTGTCCCCTCTTTCGTGCGGTAAACCACGTTTTGCGTCCGCAGACCGGACAATACAGCTGCCAGTCATTTCCCACATGCGTGCGGAAAACCAGCCGCTTCCACGGCAGATTCTGCTTCGTGCCGCAGGATTTACAAATCAAATCGCACCTTGCAAGCGCTTTTGCCTGCCAGATTACCAGTATTGCCGCTAAAATCAGCGCAATCGCGCAAATCAGAATGGTAATGTCCATTCCGTTCACCGCCCTTCTCGCTATCCTGTTAATTAGATGGCCATCTAATTGTTTTCAGTATACCACAACTTCTGCATTTGTCAACACATTTCGATAAATATCTAAATAATGCAAAAAGAAAAACCGCAAGTTAAACTTGCGGTTTCGATGTTCTATACCAGAACTTACGCCATGCCGTTGAGCTTGGTAGTCATCTTGCTCTTCTTGTTGGACGCATTGTTCTTGTGCAGGAGGTGCTTGGCAGCCGCCTGATCGACAGCCTTGACAGCGGTCGTGTAAGCAGCAGTTGCTTCAGCCTTATCGCCGCCAGCAATCGCAGCATCAAACTTCTTCAGAGTGGTCTTGAGCTCGCTCTTAGCCATCTGGTTGTTCAGCGCCTTTACGGAGTTAACCTTAACGCGCTTCTTTGCAGACTTAATATTGGGCATTCTGAAAACACCTCCTTCGTTTTCTATTCAACAGTGATATTATTCTATCATCTTCTCACAAAAAAAGCAAGTGTTTTTTTCATTTTCTGCATAAAAACTTTTTTCTCGAAAAAACTATCCTTATAAGGAGGGATTGCGCATGGCTTTCCGCACCGATCTGGCCGTTGAGGCGATCGAAAACCATAAAACAGCCGCTGCCCTGCCGCATGTCCGGCAGTCCGATCGCACGCTTGAGGGCTTCGCCGTACACGAGGTACGCATTCTCTCAGAGGATGCCGCCCGCGAGATCGGCAAGCCGCAGGGGCGCTATCTCACGCTTGAGCTGGATGCACTCATCCGCCGTGAGGAGGACGCATTTCCGCGTGCCTGCAAGGCGCTCAGCACGCTGCTGCGCGAGCTGCTGCCGCATCCGAATGACGGTCCGGTGCTCATTGCCGGACTGGGCAATCGTATGATAACCCCCGATGCCATCGGTCCGCAGACCGCCGATCATGTGATTGCCACGCGGCATCTGGTCGCGCAGTCACCCGCTATTTTCGCGGACTGGCGGCCCGTTTCCGCACTGGCTCCGGGTGTGCTCGGACAGACCGGCGTCGAGACTGGCGAGGTCATCTGCGGTGTGCTCGACCGCGTGCGCCCTGCCGCTGTCATCGCCGTGGATGCGCTTGCCGCCGGTCGGCTGTCGCGGCTGCTGCGTACGGTTCAGCTGGCAGATACCGGCATTACGCCGGGTGCCGGCGTGGGAAATGCCCGTGCGGCGCTCAACAAGGAAACACTCGGCGTGCCGGTTATCGCCGTTGGCGTGCCGACCGTGGTGGACGGCGCAACGCTCGCACATGAGATCAGCAGTCAGCTCGGGCAGCCTGCCTGCGAAGCGTTGGACGACCTCTCTCAGCCGGTGATGATCACCACGCGCGACATTGACCGCGAGGTTGCCGACATCTCCCGCATGATCGGCTACGCAGTCAACATGGCGCTGCATCCGCACCTCAGTGTTGCCGATATCGACCTGTACCTCTCGTGACAGGTTTCGGGCATACTCGCACGCTGTACGGCGTATGATAGATAGCATGAAACAGCAAGGAGGATGGCGCAATGAAGCGGCGTAAACATCAGAAATTCCGATCGAGAGGCGGCATCCGCCTGCCTGCCGCCATCACCCTCTGTCTGGCGCTGTCGCTGCTGATTTTTTCCCGGGCAGGCGGCGAGCCGATCGCACAAAAGGCACTGACCGGTCTGGCTCGCAACAGCGGCTTTGTCACCCGCGCAATGGCGCTCGAATTCGGTGTTTCGCCGGACGATACCGCTGAGGTGTACACGCCGCGCACGGCTGCCGCAGCGCGGGATGAGCAGGCGGAAAATCCGCTTGCAGAGAGCACCTATGTGCCCTCGTCCGACACCGAGAACGACAATCCGGTGCTGTCGGCCGCTGACAAGGCTGCCACGGTCTCCATCAACAACGAGACCTCGTATGACGTGGATGCGGCAGACTGTCTGGCCGCAGACGAGCATTTTTCCGCTGATGGAGATGGGCCGCAGGTGCTTATCTATCACACACACAGCAGCGAAAGCTACACGCCGGATGCCGCTTTTCCGTATACACCGACCGAGACCGAGCGCACGACCGATACCAATTATAATGTAGTGCGCGTCGGTGACGAGCTGCAGAAGGTCCTCGAGAACAACGGCATTGAGGCCGTACATATCCGCGAAATTTTCGATTCGCCCGTGTACACTGGCGCGTATGACCGCTCACTTGCCGTGGTTGAGGACACGCTGGCAAAATATCCATCCATCACAACCGTCATTGATGTGCACCGCGACTCGATCCTGACCGATGACGGCCGCGCCTACAAGACCTCCTGCACGATAAACGGCGAGGAAACCGCACAGCTTATGCTTGTGGTCGGCACAGATGACGGCGGCCTGTATCACCCGGACTGGCAGGAGAACCTGAATCGTGCAGCATCGCTGCAGTACCGGCTCAACCGCACCTATCCGACGCTCATGCGTCCGCTTAATCTGCGAACCCAGCGTTTTAATCAGCATGCAACGCACAGCGCGTTTCTGGTGGAGGTAGGTTCGTCGGGCAATACGATGACAGAAGCGCTGAAAGGGATCAGATTATTTGGCGATGTTCTTTCGGCCGAATTGACCACTTGACCGTAGGGCGGAATGAGGTCACCCCGCCCTACAAGATAACTTTCCGAATAATTTTTATCATAGTGCGCACCCTAACTTGGGGTGAAACTATGGAAACGATCACATTTACCGCCGATCTGGAACGAAACATCCGCATGATGCAGGAGCTGTTCCGGAACGACGATACGCTTATCATACGGCGTGCCATCGGTCAAAACGGACTGCGCTGTGCGCTGTTTTTCTTTGACGGCATGGTAAATTCCCTTGCCATCAACCAGAGCCTTGTGCGGCCGATCCTGCGCTGTGAGCAGCCGCGGCTTTCCGCCGATATACTCGCCGCCGCTGTGCTCCAGGCCGACGAATGCCGCGTGGAAACCGATATGAACAAGGTATTTGCCGCCTTTCTCTACGGTGACGCCATTGTACTGACTGACGGCGATGCACGTCCGGTTCTCGTCAACACCAAGGGCTTCGACAAGCGCAGCACCGCCGAGCCGGAAAACGAGCGCGTGCTTTCCGGCCCGCGAGAGGGCTTCACCGAGTGCTTTATGCCCAATCTGGCGCTCATCCGCCGCCGCGTGAATGACCCTCGGCTGAAATTCCGGTTTATGCGCGTCGGCAGCCGCACGAACACCAACGTGTGCCTGTGCTATATCGCCGGACTGTGTGAAAACAGTCTGGTTGAGCGTCTGGAAACGCGTCTGACCGCGCTCGATATCGACAGCGTGCTCGACTCCAACTATCTTGCCGAACGCATACGCGACCACCGCTGGTCGCCGTTTCCGACGCTCGGCACGACCGAACGGCCGGACGTTGCCGCTTCCCGTATGCTGGAGGGTCGGTGCGTCGTTGTCGTGGACGGCAGTCCGGTAGCGCTCACAGCGCCGTTTCTGTTTCAGGAGTGCTTTCAGTCCAACGACGATTACTATATCAGCTTTCTGCAAGCGAATCTTTCGCGCATCCTGCGTGTCGTCGGATTTGTATTCACGATCACGTTTCCCGCCATGTACGCCGCACTCATGCTCTATCACCGAGAATTAGTGCCCGCGCGGCTGCTGTTCGCTGTCTCCGCCGCACAGCGCGGCGTTCCCCTTCCCATCGGTTGGGAGATTTTGCTCATGCTGTTCGTGCTCGAGGCACTCAAGGAAGCCGGAGCGCGAACGCCCGGTGCCATGGGACAGACGATGAGCATTGTCGGCGGTCTGGTGCTCGGTGATGCAGCGGTTTCCGCGCGATTTGCCGCCGCACCGACCGTTATCGTAGTCGCTATCGCGGGTGTCACCGGTCTGATGGTGCCCAAGCTGCAGACTGCTGCCCTGTGGCTTCGCTTCGTGCTGCTCGCTGCTGCAGCCTCCTGGGGACTGTACGGCGTTGGTCTTGCACTCGGATTAACACTCGCAGCACTGTGCCGCATGCACTCGTGCTCGGTACCGTACCTGCTCAATCTGGTGCCGCGCATCTCTGCCGAGCACGAGGACACCTGGCTTCGCTATCCATGGTTTTTCATGCGCTGCGACCGCTTTGCCGTCAAACGCCCGTCGAAGGAGGAACGCCCGTGAAGCTGCTCAGATTCCTGCCGCTGCTGCTGTTGCTGTGCGGCTGTGCGAGAGAGGTTTCGCCGGTATCCGCGCTCGCGCTCGACTGCAAAAACGGTGTGTACTGCCTGACCGCCGAGGTTGTGCGGCAGGACTCGCCGGATGACACCGCCGCTCCGGCTTACCTGTCCGCCACCGGAACCGATGTGACGGACGCGCTGCGCAATCTGCGCAGTATCCTGCCGGGAGATCTGTATTTAAGCCATGCACAGGTGCTGCTTTTAAGTGAGGAAGCAGTTTCCGAGAGCATTCTTCCGCTGGCGGACTATCTTTGCCGTGAAAACGATGTGCGGCTCAGCTTGCGGGCAGCCGTCGTGCGGGACGGCTCTGCCGCCGAGCTGCTGGAGAACGACAACGAGGTGTACGCGCTCAGCGAGCTGCTTGACCGCTCCGCGCAGGACGGTATTCTGCCGGATATGCCGCTGTACCGCGTCACCGATGTGCTGCACGCAGACGGCACAGCCATTCTTCCGGCCTTGCGCGTGGATGCGTTCGGACAGACAGCACCGGCAGGTACGGCAGTGTTCAAAAACGAACGGCTGAACTGCTTTTTAGACGGTGAGATCGGCGGTGGTGCCTATGCGTGAGCGACTGTTTCCGCGGTGGTGTACGGCGCTGTTTGCCCTGCTGCCGATGAGTGAATTACTGTATCTTCCTGCCGACGGGCAGAGCGTGTACGCCGCTGCACTCGCGTGTACGGTCTGTGCACTGGCCGGTATCGGAGCAGCAAGGCTGTCCGACCGTGTTCGGCATTCGGCTCCTGCACAATGGGTGCTCGCCCTGACCTCGCTGTTTCCGCTGCTTGCATCCATCGCCCGCATGAGCATTTTCCTGCAGAAGACCGTGTTCACCGGACGCTCATGCGGCAGCACAGTTGTGCTGCTGACAGTCTGCATCCTGCTCATGGCATCAATGGGGCTCAACCGCTGTGCCATGTGGGCACTGCCGATTGCGTGGCTTGCCGGTACGGTACTCCTGCTCTCCGGCGTGCTGACATTCACACAGCTTACGCCTGCCAGCTTTTCCGCACCGACAGCGGCATTGCTGCCGCAATTCCGGCATATTCTGTACTCCCTGCTGCCGGCATCGGTCGTACTGGCGTTATCTCTGCCGGAGACCAGGCTGTCCGCAAGCGTGTCACGCGGACTCAGCGCAGGTGGTGCATTGCTCGCACTCCTGCTACTGCGCACAGTGCTGCTGCTTGGAGCTAACACCGCTGCCCTGCTCCCCTATCCGGCGTTCACTGCCGCCGGACTGGCTGCCATCGGCAATTTTGCCCGACACGGCGAGGTATTCTTCGCAGTGCCTCTCCTCCTGTGTGAGGTTGGCCGATGCGCCGCACTTGTCTGTGTGCTGCTGTATCCGTTCACACGCACCTGCGGCGTTTTGCACCTGCGCCGACCGCAATAGGATCTGGGCAACACCGCACAATTAAAGCTGCGGTTCCTTGCGCAGGCTCCGGTCGCGCTGCCGCGGCGCTTTGCGCAAATCGCTCTTGTTCAATTATGCGGTATTGCCCTTGTTTTCCTCTCCCAGTTCTGCTATAATGCAAACAGCAGAGCAAAGGAGATTACGGCATGAATATTCAGATTTTCGGCAAAAACAAGTGTTTTGATACCAAAAAAGCGCAGCGATGGTTCAAGGAGCGCGGCATTAAATTCCAGATGATCGACCTTGCGCAAAAGGGCATGTCCAAGGGTGAACTGGACAGCGTGCTGAAGGCTGTCGGCGGACTGGACAACCTGCTCGACCAGAAAAGCAAGAGTTATGCGTCGCTTGCCTACCTCGCCTACGATGAGGACAAGAAGGAAAAGCTGCTCGAGGACGGCACGCTGATGAAAACGCCAATTGTCCGCAACGGCCGTCAGGCAACTGTCGGCTACCAGCCCGATGTTTGGGAGCAGTGGGAATAACTTCTCCAAAGCCGTTCTATGCCTCAGAACGGCTTTTTCCGTGTCCGTTGTCCACTTTAGCGCCTTGTATAAAATATTTTTAGGAAAATGCTGTCATTTTGCAAAATATACCCTCTTTCTGTATCTGCTGTCTGATAAACTATGTTCGATAATAAGAAGCGGCATTAATTTATGCTTCTGATTTCATGCGAAAGTGAGGGAGAGCTCATGAAGGGAAAAGGCAAGCGTTTTCTGGTTCTGCTGACCACCGCCAGCCTGAGTCTGAATATGCTCAGCATCAGCGCTTTTGCAGCAGAAGATTCTCCGGAGACGGACGCTGCTTTCGTTTCAGAGATCTCAAACGATGAGACCGATTTATCTGTAAACCGTCCGGATTCCGATGTTCCGGAGGTTTCCTACGAGCCGATCATTATCGACATTCCTGATGGACCGATTCCGGCTGGTGAAACCTGGGACAACGAGGTTTCGGCTACAGATATTGCAGAGAACGATATTCCAACGGCTGACAGCTTCAAGGAGCACCTGTCCGGCGGCTCATCCAAACTGTGGATAACCGTAGGGGTTGTCTCCGGTGCAGGCGTGATTTTCACTACCATGTGCCAGAAAGGCAACGAGAATCGGTAAAAACCATAAACGCCCGCTCATTTTTGAGCGGGCGTCAGTCTGTCAAAAAAGTATTATTTTAATTTTTACGCTTCGTGCGGCAGCACGCATAAAATAGAATTTGCGGAGCAAATTCATAAAAAGTCGGGGCGTGTACCTGACTTTTTATACAAGGGAAGAAAAAATGTGCCCGCAGGGCGCGGTTTTTCTTCAGTATTCGCTCGAAAGCGTGGTTTCGAGCGAGAGGCTGCTCGAAAAACGAAGTTTTTCGACAGTCTCACGCCCGCTCATTTTTGAGCGGGCGTCTTTTCGTCTCACAGGCAGAGCATAAAAACAGCTCAGGCATTGCTGAGCTGTTTTTATGCGCTTTATGCAGTTAGTTCTTAAGACTCTGAATCGGAGCCGGAATACGACCTCCGCGGTTAATGAACTTCGCAGGAGAACCGGTCTTGATCGGCATGATCGGAGCCGAGCCAAGCAGGCCGCCGAACTCGACCATATCACCGACTCCCTTGCCGATGGCCGGGATAACACGGACAGCAGTGGTCTTGGTGTTGACAACACCGATTGCGATTTCGTCCGCGATCAGGCCGGAGATGACCTCGGCGGTGGTGTCACCCGGAACAGCAACCATGTCGATACCAACCGAGCATACCGCAGTCATTGCTTCGAGCTTCTCAAGGGTCAGTGCGCCTGCCTGAGCCGCCGCAATCATACCCTCGTCCTCGGAAACCGGAATGAATGCGCCGGACAGACCGCCGACACTCGAGGATGCCATAACGCCGCCCTTCTTAACGGCATCGTTCAGCATAGCGAGGATTGCGGTCGTGCCGCAGCCGCCGCAGACCTCCAGACCGACTTCCTCGAGGATACGCGCAACCGAGTCACCGATCGCCGGCGTCGGTGCGAGAGACAGGTCAACAATGCCGAACGGCACGCCCAGACGCTGGCTTGCCAGTGCGCCAACCAGCTGACCCATACGGGTGATTTTGAACGCAGTTTTCTTGATCACGTCGGCAACCTCACCGATGGAGCAGTCGCCTGCACGGCGGATTGCGGACTGCACAACGCCCGGACCGGATACGCCAACGTTGATAACGGTCTCCGGCTCACCGATGCCGTGGAACGCACCGGCCATGAACGGGTTATCGTCTACTGCGTTAGCAAAAACAACCAGTTTGGAGCAGCCCATGGAATCGTTGTCCTTGGTCAGTTCTGCGGTCTGCTTGATGATGCGGCCCATCAGACCGATGGCATCCAGATTGACGCCCGCCTTGGTGGACGCAACGTTGACCGACGAGCAGACCAGATTGGTCTCCGCCATTGCCTCCGGAATAGAGTTGATCAGGATCTCATCGCCCTTGGCAAAACCCTTCTGCACCAGAGCCGAGAAACCGCCGACAAAGTTAACGCCGGTGCTCGCAGCGGCACGGTCAAGCGCCTTGGCCAGCGGCACATAGCTGTTTGCCGAGGAGGTCGCACCGACCATGGCGATCGGCGTTACCGAAATACGCTTGTTGATGATCGGGATGCCAAGCTCGCGCTCAATCTGCTCGCCGGTGGCAACCAGCTTTTCCGCACGGCGCGTTACCTTATCGTATACCTTGTCCGCCAGCACATTAATGTCGTCCGCCGCAAGGTCGCGCAGCGAAATGCCCATCGTGATGGTACGAATGTCGAGGTGCTCCTCCTCGATCATCTTAATGGTTTCCAGAATATCTTTCGTGTTGATCATAGACATTTAACTAAACCTCCTGAAAAATTGAGAGTTGAGAATCGGTTACCTGCTCTCGATTCCGTCAATTTGTCAGATTTTGTGCATTGCGTCAAAGATGTCCTCATGCATGGTGTGAATCTTCATGCCGAGCTCCTCACCATCCTTGTCAAGCAGGTCGATGAGCGTGTTGAAGTCTACGGTGCACTTATCAATGTTTACCAGCATGACCATTGCAAATACATCGTCCATTACATTCTGAGAAATGTCGATGATGTTGACCTGATGCTCATAGAGCGTGTTCGAGATCTTGGCGATGATACCGGTACGGTCCTTGCCTGTTACTGTGATTACTGCGCGCATGTTGATTCCTCCATTTTTGCGTATATGTTAATTTATCACAAACAAATGAATAATGGAAAATTGAGAATCCGTCGTTCTCAATTATTCTCCGGCTTCCACCACGGTATTGATGATGCTGTTGGAAACCAGAAAGCCCTGTTCGGTGAGATACCACCGTGTACCCTCGTGAGCGGCAAGACCGTGTTTTTCCAGCATGCGGAATACCTGCTCGTAAGGAGCCGTGCTGACATGGTATCGGTTTTCGAGATCGTGCATATCCGCACCGTCCGAGGTCCGCAAACGCACCAGCAGGTATTCGCCCTGCCGCCGGAAGTCCGAGACCTCCTCCTCGTCCTGCGGGATGCTCTCACCGCTGATATAAGCCCTGATATCCCGGGCAAACGCGAACCGGCGGCCATTCAGGAAGGAATGGGCACCCGGTCCCAGTCCGAGATAGTCGGAAAGATCCCAGTATTTGAAATTATGCCGGGAACGAAAACCCGGTTTTGCGAAATTTGATATTTCATAGTGCTCGAAGCCGTTCCTGCGGAGCAGCCTGCACATGGCAAGATAGGTATCTGCCTGCGTATCATCATCCGGCAGAACCGGATTTTCACGTCCCATCGGTGTTGCAGGCTCCAGTTTGAGTCCGTAGCACGACAAATGCTGCGGATTCAACGTCAAACACTGCGTTACCGAGTCGAGAAACTGCGCCTGCGTCTGGTTTGGCAGGCCGTACATCAAGTCAAGGCTGATGTTGGTAAAGCCACACTGCCGTGCGAGTTCTACGGCTGCCTGTGCCTGTGCAAAGTCGTGGATACGGCCGATGCGTTTGAGCTCGGTGTCGTGCACCGCCTGCACGCCAAACGAGAGCCGGTTGACGCCGTGCTTATGCATGGCCTCCAGCACCGCTTGATATGTGCTCTCCGGATTGCATTCCACCGTGATTTCGGCGTTTTCCGCAATCGCAAAGCATGCCCCGACCGCCTGTAAAATCCTGCTGAGATAGTCTGCGCCAAGGCAGGTCGGCGTACCGCCGCCGATGTACACGGTATCGACCGTGTAACCGGAACAGCGTTCGCCGTACGCCTTTATATCACGAATCAGCGCCGCCGTGTAATCGGCTTTGAGCGACGCATCCGTGACCGAATAAAAATCGCAGTACGCGCACTTTTTCACGCAGAACGGGATGTGCAGGTAGAGGCCGAGCAGCTTGCCGCCTGTTGCAGCGTTAGTTTTCCTCATCGAGTTTAAGCACAGCCATAAAAGCCTCGGTCGGCAGCTGAACCGTGCCGAGCGCACGCATCTTCTTCTTGCCTTCCTTCTGCTTTTCGAGCAGCTTCTTCTTGCGCGTGATATCACCGCCGTAGCACTTAGCCAGTACGTCCTTGCGGAGCGCCTTGACCGTCTCGCGGGCGATAACCTTGCCGCCGATGGCTGCCTGAATCGGCACCTCGAACAGCTGGCGCGGAATATTTTCCTTCAGCTTTTCGCAGATACGGCGGGCACGGCCGTAGGCCTTGTCGCGGTGCGCGATAAAGGACAGCGCGTCCACCTGATCGCCGTTGAGCAGCATATCGACCTTAACGAGATCGCTCTTGCGGTAGTCGATAAATTCATAATCGAGCGACGCATAACCCTTGGTACGAGCCTTGAGCGCGTCGAAAAAGTCATAAATGATCTCACCGGTCGGCATTTCATAGTGCAGCTCGACCAGATTGGAGTCCAGATACTGCATATCCTTGAAGATGCCGCGTCGGTTCTGACACATCGGCATGATATTGCCGACGAACTCCTGCGGCGTCATGATGGATGCCTTAACATACGGCTCGCGGGCCTCCTCGATGACATCCGGGCTCGGATAGTCGTGCGGATTGTCGCAGCGCTGCACGGTGCCGTCAGTCTTGCTGACCTCGTAGATAACACTCGGCAGGGTGGTGACAAGATCGAGGTCAAACTCACGTTCGAGACGCTCCTGAATGATCTCCATGTGCAGCATACCGAGGAAGCCGCAGCGGAAACCGAAGCCGAGTGCGACCGAGCTTTCCGGCTCAAACGACAGCGCTGCGTCATTGAGCTGCAGTTTTTCAAGTGCGTCACGCAGATCGGGATACTTGGAGCCGTCCTCGGTGTAAATGCCGCAGAATACCATCGGACGTGCCGGACGATAGCCGGGCAGCGCCTCCGGCGTCGGATTTTCCACACCGGTAACGGTATCGCCCACGCGGGTGTCGGACACCTTTTTAATAGAGGCGGTAAAGTAGCCAACCTCACCCGCACACAGCTCCTGCTGCGGAGACAGACCAAGCGGCAGCATGTAGCCGCACTCAAGTACCTGAAATTCAGCACCGGTGGCCATCATTTTGACCTTCATGCCCGGGCAGATCTTACCGTCAAGCAGGCGCATGTAAACGACAACGCCCTTGTACGGGTCGTACTGGCTGTCGAACACGAGTGCGCGCAGCGGCGCATCCGCATCGCCCTCCGGCGCCGGAATATCGGTTACGATGCGCTCGAGCACCTCGTGAATGTTGATATTCATTTTTGCGGAAATTTCGGGCGAGTCCTCTGCCGGAATGCCGATGATATCCTCGATCTCCTTCTTGACGCGCGGCGCGTCTGCCGCCGGCAGGTCGATCTTGTTGATGACCGGCACGACCTCCAGACCGGCGTCGATGGCAAGATAGGTGTTGCCGAGCGTCTGCGCCTCAATACCCTGTGCCGCATCAACGACCAGAAGCGCACCCTCACACGCCGCCAGAGAACGTGAAACCTCATAGTTGAAGTCCACATGACCCGGGGTGTCGATCAGGTTCATTTCGTAGGTCTTGCCGTTGTCCGCGGTGTATTCCATGCGGACAGCGCGCGCCTTGATGGTAATGCCGCGCTCACGCTCAAGCTCCATATTGTCGAGTAACTGCTCCTCCATTTCACGCACGGAAACGGCCTTGCACTGCTCCAGCAGACGGTCTGCCAGCGTAGATTTGCCGTGGTCAATATGTGCAATGATGGAGAAATTACGAATTTGCTCGCGATTTTTCACGTCGAAAGCTCCTTATCTGTAAACTGTAAACCTAATAAATATAGGCTCATTATAGCATATTTGGCGGGGTGTCACAAGCGTTCTTTCGCAGTTTACGTTTGTTTCTCTGCTGCAAACGTGAATTTTGTATTTTTTCATAAATTTCATTTTCTGATAAGAGGAATTTCATGCAAAGCGGTTATTGTATTATCATGATGAAGCAGTAAACCGACAAAGAATTAGCGGCGGCCGGCGGTTTGGGGTAAAACAAAAGCACCGATTTTACTCGGTGCTTCTAATTGGAGCGGCTGACGAGGCTCGAACTCGCATCCACACCCCGCAAAAGCCGCAGGCTTTCACGGGGACCCCGACCTCCGATTTTATGAAGGTGGAGGAAGCGAGTGTGCTGCGGGCAAAAGAAAAGCACCGAATGACATCGGTGCCCTTTGATTTGGAGCGGCTGACGAGGCTCGAACTCGCATCCACACCCCGCAAAATCCGCAGGCTTTCACGGGGACCCCGACCTCTGATTTCATGAAGGTGGAGGAAGCGAGTGTGCTGCGGGCAAAAGAAAAGCACCGAATGACATCGGTGCCCTTTGATTTGGAGCGGCTGACGAGGCTCGAACTCGCATCCACACCCCGCAAAATCCGCAGGCTTTCACGGGGACCCCGACCTCTGATTTCATGAAGGTGGAGGAAGCGAGTGTGCTGCGGCCAAAAGAAAAGCACCGAATGACATCGGTGCCCTTTGATTTGGAGCGGCTGACGAGGCTCGAACTCGCTACCTCCACCTTGGCAAGGTGGCGCTCTACCAGATGAGCTACAGCCGCATATTTGATTTTTCGCGCTAACGCGATTTTTAACTCGAAGATGGGTTACTTGTCGCTCCGACGCTACATCTCCGGGCGGAATCGCTTTTTCTACGGAAAAAGCCACGCTGGTTGAAATATGCCACCGGCATATTTCCAAGAGCCGCCTGCTCTCATTCCAATGTCGCAAAGCGACAATTCAGAGGTTAGAGGGCTACGGCCTCGATTCCTCAGCACGGAGGTATTATTTTTTAATGAGTGCCAATGGCACTCATTAAAAAATGGTGCCTCCGGGCGGAATCGAACCACCGACACGGGGATTTTCAGTCCCCTGCTCTACCGACTGAGCTACAGAGGCGTTTTTACAGCGCTTGTTTAGTATATTATATTCCCTCGGAAATGTCAACAACTTTTTTCAAAATTTTTTGTATATTCTGCAAGCAGGCGAAAACAGTCACAGAAGCTCAGTCTGCGACTGTATCACTTTTCTCTTCCGTTTTACGGCGGATTTGTCCCCACAACAAGTCCGCCGCTCTATCCTTTTCATGCGGGAGCAGCCACACGGTGCAGCCCAAAATAGTTCAACTGAAACGCGCCTCCTTTATGTATGTCTGGTCATTTATACTGTCTGCCGCCTGCCTTGCCATTTGAAATGTCGGATAGCGTTCTCTGCAAATCTCGTCATTGGCCGGCACGGCAGCCAACACGCTGGTTTGTGAATCAATCGAGTCCAGTTTCCACTATCCACGCAATCCCTCCTTTCCGGCTCTCCTGCCCTGCTCATACTATATAGACGAATGCCCTTCCGGTTTTGTGACACTCTTCCGCAAAAAAATAGGGCAATACCGCATAATTGGACAAGAGCGATTTGCGAGTAAATTTTGCGTACTGACGAGGCGCGGTTTTGCGGTAATACTTGATGTATTACCGTGAAATCGCAACAAAGTCAGGGCGCGAAATTTCCGCAAAGCGCCGCAGCTTTAATTGTGCGGTATTGCCCTAGAAATTTTTTCGCCATGAGAAGAGCAGCCTGTAAATCCGCTCTTCAGATTGCATCGTCAGGCACAATATGCTATAATCTGCTAAAATAATAGGCAGGAAGGCGTAAAAATGTTTCTCTATCTGGCAATGATCGACTCGGACGCAGACAAGTCCAAGTTCGAGATTCTTTACAGCGAATACAAAAATCTGATGTACTACACCGCAAACCGCATTCTGCGCAACAGCAGAGATGCGGAGGACGTGGTGCATCAGGCTTTTCTCAAAGTCATCGAAATTCTGGACACCATTTCTTCACCGAGGTGTCACAAAACGCGTGCGCTGCTCGTCACTATTACCGAGCACAAAGCGATCGACCTGTACCGCGAAAAGCAGCGCCGCAATGTCCTGCCGCTTGTCGAAGAATATGTCGGAGCCGCGCCTGCCGCCGAGATTGAGCGTCTCGCCGAGCGCGACACTCTGGCGGCCGCTATCGCTGCACTGCCGCCGCGTTACCGCTCGGTACTGCTTCTGCGGTACGACTGCGGCTATTCCAACGCGGAGATCGCGAATATTCTGGATACAACCGAGCCGAACGTGCGCAAGCTCATCCAGCGTGCCAAGGAAAAACTCAGCGCAGCGCTGAGTGGGATGGAGGAACCGTAAATGAAGATCACTGACGATATGCTGTCCGCGCAGGCCGCCGAAGCGCGCGAGCTGTGGCTGCAAGCCTGTACGCCGGATGCGCTGCCTGAGCACCGTTTCTCCCGGAAATTCCGGCGCGAAATGCGCCGTCTGATGCGTGCGCAAAAGCACTCTGCGGCGTTCAACCGGAGCCTTCGTCTTGCGCGCCGCACGGCCGCTGTTCTGCTGCTTTCCGCTGCGGTTTCGTTCGGCTGCGCGATGAGCGTAGAAGCATACCGCGTATCGCTAATCAATACTGTCGTGCGCGTGTTTAACGACCTGACCGACTATCGTTTTTCGTCTGCCCTGCCGTCCGAAACCGACAGCAAGGCGTTCACACCGCCGGTTCTGTCCGGTCTGCCGGATACCATGCACAAAACCGATGAGCGCAGCACACCTAACGGCTATACCGTCACCTACGAGAGCACTACCGATTTTCTCGACCTGACCTGCACCCGGATTACGGACACTTCGGAGGCACACAAGCTCGTGGACACGGAAAACGCATCCGTTACCGAATTTGCTCTGCACGGCAGTCCGGTTACGATGGTCGAGAAAAACGGCACGGTCACGCTCCTCTGGACGCACGATGACATCGTCTATCACCTGTACAGCAGCCTGCCCGCCGATACCTGCCGCAAACTCATCGAGAATCTGCAGTGATTCTCTGCTGATATTGCAAAGAATTGCTATTGCGGCCCGCCCTGCCGCGGTGTTATAATGATAAATTGTGAAAGTGTATAAACCACGCGCATGATTTTCTGCGCGAAAACAATCACGGAGGTTTACTCTTTTGAAAAAACATCGCTATACCGCGGCGGCCGTAATGCTCAGTCTTTCGATGCTGACCGGCGCCGCTGCCGCCGATTATTCCGATCTAAAGCCGCACTGGGCCGAGCAGGCCATGGAATTCGCCGTACAGTCCAACCTGATGGACGGCATTTCGGAATATACCTTTGCTGCAGATGCACCTGCGACCCGCGCCTGTCTGGTGCAGGCGCTGTACCGCATGGCGCACGCGCCTGCGGCTGACACAGTGCTTACCTTTCAGGATGTCGCGGAGGATGCGTCCTTCCTGACCGCGGTTCAGTGGGGTGTGTCCAACGGCATCATCACCGGTTACAGCGACACGGTGTTTCGCCCCGGCACCTCACTTACGCGCGAGCAGTTCGCCGTTATGCTGTACCGCTTTGCCGAATACAAAAAGCTGGATGTGACGGCACAAAGCGCGCTCTCCGGCTACACGGATGCTTCTTCGATTCATCCGTATGCGCAGGCCGCCATGCAGTGGGCCAACGCCGAGGGACTGATCACCGGCACGACCGCGACCACACTGTCTCCGCAGCGCACAGTCTCCCGCGCACAGCTGGCGACTATTTTGCAGCGTTTTGCACCGATGGTCTCCTACCAGCAGCGGGAAACCGATGCGCCGCAGCCGCCGCAGACCCATTCCTACACGGCCTTCACCACCAAACTGGGTGACGTGACGCGCAGCGAGACCGAACAGGACCTGACCGAAGTCCATCGAGCGACCCGCCGTTACACGGACGGTCAGGGCTGCGCGGTCGAAATGGGACACTCTGCCGCCGTGCTGGACGCACCCGCGCACACAGCCGCGCAGTTTGAGATGAAGGGCATGTCCGGCACCGTTCGCTGGTACGACACCGCAGCGTCCTCGTGGAAACAGCAGCCGCTCACTGCGGGCACGCTGCCGAGCGGCATGTACTTCCTGCGGGTGGACGGCGTGGACAGCATTCTCGTCACGCCGATGACCTATGCCGCGCGAGACAACGGCATGATCGAGTATTTCCCGGGCAAAAACGGCTCGCTGAAGATCGAGCGGACAGCTTCTGGCTTCCGGTTCTCCGTGCAGGTTGCGGCTCTTACGCAGGGCACCTACAGTGACTATCTGCTGCTGACTTCTCAGCAGACGCTCATCGACTGGAGCGACCAGTCCATGCTCAGCCGCTGGGCGAACTACAGCCTGATCGGCACCAACCGCTGGTGCTACAACGGCTACTACTATACCGCACCTTCGACCTACTATCCGTTCGACGAGAACTACTTCTACTCGCTTCCGGCGGCACATATTGCCGGCAAGATGGCAAACGACACCGATCAGCCGGCCTCCCGCGCGATCGGTCTGGCGATGATCGACCTGATGCGCGAGCAGCAGAACGAGTACGGCTTTATCCCCTCTCAGGCAGGCAGCACCTGGCTCAAGACGGATTACGGCATCGAACCCGGCTACTACGACACCCGCTTCAACACGGATTTCTGGCTGGCGAACATCAACGCAGCCGAAAACTTCGGTGTGACCGGCTGGCTGGACAAGACCCGCAAGTATGCGGATTTTCTCGTCAGCTTTGCCGGGCAGCATCACTTCACCTTCGGGGCCGGCGATGACGAGGGATGGCTCGTGCAGGATTACTGGCACCCGAACGGAGAGTCCTCGCCGACACACGCTTCGCTCAACCATCATGCCGCCGAAGCCGAATTCCTGTACCGGATGGCAGACGCAGTGAATGAGGACAGCTACGCCGTTCTCGCTGACCGCATGGTGCGCGGCATTGAGCAGAGTGAATTGCTGTGGTACAAGCCGGACGGTGATCTGAACTACTCCTGCAAGCCGGACGGCACCTGTTCCGGGCAGGATTATCCGTATTTGACCTACAACGACCTGCTTGAGCTGCAGCGGCTGTATGCAGCCCGGCACGGTCAGGAAAATCCGGCGATCGCCCGTTTGCTACAGGTCAAGCTGACCTGGATGAATAAAAACGGCGTGACCGGCTACAACAAATAATTTCGGGGACGGAGAGAAATAAACGTGACACCAAATTCATTCGCTTATATCGTCTTTCTGGTGATAGGCGCACTCATTTACCACCCACTGTCACAGAAGGCCAAGAAACCCTTTCTTCTGCTGCTGAGCATCTGTTTTTACGCCATCGGCGGTGTAAAATTTCTGCCGCTGCTGGCGCTGACCGTTGCCTTCAACTTCTTTGCAGCGCAAAAGCTGGAACGCACCGAGCGTAAGCGCGGTCTGCTCACGCTGGTGCTTGTGCTCAACCTCGGTGCACTCGGGTTATTCAAATACCTCGGCTTTTTCGGAGAGCTGCTCGGCTGCACCGGTGTGCAGCTCAGTCTGCCGCAGCTGGCCCTGCCGATCGGCATTTCGTTCTACACGTTCGTCATCTGCGGCTATATGATCGACGTGTACCGCGGTCGTGAAGCCGAGCGCAATTTTCTCGATTTTGCGCTGTTCACCACCTTCTTTCCGGCAATCCTGTCCGGCCCGATCGAGCGCTCGAAGAACCTGCTCCCGCAGATCAAGCAGCCGCGCCGCGCAACTGCGGACGATGTGCGCTTTGCCGCCGAACGGCTCATCGAGGGCACGGTCAAGAAGGTGCTGCTCGCAGATAATCTGGCGATTCTGGTCAACACTGCATACGCTGATCCGGCGCAGTTTTCCGGTCTGGAGCTGGCGTTCGCCGCAGTGGCGTATGCCCTGCAGATCTACTGCGACTTTTCCGCCTACTCCGATATGGCGATCGGCTCCGCGCGGCTGTTCGGCATTACGCTGATGGAAAACTTCCACGCACCGTACATGGCGCAAAGCTCCAAGGAATTCTGGCACAGATGGCACATTTCCTTGTCCACCTGGTTCCGCGACTACTTATATTTCCCGCTCGGCGGCAGCCGCAAGGGCAAAGCGCGCACCTACATCAACGTGCTGATCGTGTTCGCACTGAGCGGCCTGTGGCACGGTGCCGCCATGAAATATGTGCTCTGGGGACTGCTGTTCGGCGTTTTCCAGGTTATCGGCGGCCTGCTGACACCGGCAAAGCAGCGCCTGTGCGCTGCACTGCACATTCCGTGGGACGCAGGCTGGCTGCAGATCATCCGCGTGATTATCACCTTCGGCCTTTCCACGTTTGCGTGGATATTCTTCCGCGCGGATTCCGCTTTGCAGGCGTGTGCTATTATCAAACGCATTGTGACGGCGGCAGGCGCATGCTTCCCGCTTAACCTGACGCATCTCGGTCTGACCGAGCGTGCGCTGCATGTGCTTGCCGTGAGCCTCATCGGACTGGTGCTGACCGACATCATCGGCGACCGGTTCCCGCTGCGGGAAAAGCTGCTGGAGACCGTCTGGCTCCGGTACGCGGTCTGGGTTATCCTGCTGGCAGTGACGGCCGTGTGCGGCGCGTACGGCACCGGATTCAACCCGCAGGAATTCGTCTATTTCCAGTTTTAAGGAGGAATCGCCGTGAAACACATTTTCAAGAGAGAACTGGCGGCCTTCCTTGCCGCTGCGGCAGTGCTCGGCGGTATCCTCGCCGGTGCGACCCATTATCTCACACCGCAGCAGCATGATTACGGCTCGGTCTGGGGCATGTACGAACAGGAGCAGACGGATTCGATCGATGTGCTGTTCTTCGGCTCGTCCGTCACCTACTGCGATGTCGTTCCTGCTGTATACTGGGAAAATTCCGGTCTGACCGCCTTTGTGCAGGCCGGACCCGAGCAGCCGCTCCCGCTGACGCTGGATTACTTAAAGGAAAGCCTGCGTACGCAGTCACCCAAGGCGGTTTTCGTGGAGTGCACCGGTATAGCGTTCCACAAATACATGGGCTTTACCAAGACCAACATCGGTCAGATGCCGAGGGGCATCAATCGTCTGCACGCGACCTTTTTTAATGCCGAACCCGAGGTCCGCAAGGGACTGCTGTTTCCGCTGTACTTCTATCACGACCGCTGGACGACCCTCAAGAGCGAGGACGTGCAGCCGTACACCGAGGATATGCTGGCCGGCTACACCTTTCTGTCCGGCGGCACGGACAAGGGTCCGGACGACTGCGAAACGGTTGATATTGCCCCGGAGGACTGGGCACGCAATATGGACGCCCTTGAGGATATTTACGCGCTCTGCCACAGGAACAATATTCAGCTGGTGCTGTACCGTGCCCCGACAAAGCGTCTGCACGATGCCGACTGGAACAAGCTGACCGCGCAGTTTGACGGACGCGAGGGTGTATCGACACTGAATTGCAGCGACTACACCGCGCAGATTGCCGCAGATCCGGAAAGCGACTTCTACGACTCACTGCATTACAACTGTGTCGGTGCGGAGAAATTCAGTGCATTTCTCGCAGACTGGACGAAAAACAATCTCTCGATCTTGCCGGATGAACCGCAGGATACCGTACTGTGGACGGCACGCCTGCAGCATTTCCGCGATTTAACGGCAAATCCGCCGCAGGAGAACACAAACGCATAACAAAAAAAGACTGCTGCACAGGTTTTATCCTTGTGCAGCAGTCCTTTTCTTATGCGCTTATTTCCAGAAATCAGTTTCTTCCTTGATGCCAATGTTCTTCGCGTGAAATACCGGATTCTCACCGCGCTTGCGGCTTGCAACGTAATCATTCAGGCACCTGATTGCCGTGCCGCCAAGAATCAGAATGGTCGGCACGTTGACTACGACGATCATACCCTGCAGCATATCCGCAGTATCCCAGACCAGACCGGCGTTTGCAATCGCACCGATGAACACGATGGCCGTAGCAAACAGGCGGAAGAGGAGCAGCTCATGCTTTTTGATGCTGCGATGCAGGATGAACTCCAGACAGCCCTCGCAGTATGAGTAGTTGCCGAGCAGCGTGGTGAACGCGAACAGCATCATCGCTACTGCCAGGAACACCGGACCTACCGTGCCGAGCGTGGATGCGATAGCATTCTGTACATAAACCGCACCGGCGATTTCCTCGGTCGGAACAACATTGGTGGACAGACACATGAACGCCGTTGCCGTACAGATGAGCAGCGTGTCGATGAATACGGACAGCATCTGCACCAGACCCTGCTTGGCCGGATGGGAAACAGATGCGGTTGCGGCTGCATTCGGTGCAGAGCCCATACCTGCTTCGTTCGAGTACAGACCGCGCTTTACGCCATACATGATGCAGCTGCCGGAGAAGCCGCCCATCACGGACTGGAAGTCAAATGCGTTGCGGAAGATCGACGCGAACATGCCCGGTACATTCCTGATGTTCAGGCAGATAATGAGCAGCGAAACCAGTACATACAGGATACCCATGAACGGAACAAGGATTTCGGTGATGCTTGCCAGACGCTTTGCGCCGCCGAGTACCATTACGCCGAACAGGAACGCCAGAATGACGCCAATGAACGCCGGCGTGATAACCGGATGGTAGAACTTGAACACCGAGAATGTGGACTGCAGATTGTACGCCGCCAGCATGTTATAGCCGACTGCGTAGATCAGGATGATGAGCACCGAGAAGATGACACCCAACCAGCGCTTGCCGAGTGCATCGCGCATGTAGTACGCAGGACCGCCGTAGCAGCTGCCGTCCGGTGCACGCTTTTTGTAAATCTGCGCGAGCGTAGACTCGATGAAGGCGGTTGCACCGCCGAGCAGTGCGGTTACCCACATCCAGAAGATGGCGCCCGGTCCGCCGAGGCAGATTGCCGTGGATACACCGATGATGTTGCCCGTGCCGACACGCGACGCGGTGGAGATCATGAGTGCGCCGAACGAGGAAATGCTCCCCTCGCTTTCCGGCTTCTCCATGATGACCCTGCACGCATCCCTGAACAGACGAATCTGGATGAACTTGCATCGGAACGTGAAGTAAATGCCGCTGACTACCAGAAACAACGGCACAAACCATGGCTGATACAGCACGCCCGATATTGCTGCGATAACGGAGTTGATCGTTTCCAACATAATTTCTATTCCCTTTCCAAAGTACTTTCGTTACCGGCTGTATCCAGCCGACAACATTTATTTATTATTATACAGGAATCCGACAGACTTCTCAAGCACAAGTTATGCCTTAATAAAATAAGTGTTCCAGTACCCACGCAAACGCCTTTGCCGTGCGGCGGTCCGGCTGCTGAAAGTGCCCGCCGCTGTTCCATTCCAGTGTGCAGCTTACGTTTTTCCCCTGCAGGAGCGCATACGCCGCCCGCATGCGGTCGCCGACGGTGGACATCACCGGATTGCGCGTTTTTTCCTCGCGGTTGCCCAGGCTGAGATAGACGGCAGCGCTGTGCAGATCATGCGCCTGCATGTACTCCAGAAATTTCGGAAACCACAGAGACGGCGAGGCTGCCGCAATGCCGGAAAAACGGTCGGTCCGATATGCGCTCCACAGGGCAAACAGCCCTGCCATTGAGTATCCGCCGATGATGTATCGTCTGTCTGCGTCCTCACACAGCGGCAGGATTTCGCGGAGCAGTGCCGCAGCACCGTCTCCGAAGTCCTCATGACCGAAAACTGCCGGTGCACACCACGGAGACAGGTCGTCGTTCCACCTTTCAACCTTGACGGCAATCAAACGGAACGGCTGTGAAGTCAGCCGCTTGATCTCTCGAATTTCGTTCTCGATGGCTGGCAGGTCGTGGTCCCCAACCGGCTGCAGCAGCACGTTTTTCGCATTCGGCTCGCCGTATTCGTAAATCCTCATGCAATCCCCTTCTTCTATGCATTTTCGCACTGATTTTACCACAAAATGCACCGCACCGTCAAATTTGCAGCGATTGACAATCCGCATCCGCAACGGTATGATAGATGCAAAGAGTAAAAAGGAGTTTCCGCTATGGGAAAATATATACTGGCGCTCGATCAGGGCACGACAAGCTCGAGAGCGATCTTATTTGACAGCGAACAGAATATTCTCGCCATCCGGCAGCATGAGCTGACCCAGCACTATCCGCACGAGGGCTGGGTCGAGCAGGACCCGATGGAAATCTGGTCCACGCAGTATGCGGCTATGCTCGAGGTGCTGGCGGCAGCCGATGTTTCTCCGTCCGATGTGGCGGGCATCGGCATCACCAACCAGCGCGAGACGACCATCCTGTGGGATAAAAATACCGGACGGCCGATTCACAACGCTATCGTCTGGCAGTGCCGCCGCACAGCGGATATTGTGGACAGGCTGGTGCAGGACGGTCTGTCCGGGCACATCCGACGTACGACCGGTCTGGTGCCGGATGCGTATTTTTCGGGAACGAAAATCAAGTGGCTGCTCGACCATGTGGAGGGCGCACGAGAGAAGGCCGAGCGCGGAGAAATCCTGTTCGGCACGGTGGATTCCTGGCTGGTGTGGAAGCTGACCGGCGGCAAGGTGCACATCACGGACGCGACCAATGCCGCACGCACGATGATCTTCGACATTCACCGTCTGGACTGGGACGATACCCTGCTCCACGCGCTCGATATTCCCCGGGCGATGCTGCCGCGCGTGTGCTCCTCGAGCGAGGTGTACGGTTCTGTTTCCCTGCCGGGCGGCGATATTCCGATTGCAGGCATTGCGGGCGACCAGCAGGCGGCACTGTTCGGTCAGACCTGCTTTGCGGCAGGCGATGCGAAAAACACCTACGGCACGGGCTGTTTTCTGCTGATGAACACCGGCACGTCCGCTTGCGAGAGCGAAAACGGCCTGCTGACCACCATCGGCATTCAAATCAGCGGAGAGACGCAGTACGCGCTCGAGGGCAGCGTGTTTGTCGGCGGCGCCGTCATCCAGTGGCTGCGGGATGAGATGCGCTTTTTCTCCGAGAGCCGCGATGCGGAATACTACGCGGGCAAGGTGAAGGACACCGGCGGCGTGTACCTCGTGCCTGCATTCACCGGTCTGGGCGCGCCGCATTGGGATATGTACGCACGCGGCTGTCTCATCGGTCTGACGCGCGGCACGACCCGCGAGCACATCATCCGCGCCGCACAGGAGTCCATCGCCTATCAGGTGAACGACCTGCTGACCGCCATGAAACGCGATACCGGCACTACCCTCTCCTCCCTTTCTGTGGACGGCGGTGCCAGCCGCGACAGCTTCCTGATGCAGTTCCAGAGCGATATTTCGGACTGCACGATTCGCCGTCCGGTCATCCGCGAAACGACCGCGCTCGGCGCATGCTATCTTGCCGGACTCGCGACCGGTGTGTGGCGCAGCCGCGAGGAGCTGAAGCAGCTCTGGCGATGCGATACGCTGTATGCGCCCTCGATGGACGAGAATAAACGCCGCAAGCTGCTCTCCGGCTGGGATAAGGCGGTTGGACGGTCGCTTGATTGGGCGGAGCATTAAAAACAGCAAAAAGCAAACCCGAAGTGCAGGCGTAAAACCTGCACTTCGGGTTTTGTATTTCAGTATGCTTTAATCGTTCGCCTGAATCCACGCGGGCAGCTGCTCGATGTTCAGCAGCACATCGTCCGCACCGGCCTCGAGGAACACCTGCCGCGCACGATCGAGTGCAGCCTGCTTTTTCTCAGCAGAGAGTGCCTCATAGGCTGCCTGCGTCATGCCCATCACACTGCTGCCTCGAGCACGCCGAGCGAGCGGACACCGGCATTCCTGCCTTCCTGAATGTCAGACACAGTGTCACCGACCTTGACGACCACCTGCACGGACGGCACCTGGAATTTCTGCATGTTGGCAAAAATCATATACGGGTTCGGGCGGCCCAGACCGTCCACCGAATCCGGGCTGAACCACGCGTCCGGTGCGTAGCCCTGTTTTGCCGCATTTTCGGTGACAACTGCCATCATTGCATCGGTATAACCGGTCATGGAGCCGATTTTCAAACCCATTGCTGCTTGATGTAGTCATACATCTCGCGGAAGCCATAGATATTGAACAGCTGACGGCCGAACACCCGTGTCAGCAGGCCCTGTTTGCCGAAGGAATAAATGATGGCAAAGCCGTAGGTGATGGTCGGCAGGTACATCGGCAGGGTTGCGATTGCCTGCAGAGCCTGTTTGAGCGGACGCGCAATACGCGGGTAATGAATTGGTAAGCAATGACGAATGCGATTGTCGTTGCCAGTACAGCCGCTGCCGCCGATACGCGGAAGCTGTTGCCGAGTGTCCGTCCGAAGCCCTTGCTGTGCAGCACCGAGGTGTAAAACCCGGTCGTGATGCCGTTATCCAGAAAGGATTTTCCGAACAGCTTGAGCACCGGCACGGCCAGAAATATAAGGAACAGCAGTGCGATTACACCAAAGATCACATGCAGCTCCCTGTTATGTCGTTTCATGCCGCGTTACACCACCGCTCCGATCGCTGCCGTGCTGCGAACAATGCGTAAATATTATTGCGCTTGATCTCAAGCTGATTGAGGATAAACTTGCGCACGAAGTCGTTGTTCGGACGGTTTTTCAGTCCGTACAGGACATTGTGCTGCACATCCAGATTGGGAAACAGCGCATAATCCTGAAATACAATGTTAAGGCAACACCGCACAATTAAAGCTGCGGCGCTTTGCGGAAATTTCGCGCCCTGACTTTGTTGCGATTTCACGGTAATACATCAAGTATTACCGCAAAACCGCGCCTCGTCAGTACGCAAAATTTACTCGCAAATCGCTCTTGTCCAATTATGCAGTATTGCCTTAAATCCGCGTTTCTCCATCGGCGTATATGTGATATCCTGTCCGTTATAGCGGATGGAGCCGCTGTCCGCGCCGATAATGCTGAGGATCAGGTTGAGCAGCGTGGTTTTGCCGCAGCCGGACGGACCGAGAATGGAGACAATTTCACCGTCCTCAATACGCAGCGAAATATCCTTCAGCACCTCTGTGCCGTCGAATGCTTTGCGAATATGCTCCTAACATAAGCTGTTGTACTCCCTTCTTGTTTTCAACGGTTTCCATTGTAACCGAACAATCGGTGCCGCTTCTAACGCTTGCGCATCAAGTTCTTATCAAAATCCTGTAAAGTGAGGTCGGGAAATGTAAAGTAAAAATCCTCCGTAAAACGGAGGATTTTTACAACACTCATCTTATATAGAATGATATAGGATTTATTTCCGCAGAAAATACACCAGACACGGTCGTCCGCCGGTGCGGTAATCCATCTCACTGCCAATAACCTGCTGTTCAGTCAGGTAATTCATATACCGGCGCACAGTGACAACTGACAAGCCAACATGCGATGCGATCTCATCACTGGTATGCCGTGTATCCGGCGCAGCCCGCAGATATGCCTCAATGCGCGAAAGCGTCTGGCTCTGCAAACCTTTTGGCGGCGTGACAGGCTGTGTCGGCATCGCAGCCTGAAACAGCGTATGATCGAGCGCCTCCTGACTGAAGCTGTCGCGCTGCACGCTCTCTCTCCGGCGGCAGAACACGTCCAGCGCCTGCCGGAACCGCTCATATGCGAATGGTTTGACCAGATAATCCACTGCACCCAGTCGCGCGGCATCGTTGACCGTTTTTGCGTCATTCGCCGAAGTGACCATGATGACATCCGCGTCCACACCTTCCGCGCGAAGCTGCAGCAGCAGTTCGGTGCCGCTCATCTGCGGCATGTAAACATCTAAAATAATCAGGTCGATCGGGTTGCGCTGCAGCCAAAACAGCGCCGGATGCGCCGCTGAAAACGTCTGCACGACGGCAAACCGGCTGTCCTGCTCGATACACCGGCGGTTGAGCCGTGTAATCATCGGATCGTCCTCAATAATAACCGTTGTGTACATCGGATTTCCTCCTTACTGCTGTCCGTTTGCGGATTCCGCAACCGTAATGATGAACGAGCTGCCGATTCCCGGCTCGGATTCGACGCGAATCGTTCCGTGGAACGCGTTCACGGTTTCCTTGACGAGTGACAGACCGGTGCCTCTGCCCTCGCCCTTGGTGGAAAAGCCGCGCTCGAAAATGCGGTCCAGCTTATCGGCGGCAATGCCTGCACCGCTGTCGTCCACGCTGATGAGCATGCCGTGCTCTCCCTCGCGAATGCTGACCGTCACTTCCTTCTGTGCGTTTTCCGGTGCATCCCGCAGTGCGTCAAACGCATTCTCAGTCAGGTTTCCAAGAATGGTGATCAGACTGCTCGCCGGAAGATACTGTCCGTCTCCATGCAGCTCACTCGCCGGGTCGAGCACAAACCGGATGCCCAGCTCTGCCGCACGATACGCCTTGCCGATCAGCAGCGCCGCAACCGACGGCTCCCGAATACGCTCAGAAATATAGCCGATCGAGTGTGCGCGCGTCTGCGTTAAATGCAGCACATAGTCCTCCGCCTGCTTGTACTCGCCCAGCTGTAACAGACCGAGAATCACATGCAGCTTGTTGGTAAACTCATGCGTATACGCCCGCAGCGCACCGACAATGTGCTGCACGCCGGTCAAATCCTGCGCCAGTCGCGTGACCTCGGTCCGGTTGCGGAAAATAGCGATAACACCCTCCACCTTGCCGTCCCGCCAAAGCGGCATACGGTCGGAAATTACCGAAACGTGCTTGATGGACTCCAGACCGATGTTGTATTCACTTTTGCCGGTCTGCAGCACGCGCGCCATCGTCGAGCGCGGATAGACCGTCTTTAACGGCTGACCGAGTGCATCCTTCACCTTGATTTTGAGAATATCCGCTGCCGCACGGTTCATATAGGTGATCATGCTGTGTTCGTCGATCGCCATCAGACCCTCATCCAATGCATCCAGAATATCCATGCGCTGCAGAAACAGCTGACGGAACGCGTCCGGCTCATAGCCCAGCAGTTCCCGCTTGACCCGCTTGGAAAACCGCACGCTGAGCAGACTGCCGATGCCAAGCGCGAACAGCGTGATGAGCAGATACGACAGCAGCACACGCAGCACCGTCCGATGGTAGGAGCGCAGATACAGCCCTGCCATGACGATACCGGTCACCTGCCCGTTTTCATCGCGCATGACAGCATAGGCACAGCGATCCGCGCCGTCCGGCATCTCATCGTTCGAGAGCACCGGCTTTTCCTCGCTGCACAGGCGGCTGACCGTATCCGCTTTCAGTTCGGGCAGCAAAGATGCGTCGCCTGTACCGGACACGAGATCGTAAAACACTGTCGGCTTGCCCTTAATATCATACACGCCGAGCATATCCACTTCAGATACACGCCGTACGGTCCGCGCCAAATACTGCTGTGCGTTATCTGCCCGAATATCCTCGATCAGCAGCGGCGCATCTGCCGCCATCTGCGCTGCATTGGACAGCAGCTGGTCGCGCGTCCGCACCTCCTGATACAGGCCGATGCCCAAACCGACCGACGTGGACAGCAGCACCACCACCGCAATGCACAGGATCAGCATCCGGCGCACCTGCCGGTGCAGTGAGCCGGAGGAACGTGCATTTATCAAATTCATCCACTCCTTTTAAGAAGATACTTCATATCATAACACACTGGTCAACATTCATCAAATCCCCTCTGCAGATTTATGCAAATCTGTCAAATTGCGCGGGTTAATTTTTTTTAGTTTCATAAGCTTGCGTAAACTCCGACAGGTTTTTACAATAAGCGCGTAAACCAACTTATAGACAAACGAGGTGATGCCCTTTGGGTGAAATCAAAGCGGAATTGAATGCCGAACTGCAAACCCATATTGCGTTCGAGATTCCGCTGTTCGGCGGAATACCGGTTCCGGAATCCGCTGTGGTAAGCTGGGCAATCATAGTTGTGCTGACCCTGCTTGCCATCTGGCTGACGCACGGACTGCGCAAGCGTCCCGGGCGAAAGCAGATCGCCGCAGAGATGCTGGTGGGCTTCATCAACAATTTCTGCCGCGACACACTGGGCGACAAATACTGGCGCACCTTCGCTCCGTACCTTGGCACGGTAGGCCTGTATCTTGCGCTGGCGAACATGGCCGGTCTGTTCGGCGTAACGCCGCCGACCAAAGACCTGAACGTCACCGCCGGTCTGGCGATCATGAGCGCCCTGCTGATCTACGGCTCGCAGTTCCGGTTCCACGGTCTGCGCGGCGGACTGAAAAAGTTCAGCGAACCGGTTTCGGTCGTCACGCCGCTCAACATTATGGAGATCGGCATTCGGCCTTTGTCGCTCTGCATGCGACTGTTCGGCAACATTTTCGCCGGATTCGTTATCATGGAGCTGGTCAAAATGGCCATTCCGGTCGTTGTCCCCATCCCGCTGAGCCTGTATTTCGATGTATTCGACGGTATGATACAGGCAATCGTATTTGTATTCCTGACAACACTTTTTCTGTCGGAATCGCTTGAGTAACCACTGTTTTATCTGAGAAAGGATCACAAAAAATGAGTATTGCTATTGGTGCAGCTATTGCAGTTATGACCGGCATCGGCGCCGGTCTCGGTATCGGCTATGCAACCGCGAAATCCTCGGAAGCCATTGCACGTCAGCCGGAGGCCTCCGGCCAGATCAGCAAAAACCTGATCCTCGGCTGTGCACTGGCCGAGGCAACCGCCATCTACGGTTTTCTGATCGGTATCCTGCTTATCTTCATGAATTGATCGGGGTGAGATCGAATGATCCTCAATCTAAATTCGCAGATTATCTGGGTGTTTGTTGATCTGCTCATCCTGTTCGTGCTGATGAAGAAATTCCTGTTCGGACCCATCACAAAAATGCTCGATGACCGTGCGCAGCAGGTGTCGGACACGCTCGATCAGGCGGACAAACGTCTCGCCGAGGCTGAGCAGCAGCAAAACGCGCACGCCGCACAGCTTGCTTCCGCAAAGCAGGAGGCAGCGCAAATCATCGAGGATGCCCGCACGCGCGGTCAGCAGGAGTACGACCGGCTGGTTGCAGAAGCGCAGACCGCTGTGCAGCGGCTGGACGAGCAGGCTGCCCGCCGTCGGGAATCCGAGCGGACGCAGATGCTCCGTGAGGCGAAAAAGGAGATTGCCGCTCTCGTTCTGCTGACCACCGCCAAGGTATCCCAGCGGACGCTGAACAGCGACACCGACCGCGCCATGATCGATGATTTTCTGCGGGAAGAAACGGAGGCCGCGCGATGAACTCGACCGCCGTACAGTATGCCGGTGCCCTGCGTCATACCGGCTGCACGCTGAGCAATCTGCAGCGAACCACCGATTATCTGACCGGCTGTGCGCCGCTGTGGGACGCGCTGTGCTCGCCTGCCGTTTGTGCGCGGGAGAAAAAAGCTGTGCTGTCCCGCCTGCCCGATTTTGACACGATGGGCGAGCTGAAGCACTTTTATCTGCTGCTGGCGGACAAAAACCGCTTTGCGCTCCTGCCGGAGATCGTCCGGCAGTTCCGCCTGCTTGAGCTGCGCGACCGCGGCGAGGGCCTGTGCGTATTCCGCTGTGCCCGCGAACCGGATGATGAATCACTGAGTTCGCTTGCCAAACTGCTGTGCGCACGGCATGGCTGCCGCGCGGTTACGTTTGAAATCGTGCAGGACGACACGCTGCTCGGCGGCTTTACTGCCGAAATCGACGGCGTAACCTACGATAAAAGCGTGCGCGGACAGCTTCGCGCACTGGCGCATGACCTGTAAAGGGGTGAAAACCATTGAACCATTCAGATGAGATTTTATCTATTCTCCGCGAGGAGATTGAACAATATGACAACCGTACGCGCTGCGACGAAACCGGCACGGTCATCGAGGTCGGCGACGGTATCGCCACCGTTTACGGTCTAAACCGCGCTGTATACGGCGAACTGGTGCAGTTTGACACCGGTGTGCACGGCATCGTGCTCGACCTTAAACGCGACAGCGTCGGCGTGGTACTGCTCGGCAGCGAGGACGGCCTGCATGAAGGCTCGGCGGTCAGCCGCACCGGACGTGCGGCTGACGTTCCGGTCGGCGATGCGATGATCGGCCGCACGGTCAACGCCCTCGGTGAACCGATTGACGGCCTTGGACCGATTGAAACGACCGAGCGCCGTCCGATCGAGCGAGAGGCTTCGGGTGTGGTATCGCGTGAGCCGGTAAACCAGCCGATGCAGACCGGCATCCTTGCCATTGACGCGATGGTGCCGATCGGACGCGGTCAGCGCGAGCTGATCATCGGCGACCGCCAGACCGGCAAAACGTCCATTGCCATCGACACCATCCTGAACCAGAAGGGGCAGGATATGATCTGCATTTACGTTGCCATCGGCCAGAAGGCATCCACAGTGGCGCGCCTGCGCGGCACGCTCGAGAAATACGGCGCACTCGATTACAGCATCATTGTTTCTGCCACTGCAGCAGACGGTGCGCCGCAGCAGTATATCGCGCCGTATGCCGGCGCCGCTATCGGCGAGTATTTCATGAGTCAGGGCCGCGATGTGCTCATCGTGTATGATGATCTATCCAAGCACGCGGTCGCTTACCGCACGCTGTCGCTGCTGCTGCGCCGCTCGCCCGGCCGTGAGGCGTATCCGGGCGACGTATTCTACCTGCATTCCCGTCTGCTCGAGCGTGCCTGCCGCCTGACGCCGGAGTACGGCGGCGGCTCGATGACCGCGCTTCCTATCATTGAAACGCTGGCAGGCGATGTTTCCGCCTACATTCCGACCAACGTCATTTCCATCACGGACGGTCAAATTTATCTGGAAAACGACCTGTTCTTTGCCGGTCAGCGTCCGGCGATCAACGTTGGCCTGTCGGTATCGCGTGTCGGCGGTGCGGCACAGACCAAGGCCATCAAGAAAACCGCCGGTACGCTGCGTATCGATCTTGCTCGCTTCCGCGAGTTGGAGGTATTCACCCAGTTCAGCTCGGATCTGGACAAGGACACTCAGCAGGCCCTCGAGCACGGCAAACGCCTGATGGAAATCCTCAAGCAGCCGCTGTGCCACCCGATGCCGGTATGGCGGCAGGCGGTTATCCTGTATGCTGCGACCAACGGTCTGCTGAGCGATGTTCCGCTCGACCGGGTACGCGATTTTGTGCAGAAATTTGCCGACAGTCTGCCCGATTCCCTGCTGACAGAGATTCAGTCCACCGGTACCCTGACCGGCACGGCTGCCGAGCAGATCCGGGAAGCCCTGAAAACCTATAAAGATCAGGTGAGTGCAGCATGGCAGGCATAAAGGAGATCCGCACCCGCATTGACAGTGTGCAGCAAACACTCAAGATCACAAACGCGATGTACCTGATCTCGTCCTCCAAGCTGCGCAAGGCAAGGCAGCAGCTGAACAATGTGCAGCCGTATTTTCTCAAGATCAGCTCCACGATTGCCGATATTCTGCACCATTCCCCTGAAATCGAGCATATTTATTTCGACAAGCGGCCCGAGGTCAAGCGCCGCAAGTCCGGCTACATCGTTATCACGGGCGACAAGGGACTGGCCGGTGCGTACAATCACAACGTGCTGCGTCTGGCCGAGAAGCATCTTGCACAGGAGGACGATCCAACGCTGTTCCTCATCGGTCAGATGGGCCGCGCGTACTTCGCCGAGCGCGACATCCGCGTAGACGGCGAGTTCATGTTCACCGTGCAGGACCCGACGATTGCCCGTGCGCGGGACATTGCGGATATTTTCATCCGTCTGTTCCGCGAAGGTCAGCTGGACGACGTGTATGTTGTCTACACCGAAATGGTAACGCCTATGCGGCTTGAGCCGCGCGTACAGAAGCTGCTGCCGCTCGACATTGACGCATTCCCATGGGAGCCGCGTCCGAGTGAACACGGCCCCTATCATCAAATGGTGCAGTATGTACCCTCGGCAGACCGCGTACTCGAGCATCTGGTACCCGGCTACGTCAAGGGTGAGCTGTTCGGCGCGCTGGTCGAGTCCTTCTGTGCCGAGCAGAATGCCCGCATGACAGCAATGGACTCCGCGACCGACAACGCACGCGATATGCTCAAATCGCTGTCGCTGCACTACAACCGCGCACGGCAGTCCGCCATCACGCAGGAGATCACCGAGATCGTCGGCGGCACACAGGGCAGCGCCGCAGAAACACCGCAGCCCCGCCGTCCGATTCCGACGCGGACCGTCCGCTTTCTCGCAGACGGCAGACGCGCATAGAAAGTGAGGAAATTACTATGAAACGCAAAGGTACCGTGGTACAGGTAACAGGTCCGGTTGTGGACGTTGCTTTTGACGGCGGCAGCCTGCCTGAGATAAATGAAGCGCTTACCGTTGCACCGGACGGACAGCCGCGCATGATGGAAGTCGCGCAGCACATCGGCGGCGACACCGTGCGCTGCATCATGCTCTCCCCGAGTGAGGGCATCGGCCGCGGCGACGAGGTGCTGTCCACCGGTCACACGATTGAAGCGCCGGTCGGTGAAGCGACCCTTGGACGCATGTTCAACGTGCTCGGTCAGCCGATCGACGAAAAGGGCGATGTAAACGCACCGGAAAAGTGGTCCATCCACCGTGCGCCGCCGGATTTTGCACAGCAGAACCCGACGACCGAGATTCTCGAGACCGGCATCAAGGTCATCGACCTGCTCGCGCCGTATGCCAAGGGCGGCAAGATTGGTCTGTTCGGCGGCGCCGGTGTCGGCAAGACCGTGCTCATTCAGGAGCTGATTCACAACATCGCCACCGAGCACGGCGGCTACTCCATCTTCACCGGTGTCGGCGAACGCACCCGCGAGGGCAACGATCTGTGGCGCGAGATGGCGGAATCCGGCGTACTGAGCAAGACCGCGCTCGTGTTCGGCCAGATGAACGAACCGCCCGGAGCGCGCATGCGCGTTGCACTGACCGGTCTGACCATGGCGGAATACTTCCGCGATGTGAAAAAGCAGAACGTGCTGCTGTTTATCGACAATATTTTCCGCTATGTACAGGCAGGCTCGGAGATTTCCGCACTGATGGGCCGCATGCCCTCGGCGGTCGGCTACCAGCCGACGCTGGCTGATGAGGTCGGTGCTCTGCAGGAGCGTATCGCCTCCACTAAGGACGGCGCAATCACGTCCGTGCAGGCGGTCTATGTTCCGGCGGATGACCTGACCGACCCGGCTCCGGCGACCACGTTTACCCACCTGGACGCCAAGACCGTCCTCTCCCGTAAGATTGTCGAGCAGGGCATCTACCCTGCCGTTGACCCGCTGGATTCCACCTCGCGTATCCTCGAGCCGGATATTGTCGGTGAGCGGCATTACAAGGTCGCACGCGGCGCACAGGAGCTGCTGCAGCGTTACCGCGAACTGCAGGACATCATCGCCATCCTCGGTATGGAGGAGCTTGGTGCAGACGACCGCCGCATTGTCGATCGTGCCCGCCGCATGCAGCAGTATTTCTCGCAGCCGTTCTCGGTTGCCGAGCAGTTTACCGGTCTGGAAGGGCGCTATGTAACGCTTGAGGACACCATCAGCGGCTTTGAAGCGCTGCTCGGCGGTGAACTTGACCAGTATCCGGAGGCTGCCTTCTCCATGGTCGGCACGGTAGACGAGGTCCACAAAAAGGCCAAGGATATGGGGGCACTCTGATGGAGAACACCTTCTATCTGGAGATCATCACGCCGGACCGGCAGTTTTACACCGGACCGGCAACCAATTTGACTATGCCTGCACTCGACGGTGAATACGGCGTGCAGCCGGGACATGAGCCGGTCGTTACCGCACTCCGTCCGGGTACGGTGCGGTTCCAGACAGACGGCACACCGCACGAGGTCGTTGTCAGCGACGGCTTCGCAGAAATTATGCCGGACTACTGCATTCTTCTGGTATCCAGCGCCGAACGTCCTGACGAAATCGACCGTGCGCGTGCCGAACGCGCCAAAGAGCGCGCGGAAGAACGGCTGCGCCAGAAGCAGAGTATTCGTGAATATCATCTCTCCAAAGCGGCTCTGGCCCGTGCTATGGCACGCCTGAAGGCTACCCGCTGACTCCCCTTTTTTATCGCCTGCTCCGATGTTGTCAGATGGAACATCGGAGCAGGCGTTTTTGCAGATGCTTACGCTGACCAGTACAGGTGTCAGCACCTAAAAACTCAACCGACTTGAGCAATTCGTTGCTGATGATCGGTCTGGCTGCCGCACTCGCCTGCTGTGCCCTTACATTTCTACTCGGCGGCGCCTGGGTTCGAGATGATACTCGCGTTCTTCGGTGCAGGTATCGGCAACGCCGTGCGCTGTAAGCGGTCCAAGCACTACCTGATTCTTGTGCTCTGCACAACCGTTTCGGCCGCGGCGGCCTGTCCGGTGTACGCAGGCTGTCTCAAGATTGCCGAAATGACCTGCGGCATCGCCATGGTCAAGTCGGATATGCGGTCGGGTCTCGAACGGCATCATTCCTGCGCTGCCGCTCGGATTCATCCTCGCCCGCATTATGATGGATAAGATGTTCCGCCACTGCGCCTGATATCGCAGAAAAATCCCGCTGACCTAAAACCAGCGGGATTTTCCTGTTTTCTGCGTTTTCACAGCTGCAGAACTCCGTAACGCCCGCAAAATGCAGAAAAACCGCTGTGAAAATGCTCCGCAGCGGTTGCTTTTTATGCAGCTGAAACGGAAAAATCTTGATTTTATGCAGTTTTCGAGCATAGAAAAAGTCCACCGTAATTCTATCAAAATTACGGTGGACTTATGGTGGAGCCGAGGGGAGTTGAACCCCTGTCCGAAAGCGCATCCACGAGGACTTCTCCGGGCGCAGTTTGTCGATTAAAATTCCCGCCGCGGCACGCCGGCAAACAGGCTTACCGTTTTGGTAGAGTCATTTTACATGACGAGGGCAACTCTTACCTCGTACACGTTCACCACTAATCGACGCCGGGTCTCTGAGCCGTGGTCCTCTCTGAGCCGACGGGCTAAGCCTAATTAGGCAGCCTGAAGAGTATAATTGTTGTTGTTTAATTTATAAACAGTTGGAGCTTTTATCGCAGATCCCCACTGCGGCCCGCTATCCCGGCTTCAACACCCCCGTCGAACCCGTTACGGCCCCATTTGGAAATGGAGAATGAAAAATTGAGAATGGAGAATATTCTGCTCTCAGCTTTTCCATTTTTAATTAACGATTACGCTCTTTCATCGCACGGTCCATCTCGCGTTTTGCATCGCGTGCGGCGATACTGTCACGCTTATCGTGCAGCTTTTTGCCCTTGCACAGGCCGATTTCGACCTTCACACGCGAGCTTTTGAAATAAACCGCCAGCGGAATGACCGAATAGCCGTCCTGCTTGGTCTTGCTGAACAGGTTGACAATCTCACGCTTGTGCATAAGCAGCTTACGCACGCGCAACGGGTCCTTATTAAAGATATTACCCTTTTCGTACGGCGAAATATGCATGCCGCGCACGAAAATCTCACCGTCCTTGAACGAACAGTAGGAATCCTTGAGATTGATCTGTCCCAAACGGATAGACTTTACCTCGGTACCCGCAAGCTCGATGCCCGCTTCATACTTTTCCTCGACAAAGTAGTCATGCCATGCCTTTTTGTTGGCCGCAATCTGCTTTGTGCCCTTTTTGTCAACAGCCATGGCGAAACCTCCCTTACCGTGGTACATCTTATAATAACACGATTGCACGCATTTGTAAAGTTACGTCTGTGTTACAGAGTGTCCTCTCGTGCAGACGGTTTGCCTTTTTGCCGCAGACTGCGGCTGGGAGCGCCGCTGCGCGCGGCAGGCGCACAAGAGGGTAGACAACCTGCAGTTTTCCACCCTCTTGTGAATTACCCCTTTTCCCTTAGAGGGCTTGGGTGCAGATGGTAGACTGCGTAAGCGTAGAAAAAGAGGAACGACAGAGGATTTTTTCTACTTCGTGGTATAACACCTTTCCGCATTGTCGGCTGCATTACTGCTACACATATGGTTTACTCTACGCAGGCGCGGCATACCCATGCCGCGCAACACGTTTTCCGGTGCAGGTTATCCATCACCTGCGAGTAAAACTTCTGCTTATTGATGAATACTACTACCGTGGGGCGGCATGACCCCATGCCGCCTTGCAAACCTTTTGCACAATTTTAATTTATCGGCACGTGCCTGTAGGGGCGCGCATTGCGCGTCCTTTTTACCTTCTACACAATTTCAATTCCTTGACACATACTCCGTAGGGGCGGACCAATGTGTCCGCCCTGTGAACCGTTACACCAGTCGTTAAAACGGGCGCACACCGCTGTGTTATATCATTCCCACATTTGCGGTCACTCAAACAAAAAGGAGGCTGCACGCCTCCTTTTTTTCTCATATGCACTTACTGCTCCCGGAAGTGCACCTTACCGGTCTCAGCGTCCATGCCGTCCACGATAGCGAGCGACTCGAGCTGATAGCCCAGATTGCGGATAATACGGCCGCCCTGCTGGAAACCCTTCTCCACGGCAATGCCGATGCCCTCGACCGTACCGCCGGCCTGTGCCACGATGGAGATCAGGCCCTGCAGCGCACAGCCGTTTGCCAGGAAATCGTCGATAACAAGCACATGGTCATCCGGACCGAGGAACTTTTTAGAAACGATAACCTGATTCTTACACTTATGTGTAAAGGATTCAACCTCGGCAACATAAACCTCGCCGTCGATGTTGACACTCTGGGTCTTCTTCGCAAACACGACCGGAACGCCGAAATGACGAGCCACGATGCAGGCAATGCCAATGCCGGATGCCTCAATGGTAACGATCTTGTTGATCGGCTTGTCCGCGAAACGGCGCTTGAACTCCTCGCCCATCTGATCAAACAGGTTAATATCCATCTGATGGTTCAGAAAGCTGTCTACCTTCAGAATGTTGCCTTCCTTAACAACGCCATCCTTGACAATTCGTTCCTCTAAAAAGTTCATGCTGCCACTCCCTGTTTTTTGCTTTATTTTCATCAGCTCTGCAATAGCTGCACTTGGTATTTTATCATTGTACTATACTTCGACAGGTTTTTCAATCATTCGTGCGGAAATTATTCCTCAATTTTCTCCGCATACTGCTGAATGATTTCCGCAACCTGCTCATGCGTGCCAACGGCGTTGATAAACTCCAGCAGCGCATTTGCCGTCATGTGCGCAGGCAAATCCAGCGCGTGCAGAACGGCAGCGCGGCGCGCCGTGCTGTCCGATCTGCCGGACAGTCCCCACTCGTAAAAATCCGCCTTGGTGATGACCGGATGCACAGGTGTTTCGATTTCGTCCTGCTGTGCAAAGGTTGCACCCGCTCGGCGGAGCGCGTCCAGAATCACCTGCGGACGCATGCCCTCCACGCCCAGCTTGCCCTCCTTGGAGCCATGCCGCTTGCGGCGTTCCTTGCCCGCGATATCGGGCACATACGCCTGCTTGACGCAGCCCTTCGGCAGTGCGCCCTTGAGGTAATTGCGGATGACAAAGCCCGCACCGTCACTGTCGGTCAGCACGATGAGGCCGCGCGTTTCCGCGATACGGCGCAGCAGCTTGAGCTGGTCTTTATTGTTAAAAATGCGGAATCCGCCGCTTTCGAGCACCACGGTGTCCACCACCTGCCGAACGGTGTTCACGTCATACCGTCCCTCTACCAGAATCGCTTCCCTGATGCGCGTCATTTCTTTTCCCCCTTCAGCTCTGCCGCCATGGTGAGCAGCGTCAGCTCGATCTGCTTCTGCCGGTCTGCCGCGCCGCCCTTGAGTGCGGCATCGGTCTCCGCGCACAGCGAGGCCGCCTTTCGCAGCCAACTGAGCGGCACACGCCGTGCTGCATTCTGAATCTGCCTTGCGTAGTACGGCGATTTCGAGCCGATCATCTCCATCAGCTGTTTTTCGCCGCCGCGATTCTCCGCGCACAGCTTGGCGGCATACAGACGCTGAATATGACGCGTGATAGCAGTGAAGATCATGACCTCGTTGTTCTTCTGCGCGAGCAGCTCACCGACGAGTGCGACCGCCCGATCAAACCTGCCTGCGGTTACCGCGTCGGTCAGATCAAACACGACGGCATCCAGCACCGGCGAGCATACCGCGTCAATGTTATAGCGCTTGATAACGCCGGTTGTGGTATGCGCGGCTGCCTTTTCCATCTCACCGGCGAGGTTGGTCATGGAATTGCCGCACAGAAAGATCATGTACGATGCATCTCCCGGTTCGATCATGCAGCCAAGCGCCTTGGCACGCCGCTCGAGCCACGCCACCAGCTCCTGCTCCTCCGCGTGTGCGAACTCGGCAAAGCAGGCGCGCTTCTCGAGTGTCTTGTACAGCTTGGTTCGCTTGTCCGGCTTGCCGTCCAGCACGTCGTAGTAGAACACGAGGCAGACGTACTCCGGCAGGTCGCTGAGCACGCTCGGCAGCACGTCTGCGAAGCCGGCAGGCGGCTTGAACAGGTCGAAGTCCTTGACGATGATGAGCTTTTTATCTGCCATCGCGGGATAGCTGTCAATGGCTTCGGTCAGCATTTCCGGTGTCAGGCCCTTGCCCTCGAACTCAATAAGATTGAAATCCGCAAAGGTCTCGTCCACCACCTTCTGCCGCAGCTGCCGCAGATAGTATTCCTTCATGTAGCTTTCCTCGCCCGAAATGATGTACAGCGTGGCAAATTCGCCGTTTTTCAGGTCGCGGATCAGCTGTGATTTTCCGTTTGGTTTGGTTTCTCTTGCCGCCATGTGTTACTCCTTTTTGAACTGCCGTGCGATCTCACCTTCCCTATAGGTGCTCTGCACGTCCAGTCCCTTGTGCGACCGCAGTCCCTTCTCCGAACTCGCCGCAATGATGATATGCTGTGCGCCTGCCGCTTCGGCGTACTGTGCCATGCTTTCGCCGCTGCTCAGATGGTTCGCGCTGATCACCAGCTCCGCTGCGGCAGGCAGCGTGTTTTTCTCTAAATAGGCCGATAGCTGTTTCTCGGTCGGACTGTGCAGAATCAGCACCTCGTCCGCTATGCTTACGGCCAGTTTTCCCTCGGTGATCGGGAAAATCTCCACCGGTGCGATCGGGTTCGCAAGCGTCACCGGCTCGCTTATCTCCCGCGCCTCACGCTCGTGCACGAAGGAAAGCAAATCGGCGTTGGTCTTGCGCTCCTGACAGCCTGCGGGCATGAGCAGTTCCCCAACCTCGACCGTTTCCATCAGCTCCGGCAGGTTGCGCGCATGTCCCTGATCGACCGCGGTCAGCACAACCGTATCCAGCCGCTTCAAACCATTCCAGCGCAGCCACTCGCGCACCTGACGCGCAGCATTCCGGTAGCTGCCGCAGTCGATGAGCATCGCGTGTTCGGTGTCGCTCAGCAGAACGGCCTGACCGCTGCCGCATGGCAGATACGTCACCGTATAGTGGCCGTTCTGGTACTGCACCTCGGCGATACACAGGCCGGTCAGCACCACAGCGAGACACGGCAGCACGGCTTTCCATTTGACGTGCTTTCCGGCAGTCAGCCACACGAGCAGCGCCGCGAACACGATGCCGAGCGCCGCCAGACCGAAGGTGTTGTTCGGGTGCAGCGTGCCGAAGCCGAGGTCCGCGATGGTATTCGCTGACCAGAGCAGATAGCTTATGAGCGGACGCACCAGTCCGGCGAGCATCGGCACAAGCGCCGGACAGACCGCTGCTGCAACACACAGCACGAACCCGCCCACAAAGCAGAGCGAAGTCACGCCGACCGTCATCAGGTTGCTGATGGGCGACAGCACGGACACCGCGCCGAACGAGGTCAGCAGAATCGGTACTGTAAATATCGTAGCGCAAACCGTGCAGCTGAGTGCGCTCGTGATGACCGCAAGCACCTTGCGCACGAGTTTCGGCGCACCGGCAAACGGCTTTTCGAGTGCATGCTGCAGCTTCCCTGCGAACAGGATAAGACCGAGCGTGGACGCGAATGAAAGCTGCAGGCCCACGCTTGCAATCGAGTACGGATTGACAAGCAGCAGAACAGCCAGTGCCATCAGCAGCGCGTTCAATCCGCCCGACCGGCGCCGGAGCAGAAATCCGCCTGCGGCCGTCAGGTACATCAGTGCCGCACGCAGCACGGACGGCGTGGCTCCCGCGACCGGCACAAACAGCAGCACCAGTGGGATGGACACAACCGTTCCCCACCGTTTGCCGAACAACAGCGTGCAGAACCCGACAAGAAAGCCGATGTGCAGTCCGGAAACGGCCACCAGATGGCTTAAACCGGCAATACGGAACGCCGTCTGGTCGGTGTCGCTCAGGTTTTTGCTTCCGCCGACCAGCAGTCCGGTCAGCAGACCGGCTTCGCGTTCCGGAAGGGCACGCTGCACCGCATTTCGGCAGAACCGTGCGATCCTCTGCGGCGCAAAGCGCAGGCTGTCCCGCTTGGAATCTAAGACCTCAAATTTTACCGGATTGTGCTCCTCGTCGGTCGCATACGCGCCCGCGATATAGCAGCCCTCGGACGCCTGATACGCCGCACGGTCAAAGCCGCCGAGCGTGTCCGGCACATAAAGTGTGGCCGCGGCACGCACCCTGTCTCCTGCCAGCAATGGCGGTTCGGTTTCCGGTAAGTAGCACCGCAGGCGAAACCGCCTGCCGTCTGCAGTCTCCGCCGATAGCAGCACGCGCTGGTCAGTATCGTACACCTCGGCATCCCGCAAGGCGGTCGCGGTGATCTCCTGCGTTTCGCCGGCTAAAGCACGAATGGGCGCGACCCGCAAATCCCGGAACACGGCAAAGCCGGTCAGCGCAAGAGCGGCAGCCGCCAGCACGGCAAACACAGTCAGCAGACACTTGTGGCGGCGCAGGAACACAGCCGCAAGCACCAGCAGAAGCGCAATCGGCGCGGCAATGCCAAGCTGCACCGGCAGCTCCAGGCAGACTGCCGCGTACAGCGCGGCAGCCATCGGCGGCACCAGATAAACCAGAGGGCGTTCTCGCATACGGGTCACTCCCTTGCCTTTTCTACTATTATAGCAAAGACCGGAACGCACCGCAACCGCAGACCGCCTTACAGCGTATTTCTGCGGAACCGGGTCGGTGTTGCGCCGGTTTTCTCGGTAAAGGCTGTAATAAAGTTGACCTCACTGCGGTAGCCGACACGGAACGCGATCTCCTTGACCGAAAGCGACGTGGACTGCAGCAGGGCCTTTGCCTCGTCAATCCGGTGCAGCATAATGTACTCGTGCGGGGAAAATCCGGTCGTGCTGCGGAACAGCCGCGAGAAATGCGACGGACTCAAGCTGACCGCGTCCGCCACCTTCTCCACGGATAACGATTCAAACAGGTGTCCTCCGATATACTTGACCGCCTGTGCAATGGCATCGTTTTTCCGGTCGGGTCCCGCCTGTGCCGGAAACAGCAGCGCGCACAGGATTCGGTAGATGCGCTGCGAGCGGTCCAGCTCGGTCATATCGCCGGTGCGCAGACCGGAAATGATCTGTGCCAGCTCCTGCTCGATGCGTAAATTCGCCGGCGGCGTAAGCACCTGCCTGCCGCCGCGGAACGCGAGTATCTGCTCGAAAAATGCCTCCGCGTTTGCGCCGTCAAAGTGAATCCAGAGCGCTTCCGCGTCGCCCTTGGTATAAAAATGATGCGGTCTGCGGCAGTCCACCAGTCCGATCTGTCCGCGCTCGACGCAGTAGAGCTGGTCGGTCTCAAAGTACATCGTACCCGAGCGAACGTAGGTCAGAAAGAGATTCTTGTGGCTCTCCAGATGGGCGATGTCGCAGCTGTCGAGAAAATTATACCGCGCATCGTAGTAATAATGTCCCACGCGGGTGACGTAGTAAAACAGCCGCCGAGCGGTCGCAGACGGCGTTGAGAAAAATCGTTCCGAGCGCGACAGCACACCCGGCTCACTGAAAACCTTCACGGCATTCCCTCCTCTGCTTTCTATGATAGCACAAAATATGAATAGATTGCAGTATTTTGTTATTGCTAAATCAAAGAAAATTCGGTATGCTGTTAGCAGAAGTAAAAAAGCTGAACCGGAACGATAGATATTGCGGTCTGTCTCATTTGGTCGGCTTTAGGTAACACCGCATAATTAAACAAGAGCGATTTGTGAGGAATTTTGCGTGCTGATTAGGCGCGGCTTTGCAGCAATACTTTGTGTATTGCAAAAAGTCGGAACGACATCAGCGCACAAAATTACCGCAAAGCGTCGCAGTTTAATTATGCGGTGTTGCCTCCACAAAAAGGGGTTGTTGTAATGATAAAGGAAAAGACGTTTTATAAATCCTTTATGGTGCTGGCACTGTCGCTGGCGCTGCAGAACCTGCTCACCTACGGCGTAAACCTGATGGACACCATGATGCTCGGCCGGTACAGTCAGGATGCCATGGGCGGCGTAAGCCTGTGCAATCAGGTGCAGTTTCTGCTGCAGATGCTGGTCGTCGGTGCAGGCGAGGGCGCGGTCGTTATGGGCTCGCAGTACTGGGGCAAAAACAAGCTGGAGCCGATCCCTCACATCATCGGTGTGGCTTTGCGCTTCGGCGGTACACTGGCGGTGTTGATGTTCGGCATTGTACTGTTCTTCCCGCACCAGCTGCTGTCGCTGCTGTCCAACTCACCGACGGTCATCGCGGAAGGTGAAAAGTATTTCCAGATCATCTGCTTTACCTATATTATCTTTACAATAACCAATATTCTGGTCGCGTCTCTTCGCTCGATCGGTGTAGTAAAGATCGGCTACATGATCTCGGGTTCGACGCTCATCATCAACGTGTGCCTGAACTACTGCTTGATCTACGGCCACTTCGGCTGTCCGGAGCTGGGTGTGCGCGGTGCGGCTATCGCAACGCTGGTTTCCCGCTGTGTGGAGCTGCTCATCGTCATTTACTACCTGAAGTTTAAGGAGCACAAGCTCAATCTGAGCCTGCGCAAGCTGGTTCACATCGACACCAGCTATGTGCAGGATTACATGCACGTTTCCCTGCCGGTGCTCATCAATCAGGCGCTCTGGGGCGTAGCGCAGATGGTACAGACCGGTATCCTCGGCCATCTCGGCGGCGATGCCACGGCTGCCAACGCGATTGCAGTGCAGGTATATCAGGTTCTGTCGGTTGTCTGCTATGGCGCCGCGTCCGCATCCGGCATTGTGGTCGGCCGCACCATCGGCGAGGGCAATCAGCAGCGGCTGCATCCGCTCGTACATACACTGCAGGTCCTGTTCGTCTCCATCGGACTGTGCTCGGGTCTTTTGATCTTCCTTCTGCGCGTACCGATTCTTGCGCTGCTCGGCGGTACGCTCACCGAAACGGCGTACAAGTATTCTCTGCAGTTCATGATGGTGCTCGCCATCACAACGGTCGGCACCTCGTACCAGATGGCATGCGATAACGGCATCATCCGCGGCGGCGGCGACACCAAGTTCAGCGCCAAGATGAATATCATCAGCATGTGGCTTATCGTCGTGCCGTTCTCGGCAATGGCAGCTTTCTGGTGGAAGTTCCCGCCGGTTGTCGTGTTCTTCCTGCTCAAGTGGGATCAGCTGTATAAGATCATTCCCGTGGCTATCCGCCTGCACAGCTGGAAGTGGGTCAAGAAGGTTACGCGTCCGGATACCGCGGAAGGTTAAGCCAACACCGCACAATTAAAGCAGCGGCGCTTTGCGGAAATTATGCGGTATTGCCTTAAAATCGAATTTATCCTACCTCTCTCTTTGGAGCTCGCTGTAAGGCGGGCTCCTTTTTTCTGCACCGGGTTTCCGGGGGATTTTCGCTTGCGAAGCGAACGGAACTGCGCTGACGCCGCGCGGGCGCACAAGAGGGTAGACACCTGCGGTTTCCACCCTCTTGTGAAACTCCCCTTTTCCCTATTAGCACGGCGAAAATCGGAGAGCGGCGACCGCTGCGAAATGGGGAACGGCAGTCGGGTTACCGCAGCGTATCTTTCGCAACCTATTCGCAGTTCACAGATAGCGTACTGCTACACAGACGGTTTACTTCCAGCAGAGCGCGGCATACCCGTGCCGCGCAACTCGTTAGCGCGTTGTTATAGACAGAACCTGCGAAGATAAATTGTACCAAACGCCTAAATTCGCAGGGGCCGTGCGCTATAACGCGCCAAAGGGTTGCGCGACACGGTTATGTCGCGCCTGCGCAGATGAAATCACATGTGTAGCAGAACAGTATCTGACACTGCGAACAGGTTGCGAAAGATACGGAAGAAAAAATCCTCTGCCGTACTCCTTTTCAAAGCGGTCACATGTCGGTAATCTGCGCCAGACTAACAAACAAGGGAAAGGCAGGAGTTCAAAGAGGAAGGGAAACCGCAGGTGTCCCTTCCTTTTTGCCCCCGCGGCGGGCGCCGCATCACCCCAGCGGCGGGCGCCGCACACTCCGCAGAGCGCAACTTTCCGCGATTTCAGTTGACAACTGCCCGCAAAAGTGGCATAATAGATACGCAATACAGAAAATGCGATGAGGAAACGAGTTTTCCATCCGCCGTTCTTCAGAGAGAGGACATTCGCTGCAAGTCCTTGTCCGGTGCGGAAAACAGCCACTTCCGAGCAGTCTGCAACTGAAACAGACCGTCCGATCCCCGATACCGGATTACCGAGATGGATATGGCATACCCATATTCAAATCAAGGTGGTACCGTGGAAGCATGCTTTCGCCCTTGAAGTCCGGGCGGAGGCTTTTTTCATTTTCTGTTTTATTTCCGTAAATTCTTTTTTGGAGGAATCAATTTATATGCAGTACAGAGGACTCAACGAGCTGCGCGAGATGTACCTCAGTTTCTTTGAAACCAAGGGTCATCTCCGCCTGCCGAGCTTTTCGCTCATCCCGCAGAACGACCCGTCGCTTCTGCTCATCAACTCCGGCATGGCGCCGATGAAGCCGTTCTTCACCGGCGAGCAGGAGCCGCCGCGCCACCGCGTTACCACCTGCCAGAAGTGCATCCGCACCGGTGATATCGAGAACGTTGGCAAGACCGCCCGTCACGGCACCTTCTTCGAGATGCTGGGCAACTTCTCCTTCGGCGACTACTTCAAGCGCGAGGCCATTCACTGGAGCTGGGAATTCCTGACCAGTCCGGAGTGGGTCGGCATTGACCCGGATCGCCTGTATCCGTCCATCTACGTTGACGATGACGAGGCATTCGAGATCTGGAACAAGGAGGTCGGCATTGCACCGGAGCGTATCTTCCGCTTCGGCAAGGAGGACAACTTCTGGGAGCATGGCTCCGGTCCGTGCGGCCCGTGCTCTGAGATCTACTACGACCGCGGCCCCGAGTACGGCTGCGGCAAGCCCGGCTGCACCGTCGGCTGCGACTGTGACCGCTACATGGAGGTATGGAACAACGTATTCTCCCAGTTCGACAACGACGGCCACGGCAACTACTCTGAGCTGAAGCAGAAGAACATCGACACCGGCATGGGTCTGGAGCGTCTGGCGTGCGTGGTACAGGGCGTTGGCTCCCTGTTCGACGTTGACACTGTGCGCAACATCACCAACAAGGTTTCCGAGATCGCCGGCAAGCACTACGGCGATAGCGATAAGACCGATGTTTCCCTGCGCGTTATCACCGACCACATCCGCTCCACCGTTATGATGATCTGCGACGGCGTTATCCCGTCCAACGAGGGCCGCGGCTACGTTCTGCGCCGCCTGCTGCGCCGCGCCGTTCGTCACGGCAAGCTGCTCGGCATTGACAAGCCGTTTATGTCCGACGTTGCTTCCACCGTTATCAACGAGTCCGGCGGCGCATATCCGGAGCTGGTTGAGAAGCAGAAATATATCCACAAGGTTATCGAGAACGAGGAAGCCAGCTTCAACAAGACCATCGACAGCGGTCTGGCTATCCTGAATGACAAGATCGCCGCTTCCGACGGCAAGGAGCTGTCCGCTGCGGACGCATTCCAGCTGTATGACACCTACGGCTTCCCGATCGACCTGACCCTTGAGGTACTCGAGGAGCAGGGCATGACCACCAGCCGCGAGGAGTTCGATCGCCTGATGAACGAGCAGCGCGAGCGTGCCCGTGAGGACCGCAAGAAGATGGGCGACCTCGGCTGGCAGAGCGAGGATCTGGGTCTGGACAAGTCCATCAAGACCGCATTTGATGGCTACACCACCCTTGAGGAGTCCGCAAAGATTCTGGCTATCGTAAACGAGGGCGAGGTTTCCGGCGCAGCTGCCAAGGGTGAGAAGATCACCGTTGTACTCGACCGCACCCCGTTCTACGCGGAGATGGGCGGCCAGATCGGTGACCACGGCGTTATCACCGGCAAGAACGGCGCAATGACCGTTTCCGATGTTCAGAAGACCAAGGACGGCAAGTATATGCACATCGGCGTTGTCACCGAGGGCGAGCTGTCCGTTGAGGACGAGGTTACGGCTTCTGTTGATGCGGCTTACCGTCAGGCTATCTGCCGTGCACATACCTCCACCCACCTGCTCCAGAAGGCGCTCCGCAACGTGCTCGGCGACCATGTTGAGCAGGCAGGCTCCTACACTGCAAACGATCATATCCGCTTCGACTTCACCCACTTTGCAGCGCTGACCGCTGAGGAGCTGGCTAAGGTCGAGGATATGGTAAACGATGCAATTCTGGCAGGCAGCCCGGTTATCACCGAGGAAATGAGCATTGACGATGCCAAGAAGAAGGGCGCTATGGCGCTGTTCGGCGAGAAGTACGGTCAGACCGTCCGCGTGGTACAGGCCGGTGACTCCATCGAGCTTTGCGGCGGTACCCACCTCGACAACACCGCGAAGGCCGGTTCGCTCAAGATCATCGGCGAGGCCTCTGTTGCAGCAGGCGTGCGCCGTATCGAGGCCGTTACCGGCAAGGCTGTCCTCAAGCTGATGAACGACCGTCAGGCGGTTCTCAACGAGGCTGCTGCAGTACTCAAGACCAATCCGAACGAGCTGTCTGCCAAGATTGAGCAGCAGGTAAACGATATGCGTGCTCTCAACAAAAAGCTCGAAAAGATGGGCGCAAAGGTCGCTGCGATGCAGATGGTTGACCTGTTCAACGTATCCCGCAACATCAAGGGCGTAGACGTGGTTGCCACCAAGCTGGATGACGCATCTGCCGACATGCTCCGCACCATGGGCGATGACATCAAGAGCAAGAAGGAGAACATGGTTGCTGTTCTCTCCGCAGTCAACGGCGACAAGGTAAGCCTGCTTTGTGTCTGCGGCGCCGAAGCTGTCAAGAAGGGCGCACACGCCGGCAAGATCATCAAGGAAGTTGCCAAGATCGTTGGCGGCGGCGGCGGCGGCCGTCCGGACAGCGCAACCGCAGGCGGCAAGAATCCGGCAAAGCTGGAGGAAGCACTCGAGGCTGTCAACAACATCGTTGAAGCAATGCTGTAATAAACTTTAGAGGAAAGCCGCGGGAACGCTCTCGCGGCACTCCCCTTTCAGAAAGGAGCGATCATTCCATGGAAGATTGTCTGTTCTGTAAAATCATCGCGGGCGATATCCCGTCAAGCAAGGTGTACGAGGATGACCTCTGCTACGCCTTCAACGATATTGACCCGCAGGCTCCCACGCATTTTCTCGTGATCCCGAAGCAGCACATCCAGTCTGTGGCCGCCGTTGATGCATCCAACAGCGCGGTTGTGGCGCACTGCTTTGAGGTTATCGCGAAGATTGCGAAGGAGCGCGGCATGGACAGCTTCCGCGTGGTCTCCAACATCGGAGAGCAGGCGGGTCAGAGCGTGTTCCATCTGCATTTCCACGTCCTTTCCGGACGGGATATGACCTGGCCGCCGGGCTAAACCTTCTTCTAAGGGGGACGCTGTCCCCCTTAGATACCCACAAAGTTCCGTAGAAACTTTGTGGGATATCCCCCTCTCGTCCGCACAACGGACGAGGCCGTGCCGCTGCGGCACGGGCAGTGGAGAAAAAGTCCGGCAGAGCCGGACTTTTTCAGGGAATTGAATCGGCGTACTGCGGTACGCCGCTGCCTGCGCTTGCGCGAACGGCAGAAAAAAGGCACACCGTTTGGTGTGCCTTTTTGTATGCGTTGGTTTACATTTTGCTTTTTCCTTAAATAATGATGCCGTTGCAATGGTCGATTTCGTGCTGGATAATCTGTGCGATCCAGCCGGTGAAGGTTTTCAGTCTCGTCTGGAACTTTTCGTTCTGATACTGCACCTTGATGGATTGCCAGCGGCGCGTTTTGCGCGTGCCGGTCAGCGACAAACAGCCCTCCTCGGTCTCATAGCCGCCGGACTGCTTGACGATTTGCGGGTTGAACATCACCATATACGTTCCCTCGTTATCAAACGCGATAATGCGCTTGTTCACGCCGATCATGTTCGCCGCCATGCCGACACAGCCGTCCTTATGCGCTTCGAGCGTTTCCAGCAGGTCGGTTGCGGTTTGGATATCGTCCGGCGTGGCCTGCTCGGCCTTCTGCGCTAAAAATTTCTCGTCTTTGCAGATTTCCTGAATCATATTGTGCTCCTTATTTATGTTTGCGTTCCCAGTCGGCCATAACAGCCAGCTGCTCCGGTGTGCGGAACCAGTGCTCGCCTTGCGGCACGATGATCAGCTCCGCACCGGATTTTGCCGTGTAAGTGCGGATAGTCGCCAAGTCAGTCATGCTGTCATTTTCGCCGTAGAGAATGTACTGCGGGCAGTACCAGTCCTTTGCCGGATGCTCCCGCACCCAGCAAAGGTAGTCCCACGAGAGCATATCCCCTTCCCTTGCGGGATACATGCCGCGCTCGCGCAGGATTTGCTCGGTAATGCCTGCCGCGCATATTCTGTCACAGATCAAGCGCTCCATATCCACGATGGGCGACACGAACAGCGCTTTTTCCGGTGCGGCAAACGCCAGCCGCGCAAAATACGCCCCGATGCTGGTCGCGCGCACGTTTGTCGCGCGCCAGTGTGCTCTTGCGTAAGCCATCACGCGGGTGAGTTCGGGTGCGGCTGTCCATGGTGCAAATTCCTCATCCCGGTTTTGGCGTGTGCCGTGATTCGGCAGGTCGATGGACAAAACCTGTGCATCCGGAGCCACTATTTCTGCAAACGGAAGGGCTTCTTCCTTGCGGCCGAATTGCCCGTGAACGAACAGCCACAGCGTGTCCGACGGCTCGCCGTACAGCACCGCCGGTGTGTTTTCGATAAAGAATTGTTCGGTTGTCACGCGTTATCCTCGTCTGCCAGCCAGTTCAGCGCACACCAGGTATGCAGCGCTGCACCGCGCGGCAGGATATCCTCGTTGAACACGACTCTTTCGTTGTGCATCGGCTCACCGAACGCAGGATTTTCCTGCTTGGTGCCTGCACCGATGAGCAGGTATGCGCACGGTAAATCGTAGGTGTAGGACGCAAAATCCTCCGAGCCCATGCCGCCCTCGTCCATCCGATAGATCAGCTTTTCACCGAACAGTGCACCGGCAAGGTCTGCCATACGATTGGTCAGCGCAACGTCATTCCTGAGCGGCGGCGCGGACGCGATCTCTTCCGTGACGGCTGTGCCGCGGAACGCCTGTGCGGTACACTGTGCGATTTCCCCGATGCGGGTGAAGATCTGCGCGGACAGGTCGCGGTCAAAGCTGCGGATGGTGCCCTCGAGCACCGCGGTCTGCGGGATGATATTGGGCGCCTCACCGCCGGTCATGCGGCCGATGGTCACGACAGCCGGCGTTTTTGCACCGATCTCGCGGCTGATGATCTCCTGCAGCGACAGGTAAATGTGGCTTGCGATATTGAGCGGGTCCACGCCCTTTTCCGGCATTGCGCCGTGGCATCCAACGCCGTTTACCGTGATGCGGAACAGCGTGCAGCCCGCCATAAACGTGCCGCGTCCGCACAGAACCAGTCCGGACGGTGTGCCCGAATTGACGTGCAGCGCAAAGCCTGCCTGCGGTGCCGGGTCTTTCAGCACGCCCGCCGAGAGCATGGCCTTTGCGCCGGTAAAGCCCTCCTCGTCCGGCTGAAACACCAGCTTGATCGTGCCTTGCAGCTGCGTCCGGTACTCCTGCAGCAGCTGTGCCGCACCGAGCAGCATCGCCGCGTGCATGTCGTGGCCGCAGGCGTGCATGCAGCCGTTCGCGGATGCGAAATCCAGTCCGGTCTGCTCGGTCACGCACAGCGCGTCCATGTCGGCGCGCAGGAGCAGACAGCGGCCGGTCTCGGTGCCGGTTATCTCTGCGACGACACCACCCGCCAGCTCGCGCGGCTGATAGCCCATCTCAAGCAGGCGTTTTTTGACGCAGGCTACAGTGTTCGGCAGGTCGGTGCCGACCTCGGGTGCAGCGTGCAGTGTCCGCCGGTCGCGGACAATATCCTCTCGGATGCGCTCTGCCGATGCAAGCACCTGCTCCGCCGTTATGGTTAAGGTTTGTGACATGGTTTTACCTCCCTTGTCGGTGTTGCCCTATATTACAGCAATACCGCATAATTGAACAGAAGCGATTGTGGTATGCCTTAAGTATACCATAAATTGCAGGAAAAAACCGCTCTGTTTTTATTTGGCGCAGCCATTTCCCGTATTTGCCTTGACGAAACGCGCTGTAAATTGTATCATATAGGTATATCATTGTGTCCACATGGCAACTTGGCGGCAGCGTGACAGGCTGAGGAGAAATCCGCCGATGTCATCCAGATGCAACGCAAACAAAGGGAGTATGTAGGTATGAAAAAAATTCTAAACAGCCTGCCGTTCAAGCTGCTGCTTGGCGTTGCGGTGGGCATCGTGCTCGGTCTGGTGGCGAACGAGGCCGTGATGAACGTGGTCGTGACGATCAAGCAGGTGCTCGGTCAGATCATCACGTTCTGTGTGCCGCTGATCGTTATCGGCTTTATTGCGCCGTCCATCACCAAGCTGGGCCACAACGCATCCAGAATGCTGGGTATTGCGCTCATTATCGCGTATGTGTCGTCGGTCGGCGCGGCGCTGATGAGCACGGCAGCCGGTTACGCACTCATTCCGCACCTGTCGATCGTATCGCAGGTTGACGGCCTGCGTGAGCTGCCCGAGGTACTGTTCCAGCTGGAGATTCCGGCGGTCATGAACGTGATGAGCGCACTGGCGCTGTCGCTGATGGTCGGTCTGGCCATCACCTGGACCAAATCCAAGATGATGGAGTCCCTGCTTGACGAGGTGCAGAACATTGTCCTCGCCATCGTCACCAAGATCATCATCCCGATTCTGCCGTTCTTTATCGCGTCCACCTTCTGCGGTCTGGCGTATGAGGGCACGATCACCAAGCAGTTTCCGGTGTTCATCAAGGTCATCATCATCGTTATGATCGGTCATTATATCTGGATGGCGCTGCTCTATGGAGTTGCGGGCGCATACTCGGGCAAGAACCCGATCGAAGTAGTGAAGCACTACGGTCCAGCGTACATCACCGCAGTCGGCACGATGTCCTCCGCAGCGACTTTGGCAGTTGCTCTGCGCTGCGCAAAGAAATCCACGGTGCTGCGCAAGGACATGGTTAATTTCGGTATTCCGCTGTTCGCCAACATCCATCTGTGCGGCTCGGTGCTGACCGAGGTTTTCTTCGTCATGACAATCTCGCAGATTCTGTACGGCAAGATTCCGTCTATCGGAACCATGATCCTGTTCTGCGTGCTGCTCGGCATTTTCGCCATCGGCGCACCCGGCGTGCCGGGCGGTACGGTTATGGCTTCGCTCGGTCTGATCACCGGCATCCTGCTGTTTGACGGCACCGGCACCGCGCTTATGCTGACCATCTTTGCCCTGCAGGACAGCTTCGGCACCGCCTGCAACGTCACCGGCGACGGCGCGCTGACGCTTATTCTGACCGGCTACGCGAATAAGCATCATATCGCGGAGGAAAAGCGTGAGGTTGAGGCAGCAGAAGTTCAGTAATCAAATATGAGAAAAGGAGCCTGCTTTTGCGGGCTTCTTTTTTGTATCGGGAGAAAACAGGTGCTATGATGGGAAAAGTGCGGTGTATCGCATACGGTGCAGCGTATGCGTTGGTTATTTCGACCGCACCGGAAGCAAGCGCTGCAAAGCAAATTTGCTGCAAGAATTTTCACAAAACACTTGACTTTTCCCTCCGGATTTGGTATCCTATTTAGGCAAGGTTTGATAGACCGTTGCAAATCCGGGTGTAGCGCAGCTGGTAGCGTGCTTGACTGGGGGTCAAGAGGCCGCAGGTTCAAGTCCTGTCACTCGGACCATGTAAAACCGCTTATTCGTAATGAATAGGCGGTTTTTTGTTGCTTTTGTGGCGTTTATGAATCTTGCAGACTGCATTAAAATCCAAGCCGAAACAAAACGGATGCCTCTCCAAGCACAGAGAAGCATCCGTTTTGCAATTTCAATTATTTAACAGAAAACTATAGCCGCAGCACACAGCAAATCACGAAGCGACAATCACACGGATTTTCCCGCCGTTTTCCGCCGTTTTATTGGCGTATACGCGGAAGCTCGTGTAGTTGGATTTCGCCGTCTGCAGCGAAATAAACCTGTTCTGCTCCGAGATATAAACGCCGATGTTCTCTGCCAGCTCGTAATAGCCGTCCTTGGTGCGGACACCGGAGGAACCGTCAAATGCAGACGACTTTACCGTGTCGATCAATGTCAGCTTGAGCGTATCCAGTGAGGTATTGACGATGCTTGCATCGGTTGAGTACCCTCTGGGGACTGCAATCGGTACACCGCCCAGACCGCGCGGCAGCGTGAGTACACGGAATGTGCTTTCCTCCTGCTTTGCCCCGTCCCAATGGCGAAGCACAACATATTCCGGAGAATTGCCATTTTCCTCATCCGTCTTATCTCGCTTGCCATAGCCAATACCATAAATCCAGCTTTCTCCGGTCACATCGCCCAGAACAATATTCGTAACCGTACCTGCATTATCCTGCACGGTATACTTAATCTGCGAAGCCGGAACCGAGGTCAGGTCAATATCGCTGACGTTGATCGCGTTCAGCGGTGCGCCGGAGAGCACCTCCTCACATACACGCGCACCTTGGAGGAAACGGCGTTACCGCCCAGCTTGCCCTCCGCAACAGACCAGTTTCCGGCGGTCTTTCCGGAAAGCGTGCGGCGAATCAGGTCTGCCCCATCACCGGACTGGCTGACCGTAACAAGACGACCCATCACATCGGTTTTTACGTCCTTGGCGATCGGAATATCCCGCAGTGTCAGACCGTTTGTCAGCGTGACCGTAGCCTTTTCCCCGCCAATTTTGGTGACAATGCCCTGCATCTCCGCGCTGACGTCCTTTTTCGGATACGCAGCCGCAACATTGCCGTCCGCGTCAAACAGCAGCGTGATGTAATCGTTCAGCTTCATATCCTTGAACGTTACCGCCGCCTCGGAGGAAACCGAGAATTTCTGTCCCAGAATATCCACCTGAGAGGGATGGCTGTACGTTGTCGAGTCGGTCTGATATTTTCCGCTCAGCTTGGTATCCGAAACGATCGCCTGACGGTTTGCGGCATCGAGCGTCACAACATCGTACTTTTTCAGCTTGCTCGCGTCGATCTTCGCACCGTTTTTGATGATCGTATACTCCGCCGGAATCCTGCGCGAGGTCGCCAGACCGTAAACAAACGAGTGCGCGGCGCCTGCTGTCGTTTTCGGCAGGACTGCCATCAGCTGCAGCACACCGTACTCATTGTAGTACAGGCTCAGTGTATCTCCGCTCTGCAGGTTCGCCCATACATTTTCATACTCGCCCATGGCATGATCGCGGCTGATATACAGCTTGGTCTTACGGTCCGGACGCAGTGTTCCGTTCGTAGTAACGATACGATCCGCTGCCGCATTGACAACCTCATAAGTTTCGGTCTTGTTGCCGTTCGGAATCACACCGACCGCAACCTTGCTGCTGCCCTTGCCGATAACGATCGTGCCGTACACGCCGATCATGCTGCTGTCCAGCGTACCGGCGGTCTTACGGGGAGATTCCGTATCCACAACACCGTCCTCATAGAACAATGCCGCATCCGCAGCAAGGGCGCTGTATGTCTTTCCGGTCTCGAGCAGAATGCAGTCCTTGACCGTCGAGGACGCGACCTTGTCAAGCAGTGTGCTGCCCTCTTCTCCCTTTTTATCCGTATTCAGAGCGTTCAGCAGAAGCACCGCCGCATCTCCGCGCTTGACTGCGGCACGCGCATCCGCAATCGTGACACCGTCCGTCAGACCGATGGCCTGTGCCTGCGCGATATAGTCCGCAGGCCAGAACGGACCGACGTCCTCCTCTTTATAGCCCAGCATACGCAGCAGCATGGTGCAGACCTCACCGTAGCTGACAATCTTATCCGGGCCGAAGCTGCCGTCCGCATAGCCGCGGATGATGGACTTTTCCTTCAGCTCCGGATGGCGTACTGCCGCGTTGATATACGGCGCTGCCCAGTGCGAATGCTTAACATCCGGAAAAATCGTGTAGCTGGCATACGGACTTACATCCGTCACACCCATGGCAGTAACCGCCAGCTTGCAGAACTGCGCCCGCGTCAGCGCCTTGCCCGGCGCGAAGCTGCCGCCGCCTACGCCCTGCATGATACCCAGTGCATCCAGAACGGCGGCCGTCTGCGATACCCTGCTGTCTGAAATATCGGTAAACACCGCCGAAGCCGGTGCAACCATGATCAAGCCTGCCAGACACAGGCTGACAAATCTTTTTTTCATTTTCCTACCTGTCCTTTCCTTTTACTGCGTCCGCAGCGCATCTACCGGCTGCAGATTCGAGGCTTTATTGGCGGGATACAGTCCGAAGATGATACCCAGCAGCGCAGAAAACAGAAATGCGCCGATGACCAGTCCCGCAGAGGGCAGTACGGTGAACTGCTCCACGGTCGGCATGTAGCTGTTCTGCGTTTTCGCGAGCAACAGATTGCCCAACACCGCCGAAAGAAAGCAGCCGAGCACAATGCCGATCACACCGCCGCAGCACGAGACCACCGAGGCTTCTACCAGAAACTGCCCGATAATATCCCGCTTGCGGGCGCCGATTGCCATACGGATACCGATCTCGCGGGTGCGCTCGGTAACAGACACCAGCATGATATTCATAATGCCGATACCGCCGACGAGCAGCGAGATTCCGGCGACACCGCCGCCGAGCAGCGCAAGCATGTTGTTGGAGGACTCGCTCTGCTCCTGCCACTGGCTGTCCGACGAAGCAGAAAAGTATCCGTTTCCCGCCTCGCAGCGGCCCTGCATAAAGCCCGGCAGAAGCTCGTCTGTCAGCTCGGTAATCGCTTCCTTGTCCGCCGCCTTCACGATATACTGGCGGTCTGCCATGCCGTATACACTCATCATCGTGCTCTGCAGCGTGTACGGCATCACAATCATCTGATCGTCTGTATTCAGCTTACCGTCATACTTGCCGGCATACACGCCGATGACCTCAAAGCCCTTGCCGCCAATCTGCAGCTTCTGCCCGATCGGACTCATCGCCCCGAAGAAATACTTGCGCAGTGTTTCTCCGATCACACAGACGCGGGCGCGCGTGCGGCAGTCCGCAGCGGAAATATCCCGTCCGGCGGAAATCGCATGACTTGTCACCTCGCCGTAATGCTCGTTGCCGAAGTACATATAGGTGTAGCCGCTGTTGCTGTCGTTGTTATCCAGCCTTTTGGCCCGGTACTGGATGCCGCTGTTCTGCCAGTCGTAATACTGGCTCTGCGGCGACCATGCGGCGATTTTGTCGGACAGATCATTCGTCATATAGTCCTCAAACTCCTGCCAGTCGCGGTTTTTCGCACCGTATCCGTAGATGTCGATGCGGTTGACGCCCATCGCCTCATACTGCAGGCGCTGCAGCTTGCTCGTGCCCTGAATCGACGCCACGATAGCGATAACCGATGCCACACCGATGATGATGCCGAGCATGGTCAGAATCGAGCGAACCTTGTTGTTCAGGATGGACTTGAACGCCATACGAACCGTCTGCATCCAATTCATACGGCCCCTCCTTTCGTGTCCGAAATGATCCTGCCGTCCTGTATCGTCACGATGCGTTTTGCCATCTGTGCAAGATGGTTGTCATGCGTGATGAGGATGATGGAGGTTCCCTGCTCATTGAGTGCAGTCAGCTTGCGCATAATATCCAGACCGGAAGCAGAATCCAGGTTGCCGGTCGGCTCGTCCGCCATGATGATCGGCGGCTTTGCCGCCACTGCCCGCGCGATCGCAACACGCTGCTGCTGTCCGCCGGACATCTCACCCGGACGGTGATCCATGCGCTTTTCCAGTCCGACCGAGACTAACGCCTCCTGTGCCAGACGGCGGCGCTCCTCCCGCGGCATACCGCGGTAGATGAGCGGCAGCTCGACATTTTCGAGCGCCGTCAGCGCCGGAATCAGATTAAAGCCCTGAAAGATAAACCCGATCTCCCGGTTGCGGATACCGGACAGCACAGACGGCTTCATATCGCTGACCGGCTGCCCGTTCAGATGATAGGAGCCGTAGGTCGGAATATCCAGACAGCCGAGAATGTTCATCAGCGTGGACTTGCCCGAGCCGGACTGTCCCAGAATGCACAGGAACTCCCCCCATTGCACCTGCAGCGAGATGTCATCCAGTGCACGTACTTCGTTTTCTCTTCCTTCGTTGTAAATCTTGCTCATGCGCTGAACGTCAATTAACAATTCAGCGCGGCGCTCCGTGTCAGGAGTCTGCGCGTTTCTTTCCCACATAAGCGCGCCCTCCTTAACCGACGGACATACCGGCGGACATGCCGTCACCCGACATTTCGGCGTACAGATCGCTCGGACCGGCGAGGAATACCTCGGTGCCCTCTTCCAGACCGCCGAGGATTTCCGTGTTGGTCGAATCGGCAATACCGGTCTCAACCGGTACAAGCTGATAATCCTCCGGAATACCTTCGGTACCCTCGGGAATCGGCAGGGTTTCCTCAAACGGAATCTCGTTTCCGTTCTCGTCCGTCAGCGGCTTGGCGAATACAGCTGTGCCGCTGTCCGTGTTGACGATAGCCGACGACGGTACCATCAGGCAGCCGTAGGACGAGGCCGTCGTGATTTTATATTCGATCGACATACCGCTGTAAATTTTCTGTCCCTCCAGCGGATCCACCGAAATGACCGCCTTGAAGGTCGGCATGCTGCCCTGCCCGTCACCGGAGCTCTGTGTCGGCTCCAGCGCTACCGACTGCACCTCGCCGGTCAGCGAAATCTCGGAGCCGTCCGACGCGTACATCGTCATAGTCGCCTGCTGTCCTTGCTGCACCGAGCCGATATCCATCGAGGAGACCTCGGCGTTGACGACAATATCATTCAAATCGGCAACCACAACGAGCGTCTCCGAGCCGGTCGCCTCCTGTCCTTCAACCGCGTTCAGGCTGACAACAATGCCGTCCATCGGAGAGGTAACGGTCGAGTTCTGAATCTGCTGCTGCAGTTCGGCAATGTGTGCCCGCTTTTCGTTTGCAGCCGTCTTTGCACTGTCAACCGTGCGGTTTGCCGCCGCAATGCCATTCTGCGCGGCTGCAATCTCATCCTGAGAAGCGTCACTCGACAGGGACATAATAAGCGCACCGCCGTTGTAGGTGCTGTAGCTTGTGCCGTTCAGCTTGATGATCTCGCCGCTCATCTGTGCGGTGACGGCTTCCTCGCGGCTGTATTCCAGTGTGCCCGCGTTCGCCGGATAGATCGCACCGAGGCGCCCGGTATTGATCGTCGCGGTGGCTGTCATGCCCTTTGTCAGCGAACCGGGGTTATTCACCGTAATGCCGACGCGGATAACGCGCACACCCGCACTCGAAATCTGCTGCGTTGTCTCGACCGACGATACCGTACCGCTCACCTCGCTCATCGCAGAAGCGATGGATACCGTGGCCGCCTGTCCGGTGCGAATGCTGCGGGCATATTCGGCGCTGAACGCCAGCGTCAGCTTCATCTGGCGGTCATTTACCATGTAGCCGATGACCTGACCCTCGCTCACCTGCTCACCGACACGGAAGGACACATCCTTGTCGTCCGAATCCTTGGCCGGAATCAGTTTGCCGGTAAACGGCGCCGTAATGTGCAGACGGCTCAGTTTTCTCTGCGCCGCGCTCAAGTCGGACTGTGCCTTGGAGACCTCCAGCTGCGCGTCCGAGACACCGCGTTCCGCCTCAGTCAGTGCCTTTTGTGCATCCGCAAGTTCCTTGCGGGTTTCGGTCGGGTCGATCACCAGCAGCGGATCGCCGGTGTGTACCTCGTCGCCCTCGGCGACCAGCACCTGTGTTACCTTGCCCTTAACCTCCCGGCCAAGTTCCTCGCGTTTTTTTGCAGCAGTAACGCCGCTTCCCTCTATGTAGGTCTCCAGATCACCGCAGCTGACCATAGCCGTGGTCTGCGTCACGTCCTCCGTACCCGCATCACGGGATTTCACCACAGCCCAGATGCCGCCGCCAAGCAGCAGCGCAACTGCCGCCGCCGTAATGCCGATACGCGCACCCTTGCTCAGTCTGCGCTTTTTGCGATTCATTTTGTCTGCGTATTTGTTGCGCTTCGGCGTCGCCTCGGCTGCAGGCTCTGCCGCGATTTCATCCTGTACCGCAGGCACTGCCTGCGTCTGCTCTAAAGGCGGTTCTTCCTGTTTCTTGTGTCTGTCGAATAACCTCTTCTCGTTTTGACTCATACTATGATGTCCTTTCTGTTCTCTATCCATTATTGATAAAGCGGCATAGCCGCCTTATTCCCACGTAAATCTGTGCTTGCAAAAGGTTAAGCATCCTAATTTGAGTGAATATGACTTTTTCAGCGGCACCTCCACTGCCGCTTCCGATCGCTGTCAGACTTTCTCGGAATTCGTTCCCGTGTCCGCATATTGTACATTTGTGCATCGGACATATATCACCATCATATTAGCATATTGCACAAATCCTTGCAAGACATGTTTGCTTACAATTTAGTGAAAAACACATCCGGACGACTGGTGACGGGCGGAAACGATAAGTTAGAATAAGCTAACCCATCTGCAGTATATACCGTAACTAATAAGGCTGTATATGTCTGTGCTTTTCTTTATTATATGAGCAGAGCAGGTTTTATGCGCTGTCCAAAAGCAAATTTTCAACGCTTGTTTTCCTGCGCTGGCAAAACGCGTTTGCTTATCATATTTTCTGGCTTCCGTCACAGCATTTGCATCTCATATTTCGACCTTTGGTGCGCAACCTACTATCAGCAAAACCCAACACACCAAACCGAATCGAAAAGGAGCGAACAAACATGACTAACACGAAAAATGGTTCTAATCAGGGCATGGTACCGGAAGCGCGCGCGGCAATGGATCGCTTCAAAATGGAGGCAGCTGCCGAGGTCGGCGTAAACCTCAAGCAGGGCTATAACGGCGATCTGACCAGCCGTCAGGCCGGCTCCGTAGGCGGTCAGATGGTGAAGAAGATGATCGAATCCTACGAGCAGAATATGGCAAACCAGGGCTAAACGCTTCTCTTTCCTGCGAAAAAAGGGACACAGAATCATTCCGTGTCCCTTTACTTATGCTTTCTCTGCCTGTCTGCGGAACAGCTCATCAAGTGTTCTGCCGCACTTGTCTTTCCATTTCATCCAGCCGTTCGCGCTTGCGCCCAAAACAAAACAGGCGTCGCACCGGGCGAGGAAAACGACATGGATTTGCTCAGATAATGCTTGTTATCCTGATAAGCGATATCCGTTTTCCGATACAAGTCAAGTTCTATCCATCCGAACAGTGCAAAGCCGCCGCTTCACAGGGAAACGGCGGCTTTTTACTCTTGCTCAGGACTCTCTCCAGTCCGTGAAAATACGCTCTGCGTCAGACGCGCTTGCGCACGCGAGCAGCTTGTCAGCCAGTTCCCTGCATTCGTCGTAGGAGTGCTTTGCAAGGTCTGCCTTTGCTGCCAGCATTGCGGATGCCGACATGGACAGATTGGTCACGCCGAGACCGCACAGCACCGGCGCCATGCCGGCCGTGCCTGCCATCTCGCCGCATACGCCGACTTCGATACCGTTCTCATTCGCTGCTTTGGCCGTCATGGCGATCAGGCGCAGCACGCCCGGATGCAGCGGACGGTACAGGTAGGAAATCTTCTCGTTGATGCGGTCCACCGCGCAGGAATACTGAATCAGGTCATTCGTGCCAATTGAGAAGAAGTCAACCTCCTTCGCCAGCACATCCGCGCAGACAGCCGCCACCGGAATCTCGACCATAATGCCGACCTTGACGTTCGAGTTGAAAGGTACGCCTTCCGCGGTCAGCATGTCCTTCGCCTGCTCGAGCACCTGCTTTGCATCACGCACCTCATCCACCGACGAAATCATCGGGAACATAATGCGCAGATCGCCGTACTGCGCGGCACGCAGCAGCGCGCGAAGCTGAATCAGAAACAGCTCCGGCTGATTCAAGCAAATGCGGATCGCGCGGTAGCCGAGGAACGGATTCTGTTCCTGCTCCAGCGCCAGTGCGGGCACTTCTTTGTCGCCGCCGATGTCCAGCGTGCGGATGATAACCGGCTTGCCCTGCATGATCTCACACGCCTTCTTGTAGGCGGCGAACTGCTCTTCCTCGCTCGGCAGGTCGGTACGATCCATGAACAGGAACTCCGAGCGGAACAGGCCGACGCCTTCACCGCCAAGCTCCGCTACGCGGACTGCGTCATCCGGCGTACCGATGTTGCCCTCGATAATGACACGGCGGCCGTCCGAGGTCGCGCCCTCCTTATCCTTGTACTGCGCGAGCATGGCACGATGCGCCGCATCTGCCTTCTGACGCTCGGCAAAGTCGGCAAGCGTCTGCTCATCCGGCTGCGCCACGACTTCGCCTGCCGCGCCGTCGATCAGCAGCAGGTCGCCGTCCGCGATCTCGTCCGCCTTCTCGCCGGCACCGACAATCGCCGGAATGCCCATCGAACGCGCCATGATCGCCGAATGGCTCGTGCGGCCGCCGATCTTCGTGATAAAACCGGCAACCGGCTTGCCGCCGATCTTCGCCGTGTCGGACGGCGTAAGGTCGTTCGCCACAATAATGCACGGCTCAGTGATCGTGTCGATCGCGTTGTCCGCAATGCCCTTCAGATTCTTAATGACCCGCTGAGAAATATCACCGATGTCTGCTGCACGCGCCTGCATATATTCGTCGTCGAGCGCGCGGAACATCGCCTGAAAGTTCTCGCAGTTGACAAAGCACGCGTACTCCGCGCAAACCTTCTCATCCGTTACAATGTTTGTCATACCCTCGACAAAATCAGGGTCGTCGAGCATCATCAGATGCGCGTCAAAAATTTCCGCCTCAGCCGCACCGATATTCTTTTCCGCATCGTCACGCAGCACTTCGATCTGCTGCTTGGCTTTTTCCACTGCGTCGAGAACGCGCTTGCATTCGGCTTCCGCATCGGCAACGGTCTCCTTAACGACCGAAAGATCTTCTTCCTTGATAACGAGAGCCTTTGCCTTCGCCAGACCCTCCGAAACGCCGATAGCCTTGAATTTAACCATGGGGTTTTCCTCCGTTTTTACGATTGTATTTTTATACAAATTTCGCAACCAAACCTATATTATATTGTACAACATCCCTATACTTTCGTCAAGCAAATAAAGTTTTTTCTGCAAACCGACATTTATTTTTGGAAAACGAGTGCCGTACTTGAGATTTGTCTGCTATAATAGAGGCATTCCACACTACTTCTACTGGAGGAAGGATAATTATGGCTAATCGCTGCACTCGTATTCCCGAGATCATGTTTCCGCGTGAAGGCGTGGACCTGTCCAAGTGGGCAGTCATCGCCTGCGACCAGTACACTTCTCAGCCGGACTACTGGGCCGAGACTGATAAGACCGTCGGTGACGCACCCTCTACCCTGCGTCTGACCCTGCCGGAAGTTTATCTGGAGGACGCGGACGTTGCTGCCCGCACGGAGAAAATCCATCAGACCATGCAGCAGTATGTGCAGGACGGCACGCTGCGCACCCTGCCCGCCGGCGTCGTTCTGACCGAGCGCTGGTCCGGCGGCTCCTGCCCGCGCCGCGGCATCGTGCTGTCGGTCGATCTGGAAGCGTATGAATACACGCCCGGTTCCGCATCCCTCATCCGCCCGACCGAAAAGACGGTTGTCGAGCGTATTCCGCCCCGTCTCAAGGTTCGTCAGGGTGCGTGCCTGGAGCTGCCGCACATTATGATCCTGATCGACGATCCCGACCGTCAGATCATCGAGCCGCTGTTCGAGCAGACCGCCTCTTATGACAAACTGTACGATACCGACCTGATGCAGAACGGCGGCCATATCACCGGCTGGTTCCTGCCGAACGGTCCGGAGACCGAGGTCATCGAGGCCAAGCTCGAAGCACTCTGCGATCGCGAGACCTTCAACAAGAAGTACGGCTGCACGGATGCACAGGCGCTGCTGCCGTATGCAGTAGGCGACGGCAACCACTCCATGGCCACCGCAAAGGCGTACTGGGAAGAGGTCAAGAAGGGCCTGACTGCCGAGGAGCAGGAGAACCATCCGGCACGTTTTGCACTCGTTGAGGTTGTCAACATCCATGACGAGAGCCTGATCATCGAGCCGATCCACCGTGCTCTGTTCGGCGTAGACGCAGATGAACTGCTCGGCGCACTGACCGACTTCTACAACGGCGAAGGCTGCAAGGCTTACGTTGCCGACGAGGCTCCCAAGAGCGAGACCGCGCACTTCTTCCCGTTCTGCTCAGCGAGCAAGTCGAGCGTGTTTGTTGTCGAGAACCCGAAGTGGGCCATTCCGGTCGCTACCATCCAGACCGGTCTGGACGCTTATCTTGAGACCCACACCTCTGCGAAGATCGACTACATCCACGGCACGGACGTTGTTGTTTCGCTGGCGGAAAAGCCGGGCAACCTCGGCTTCATCCTGCCGGACATCGCCAAGAACGACCTGTTCCGCGGCGTTGTTTTCGACGGCGTTCTGCCGCGCAAGACCTTCTCCATGGGCGAGGCGCACGAGAAGCGCTACTACATGGAGGCCAAGACCATCGTAAAGTAAAGGCAACACCGCACAATTAAAGCGGCGGTGCTTTGCGGAAATTTTGTGTCCTGACTTTGTTGCAGTTTCACGGTAATACATCAAGTATTACCGCAAAACTGTGCCTCATCAGTACGCAAAATTTACTCGCAAATCACTCTTGTTCAATTATGCGGTATTACCTAAAGTTACGCCTTTTCAGAGGACGCAGCCGCATCGGCTGCGTCCTTTTTCCATTCCAGAACTGCCGTGTTTCCTTCTGTGCGGCAAAGCACAAAGGCGGGTGCCAGTGCGAACGGCTTTTTCGGGTCGAACGGACATTGCAGACGCAGTCCGGTCTCGGTCGGCTGAATCTGCACGTTTTCGCTGGATAGAAGCGCGTCCAGGACCGTATCTCCGGTGACAAGCGGCTGCTCGGGCGGCGCATTGCTCTGCGGCAAAGGCTCCGGCGCAGACGCGAGATAGAACCGTTCGGGTTCGCCCTCACAGCCAGTCTCATGCAGCATTTGCCGCGAGAGATGCCGGCGCAGGCGCAGACGGCCATGCTCCGGTGCAGGCAGACCGACCCGCAGGATGTTTCCGTTCACGACCGTATAGCAGCGCAGCAGTTCGTCTCCGCAGACAGCGCAGTCGAGATTGACCTGCACGCCGCAGGCGTCCGGGGTCCAATCGATCGTACCGATCGGGTTGTCGTTACAGAATACGTCTGCGCGCATGGGCGGTTCTCCTTTCTGTGCAAATTTGAATTTTACTACTTGCTAAAGCATATAGAATGGGAGCCAACCTTTGGCTGGGAGGTCCAAAAGGATAGACACCAAGGTTTGCCCGTAGGCCACTAAACCTTGTTCCCGCGCCGTGCGCGGATTAAATGAGTACTATCCTCTTGGGACTCCAGTTTCCTTTGCTTGTTAGTCTGGCGCCAATTTCCTATATGTGACCGCTGCGAAAAGGGGAACGGCAGTCGGGTTACCACAGCGTTTCTTTCGCGAAATATTCGCAGTTCACAGATAGCGTACTGCTACACATATCGGAAAGCCTACGCAGAGGGCGGCACGGCTATGCCGCTCAAAGATTACGCCTGCGATTACGGTGTGGCACGCGCTGTCTGACGCAGAAAAGACGTCCGCAGACGGCAAATCCCAGTCTATACGCAAAAAGCGCATACCCCATAAAAGGATATGCGCTTTCTCCCGCCGTTATACGGCTTACCCCTGCACCGAGCCGAGTCCGAAACTGACTGCCAGTGCTTCATCGACGTGCCGCATGGCTTTTTCGTCGAGCGAGCCCATTTTCTCGCGCAGGCGGCGTTTGTCCAGCGTGCGGATCTGCTCGGTCAGGATGATGGAATCCTTGGTCAGTCCGTAGTTCGGCGCACCGACCGTGATATGCGTCGGCATTTTCGCCTTGTTGATCTGCGATGTAATAGCGGCGGCGATCACGGTCGGACTGTACCGATTGCCGACGTTGTTCTGCACGATCAGCACCGGACGGATGCCGCCCTGCTCACTGCCAACCACCGGACTGAGATCGGCATAGTAAATATCTCCGCGTTTGATGTTGCTATCCACTTTGGTTCACACTCCGATGAAATAGATTTACGGTGCTGCCTGATGGTTTTCCCGCAAACCTATTTTCCCCGTGTCACACAAAATTATAACTGTATAATGCAGAAAAGCGGAGAGAGAAAAATCTCCTCCGCTTCAAAGCTGTCGCGAAACTACAGTTTCGCCGACAAGCAGGAACGGACCGCAGGCCGTTCCAAAGTCGTCCGAAAGTTCCTGTTCAGAAACTTTCTCCCTCCAGAAGTAAGAAAACCGTGATACATGCTCCCGGTTTTCTTGCATTTGCAACGCAAATGCTGTTTTAATAGCGCTGCCGCGCGATACTATCAAACTAACAGGATACCGACTTTGAGAGACAAATGAAGCGAGGGAAAATCCCTCGCTTCATCTTATGCACGCAATGTCAGTAAATTACCGATAGAAACGCGGCACGCGACGGCTGATGGCGCACAGCACCTCGTACGAGATGGTGCCTGCCGCGTCTGCTGCGTCCTCTGCCGTCCAGCCTTCCGGGCCGAACACGGTCACTTCGTCACCGCGATGTACGTCCACACCCTCCGGAATACGCACCATGCACATATCCATGCAGATGCGGCCGAGCACGGGCGCTTTCACGCCGCCGAGCAGCACCTGCGCCTTGCCCGAGCCGGTACGCAGATAGCCGTCCGCGTAACCCATTGAGATAACCGCCATATGGGTCGGCTCTGCCGTCTCGAAGGTGCGGCCATAGCTGATGGTTGTATTCTCCGGAATATCGCGCACCTGCACCACACGCGCCTTGACGGTCATGGCGGGTCTCAGATCGAGCACCGGCGGCACGGAGGCATCCGGGCGATAACCGTACAGGATAATGCCCGCGCGGGTCATCGTGCAGTGCATCTTCTCGTAGGTCTGGATAGCGCCGCTGTTCGCACAGTGGCGCAGCGGCAGGTCAAGACCGGCCGCTTGCAGACCCTCGCACACATCCGAGAAGCGCTTGTACTGCAATTCCGTGTACACCTCGCCGGAGGGCACGTCGGCAACCGCAAAATGCGTGAAAATGCCTTCGCTGATCAGGCCCGGCTGCTTGGAGCACGCAAGGATATCCTGCACTGTCTGCTCACACTCCCACGACGGGAAGCCGAGCCGCGTCATGCCGGTATCCAGCTTGTAGTGTACGGTGACCGGCTTGCCGGTGCGCTCTGCTGCCGCGCTGATGAGTTCTGCGGTCTCGCGGTCGTACACCGGCACGGTGATGCCGTACTGTGCCGCCGTGTCCATATCCTTCTCGTCCACATAACCAAGGATGAGGATGGGCGTTTCGATGCCTGCTTCTCGCAGCTCCACACCCTCCGGAATGGTCGCTACCGCGAAATACGGTGCGTCCATCTTCTCTAGCCGCTTAGCCACCTGCACGGCACCGTGACCGTATGCGTCCGCCTTAACGACACACAGGACCGGCGCCTGTGCCTGCTCGCAGATCACGCGATAATTATGCTCGATCGCACCGAGGTCGATCTCCGCCCAAGTGCGGTGTTGATTTACTTCCATTGTTTTCGTCACTCCAACAGAACCGTTTGGTTCCTGATTTACTGACAGGATTCCACCTGTATGGTCAGCACGCGCGCACCGTCCGCATACAGCTCGGCATAGACCGGCTGCAGATCGCTCTGCCGCAGCCACACCTGCTTTTCCACGCTGTCGTCTGCCTTCTCATAGCGCAGCACGAGCAGGCTCTCGCCGTTTGTGCGCTCGCTCCACACCTGTGCAGGCGCAGCGTACCGCAGATCGTTCAGCAAACAGAACCACGCGTCTGCCGGGGTCAGTCCGGTGTGCCGAGGAGCAATATCATCCAGCTGCAAGTCGTTGTACTGCAGCGTGAACGCGCCGTTCTCCTCACCTGAGATGCGCCCGCCGATACCGGCGACCGACTCCGGTGCGGTCAGCGTGAAGGAATCGCTGTCCTCTCTATTATAGACATAGTCGCTTTCAAATTCCAGTACAGATTCGTCCAAATCCGAGATTATTTTCAAATGCGCCGTACAGCTGTCCAGCGATGCGAAATGCGCACGCACATCCTCGGCACTCATTTCCGCCGAGCGGCCGCAGCCGCAGAGCAGAACAAGCGCCGCCAAACCACACAGCAGCCTGTTCAGATTACCACTCCCTTGACCGGTTTATCACCATGTTTTCGAGTTATATCGTTTCAGCAGAATCGGCAGCTGCGTCAGCATATCGCTCGGCGTCATGCCGTATTCGCTCAGCGCGTTCGCAGCCAGATCTCCGGCTCTGCCGTGCAGCCACGCCGCCGTACAAGCCGCCGGAACCGCATCAATGCCCTGTCCGCACAGCGAAACCAGTATGCCTGCCAGAACATCCCCGCTGCCGCCTTTCGCCATGCCGGGATTGCCCGAGGTATTGCGATAACAGCCGCCGTCCGGCGTGAAAATGCGGGTGCGGTGTCCCTTGTAGAGCACAATGCACCGATAGTCCTGCGCGAACTGTGCCGCGTCCGCAGCGGTCGCGTCCGGCTTACCGCTGAGCCGTGCGAACTCGCCCGCGTGCGGCGTGAGCACGACCGGCTTTGCCGTTCGCTGCAATATATCCTTATGCCCAGTAATCGAATTTATGCCGTCCGCATCGAGTACAATCTGGCAGGCAGCTTTTTCGAGCAGAGTACACACGATTTCGGTCAGCGTATCCGAACGGCCGAGTCCGCACCCGATGAGCAGCGCGTCCGCCTTTTCGGCAAGCGCAAGCAGCTTCGGCAGTGCGTCCATGGAAAACAGCCCGTTTTCATCCTGCGGCATGGGCCGCACGACCGGCTCATTCAGCTTGACCGCCAGCACCGGCCACGCACCTTGCGGAACTGCCAGCGTCACAACGCCGCTTCCCATGCGGACCGCGCCCTGTGCCGAAAAATATGCCGCACCTGTATATCCTGCCGAGCCGCACACGCACAGAATGCGGCCGTAGTCGTTTTTATTTGTCTCCGGATTGCGCGAATGCAGTACGCCGTCCGCAAAGTCCTGGTTTATCTCAATCATATCGTTTCCTTTCAAGTCGAAGCCGCTGCCGCGTTCGCCTGCGCGTGCACTGCGTCGATTGCGAGGACGACCGCCAGCGCAAGTGTTTCGTCTGCGGAATCGGCAATGTCCAGCTGATAGCAGTCACCCCAGGTGAACCACTCCTTGGAGATGGACACGATCTCGCGTCCGTTCTGCGTGATGCGGTACTCATGCGCCCAGAAATCACCCTCAATCGTCCAGTCGAGACCCTCGATCTCGTATTTTTCGTAGAAAAATGTAAGCCGCTTGACGATTTCCGCGCGTTCCACGCCGTCGATGTACACAAAGAACCGCGGCATCATACTGAACACCTTCTGCTGGATGAAGGCAGTCTCGTGTCCGGTCAAGTCGGTGACATACAGCTTCTTGCCCCACGAGAAAAACTCACCCTCGACATGGTATTTGTCGGCGCCGGTTTCATCAAAAACAGTAAACCGATCCACCCAGGAGAATACCTTTTGTTTGATATATAATTTCATATTGATCCCACCTCTCTTTTCTTACAGAATAGCACGGCGTGTGCTGACCGTCAAGCACGGACGTTCTGCCGCGCTGCCGCATAGGCTGACACGAGGAGGTGATACTTTGGCGATCAAGATTTTTGTCGATCAGGGACACAATCCGTCCGGTCCGAACACCGGCGCGGAAGGCGGCGGTCTGCTCGAACAGGATGTGACCTACGCTGTCGGCGTGTATCTGGCTGATCTTCTGCGGGCAGACCCTCGGTTTGAGGTGCGGCTGAGCCGCACCTCACCCGAGGAAATCCTCGGCACAAGCAATGCCACCAGTCTGGCCGAGCGCGTGCGGCTGGCGAATGAGTGGCCTGCGGATTACTTCATCAGCATCCACTGCAACGCGAACGTAAATCCCGCCGTCAACGGCACTGAGGTGTATGTTTATCAGGAAAATACGCAGGCGTACTGGCTGGCGCAGCATGTGCTCGCCGGCATTGTTGCGCGTGTCGGCACACGCGATAACGGCGTGCGCGTCCGTCCAAGCCTGTATGTCCTACGGCGAACACAGATGCCTTCGATTCTGGTCGAGCTGGCATACCTGACCAATACTTCCGATGCGATGAAGCTGGAGAACGATCCGTTCGGGTTTGCACAGGGCATTTATAACGGTCTGCTCAATTATTTTGACTTTGAACCGTATTAAACAAAAAACGAGAGGTCTTTTGACCTCTCGTTCTATCTTTCTTAACGCACTTTACTAACGTCGCAGCTTTTCGCGCGTTAGCGCGCATTTAATAGAATTTGCAGTGCAAATTCCAAAAAAGCGGGAGCATGTATCTCGCTTTTTTGACTTCTGGAGGGAGAAAGTCTCCGTATGGGAACTTTCGGACGACTTTGGAACGGCCCACGGTCCGTTCCTCTTGTCGGCCAAACCGTGGTTTGGCGACAGCATCTTAAAATCCTCCGGTGACGCCTAAAACCTGTCCGGTAATGAAAGACGACTTATCCGAGCACAGATACAGAATGCTGTCCGCGACCTCGGCTGCCGCGCCGACTCTTCCGAGCGGTGTCTGATCGGCAAGCTCCTGCATGGTATCCGCACTGTGCATGGCGTTCATGTCGGTGTCGATCACGCCCGGCGCAATGCAGTTGACCCGGATATTGCTCGGGCCAAGCTCCTGCGCGAGCGACTTGCTCAGGCCGATAATCGCAGCCTTGCTCGCGGAATAATGGCTCTCGCAGGACGCGCCGCACTCCCCCCACATGGACGACACCGTGACGATGCTTCCCTTGTGGTTGTGCAGCATTTCGGGCAGCACGGCGCGAATCGTGCGCACCGTACCCATGAGATTGACATCCAGCATGCGCATCCAGTCCGCGTCGGTGATATTCTGGAACAGTTTCTGTTCGGCGATACCTGCATTGCAGACCACGGCATCGATCGTGCCGAACCGTGCCTTCCCTTCCGCGACCGCAAGTTCCACTGCCGCGGTATCCTGCTGATCGGCCAAAAGCGCCAGTGCGCCGGTCTCCCCAGCGAGCCTGTCCGCCGCTTCCCTGCTTTTGCTGTAAGTAAACGCGGTATTCCATCCGTTTTCGGCAAACGTGCGCACACAGGCGGCACCGATGCCGCGCGAGCCTCCGGTGATGAGAACAGTTTGCGCCATGTCAGATGGCAACCGTCTGCTGTGCCTCGAACAGACACTGGTTCAGATCCTTGCTCTGTGCTAGACCCTCCTCAATGTCGATATCGGTAACAATGTTGTTATCCGAAACAACAACGCGGTTGGTCTTGCCCTCCATCAGAGCGCGAACTGCAGCATAGCCCATGCGGGTCGCCATAACACGATCCATAGCAGACGGAGAGCCGCCGCGCTGGATATGGCCGAGGATGGTAACACGGGTATCGATGCCGGTAGCCTCGTGAATCTGGTCTGCAACGTCCTGTGCGGAGCCATAGCCCTCTGCTACGATGATGATATGGTGGTTGCGGCCCTTGATACGGCCGATGCGCATTCTCTCTACGATCTCGGTGTCGAAATCCAGCTGACGCTCGGGCAGGCAGATCGCGGTCGCGCCGACTGCACAGCCAACCTGCAGTGCCAGATGACCTGCACGGCGGCCCATGACCTCTACGACCGAGCAACGCTCGTGGGACTGCATGGTATCGCGCAGCTTATCGATGCACTCGATCGCAGTATTGCAGGCGGTGTCAAAACCGATGGTGTAATCCGAGCAGCCGATATCATTATCAATGGTACCCGGAACGCCGATGCACGGAACTCCCTTGCGGGAAAGCGCCTGTGCACCGCGGAATGTACCGTCACCGCCGCAGCAGATCAGGCCGTCAATACCGAGGTAACGGCAGGTGTCAGCCGCCTTCTGCAGACCTTCCTCGGTCAGCATTTCCTTGCAGCGTGCGGTGTACAGCATGGTGCCGCCCTTGCGGATAATGCCGTCTACACTGCGGGCACCCATCTCGATGATGTCACCGTTGATGAGACCGCTGTAGCCGCGGCGAATGCCAAGAACGGAAATATCGTGTGCGCTTGCGCTGCGGACTACCGAGCGAATAAGTGCGTTCATACCGGGTGCGTCGCCGCCGCTGGTAAGTACGCCGATTCTGCGAATTTGTTTATCCATGATAAAGCCTCCCTGTTGTCGGTTCTGTTTTCTTTCTTGGCGGCACAGTCGATGCCGCACTGACCTCTGTATTGCAGTTCTGTTTCCCTCTGCGGAAACCGTCTCTCTCCAAGGATAAGCACAGTCTCCTATTGTATTATAACATCTTCCTCGCGCAAGAGAAAGCGTAATTTTGTTAAAAATGCAATATCCGGTTTGCACCAGTACCGGCGGGCAGCGAGCGTCTTTTTCTTCGTGTCCATCGGGTAGAGATAGACCGGCGTATCGCCGGGCTGCGTGCGCAAAACCTCTTTAATCTGCGTCCATTCATCACCCTGCAGACTGGAAATACGCAGAAACAGCTTTTGCGGCGCCAGCTTCGCCGCCTGCGCATCGGTGTAGACCGATTTCTGCGTGCCCTTTTTCGGCTGCTGCAGGCTCTCCACCGCACTCTCGGTGAGCGGCTGCGCCTCGTTCAGCAGCACCTTGGGCGCCTCGTCCTCTCGTGCGTCGATCTTACCGGTAAGCAGGACTGCGCTGTCCTCGGTGAGATATGCGCCGCACTGCTGCAGCGAACGCGGGAACACGACAAGTTCAATCGCCGCCGTGTCGTCCTCCGCGGTGACATATGCCATCATCGAGCCGTTCTTGGTCGATTTCAGACGCACCGCCGTGATAACACAGGCAAGCCGGACGGTCATGCCGTCCTTGTAGACCGGCTGGCTGCTCTCGCCCGTCAGGTCGTCGATGATCTGCTTGACAGAGGCAGCCTGCGCCTTCTGCGTCAGGCTGCGGTACTCGTCCATCGGGTGACCGGAGAGGTACAGACCGGTGGTCTCCTTCTCCATCGCCAGCAGTTCCCGCTTGGGTACTTCCGGAATGTTCGGCATCGCAATCTGCGTGTCGCGCACCTCGTCGTTGCCCATGCCGAACAGGTCCATCTGACCCTCGATGTTCTTCTTGCGGTTCTGTGCAATGGCATCTACTACGGGATTGACGATTTTCAAAAGCTGACTGCGGTAGTAATGCATGGAATCGAACGAACCCGCCTTGATGAGACTTTCGAGCGCTCTGCGGTTGAGTTCGCGGTCATACATGCGCTCGCAGAAATCCTGGAACGAGGTAAACAGGCCGTTCGCCTCTCGCTCCTCGACAAGCTGCTTCATAAACGAGCGTCCCACACCCTTGACCGCAGCAAGACCGAAACGGATATTCTCGCCCGCAACCGAAAACTCATCGTAAGACTCGTTTACGTCCGGCGGGAGCACCGCGATGCCCATATCACGCGCCGCCTGAATATACTCGGAGATCTTGTCCGAAACATCCAGAACGCTCGTCAGCAGCGCCGCCAGATATTCTCTCGGGTAGTGGCATTTGAGGTACGCCGTGCGGAACGACACGACCGCGTAGCAAACCGCGTGCGCCTTGTTGAACGCATAGTTTGCAAAATCCATGATCTCGTCAAACAGACTTGCCGCAACTGCTTCGGGCACGCCGCGCTTGATGGCGCCGTCAATGCCCAGCTCCTCGTTGCCGTAGATGAAGTTGACGCGCTCCTTTTCCAGCTCCTTCATCTTCTTTTTACTCATGGCGCGGCGCACCATATCTGCCTTGCCGAGCGAATATCCCGCAAGGCTCTGGAACACCTGCATGACCTGTTCCTGATAGATCATACAGCCATAGGTGACGCTTAAAATCGGCTCGAGCAGCGGATGCTTGTACGTCACCTTTTCCGGATGGTGGCGGCACTCGATGTAGCGCGGAATGGACTGCATCGGGCCGGGTCGGTACAGCGCAACGACTGCGGTAATATCCTCGATGGACTGCGGGCGCAGACCGGTAACGACGTTGGTAATGCCCGCGCTTTCCAGCTGGAATACGCCCATGGTCGAGCCCTTGCCAAGCATCTCGTAAGTCGCGGGGTCGCTCATATCCACGTTCTCGATGGAAAAATCCGGCGTGTGACGGCGAATCAGCTTTTCCGCGTCCGCGATAACGGTCAGGTTGCGCAGGCCGAGGAAGTCCATCTTGAGCAGACCGAGTTCCTCGATCGTCACCATCGTAAACTGCGTTACCATCTGGTCGCCGTTGCGCGACAGCGGAACGTAGGTGTCCACGGGGTCCTTGGTGATAACCACGCCTGCCGCATGCGTCGATGCGTTGCGCGGCATGCCCTCGAGCGCACGCGCCGTATCAATAAGCTCTTTGACCTGCGGCTGCTCGTCGTACATCTTTTTCAGCTCCGCGTTGATGGTCAGCGCCTTGTCGATCGTAATGTGCAGCTCATTCGGCACCTGCTTGGCGACAGCATCCACATCGTTGTACGGGATGTTGAGCGCACGGCCGACATCGCGGATGGCACCGCGGGCAGCCATCGTGCCGAACGTGACAATCTGCGCCACGCGGTCCTTGCCGTACTTGCGGGTAACGTACTCGATGACCTCCGGACGGCGAACATAGCAGAAGTCCACGTCGATATCCGGCATGGAGACACGCTCCGGATTCAAAAATCGCTCGAAGTACAGCGAATAGTGAATCGGGTCAAGGTCGGTGATAGCGAGGCAGTACGACACGATCGAGCCTGCTGCCGAGCCGCGTCCGGGTCCGACCGGAATGCCCTGACTTTTCGCGTAGCCGATAAAGTCGGACACGATGAGGAAGTAATCGACAAAGCCCATCTTGGCGATCATGTCGATCTCGTACTGCAGACGCTTGCGCACGGTGCCGTCGTCGTTCGGATAGCGTCTTGCGAAGCCTTCATCGCACAGCTTCTGCAGATATTCGAGCGAGGTGTAGCCGTCCGGCACATCGAATTCGGGCAGATGGTACTTTCCAAACTCGAACTCAACCTGACAGCGTTCTGCGATCTTTACCGTGTTGGCGAGTGCCTCCGGGTGCTCCGGAAACAGCGCCGCCATTTCGTCCGCATCCTTGATGTAGAACTCCTGCGTTTCAAACTTCATGCGGGTCGGGTCGTCCACGGTCTTGCCCATCTGAATGGACATCAGCACGTCCTGAATGCGCGCATCCGCCTTGGTGAGATAATGCGCGTCGTTCGTTGCCACCAGACCGATGTTCAGCTCCCTGGAAAGCTGGTACAGACCTTCATTGACTTTCTGCTGCAGCGGAATGCCGTGGTCCTGAATTTCAAGGTAGAAATGCTCCCGGTCAAAAATATCGAGGAACTGCTCGCAGAGGTCATACGCGCCGTCCATATCACCGTCCGCCAGCGCACGCGGAATCGCGCCCGCCAGACACGCAGACAGACAAATCAGACCTTCGCTGTGCGCGCGCAGCAGCTCCATGTCGATACGCGGCTTCATGTAAAAGCCCTCGGAGAAACCGCACGACACCATGTGGATGAGGTTGCGGTAGCCGGTCATGTTCTCGCACAGCAGGATGAGGTGCGTGTGCCACTCGCCGTTGATGTAGCTGCGGTCAAAGCGCGAATGCGGCGCCAGATACACCTCGCAGCCGATGACCGGATGGATCCCCTTCGCCTTGCAGGCGCGGTAAAAGTCGATCACGCCGTACATGACGCCATGGTCGGTCAGCGCGCAAGAGGTCTGCCCCAGCTCTGCCACACGGTCCACCAGCTTTTCGATACGGCAGGCGCCGTCCAGCAGGCTGTATTCGCTGTGGACATGCAGATGTGCAAATGGTACCAATTTAGTCCTCCTTTTCCGCAAGCTCGATGATCTTTTTCAGGCGGTGGCTCAGTCCCGGTTTGGAGATGGGCGGGTCGAACCGCTGCGCCAGCTCGGACAGGCTGTCCGTCGGGTATTCTAGACGCAGGCGCACGGTCTCCCACAGGTTGCCCGGAAATGCGTCCTCCCCCCGGCTGTCGATCAGCGCCTGAATCGCCGCAATCTGCCGTGCCGATGCATCGGCAGCCTTCATCATGTTCGCGGTCTCACAGTTGACCTGCCGGTTGATCGTGTTGCGCAGATTCTTCTCTACCTTGGCCTGCATCAGCTCCATCGCCGCGTGCGGCGCACCGATGCGTGTAAGGAAATCCTCCGCGCTTGCGCCGTCCTTAAAGTACAGCAGATACGCGCTGCCGCGCCGTGCCTGCTTGGGCGATAAACCTAAATCAAGCATCAGACTTGTCTCTTCGCCCGCCAGACTCTGGTGGGTGGTTTTCAGCTCGAGATGGCTTTTCTTGTCCGGTCCCGCGACCGTGCCGCCCATGAGGAAGGCACCGCGCAGAAAAGACGCAATGCAGCAGTCCTCCTCGAGCAGATTGCGGTTGATGTGGTAGGTGATGTGGCTCTTGCAGTCGTAGCCGAGCGCGTCAAACACGCGTCCGATCTGCGCCGGTTCGGTGAGTACAAGCTGCTGCTTGCGGCCTGCCTTCTGCGGCTCACACTCAACAAAAAACGCGCGCTGCAGCAGCGCCTGCAAGCGGCGGACAACGGTCATGTTCTCCGCCGACAGCCGTATCTCCTTGTGTGAAAAAACCGAGGCATGGAGCAGTGCGCCGTAAATCTCGGCACGCGTGCAGCAGGTACGCTGCATGGATACCCGACACAGCTCGTTTTTTACCTCGGTTGAAAAAGACATATATTCTCTCCGTTCTGTACAGCACGCTTCGCCTGTCCGGAACGAAGCGGGTTTATCTCTGGTAATCGCGGTGCATGGTTACTACACCGTATTCCTGCCTGCGCAGGTGTTCACTCAGCGCCTCGGTGATAGCGACCGAGCGGTGCTTGCCGCCGGTGCATCCGATGCTGATAATCAGATTCGCCTTGCCTTCCGCGATATAGCGCGGCAGCAGAAAGTCGATCATGCCCGTCAGGTAGCGCATCAGCACATCCGCCGTACCGCCGCGGAACACATAATCGCGCACCTCCGGATCGGTGCCGTTGCGCTCGCGCAAGCTCATTTCGTAATAGGGATTGGGCAGGAAACGCACATCAAACACAAGGTCGCTCTCGGGCGGAATGCCGTACTTGAAGCCGAACGACTGTACGATGACCTCAAACACCTCTCCGCTCTCGGTGCCGGAAAACATCGTCAGCAGACGTTCGCGCAGACCGGCAGCAGACAGTCCGGTGGTATCCACCACAAAGTCGGCACGGTCGCGCAGACCGGACAGCATTTCGCGCTCCTTTTCAATGGCGGCTGTCATGGACATGCCCTTTTCCATCAGCGGATGCTTGCGGCGCGTCTCCTTGTAGCGGCGGATGAGCGTCGGCGTGTCCGTGTTGAGGAACAGGATGCGGTAATCGCAGCCCATGCTCTTGATCGAATCCAGCGAATCAAACAGCTGCTGGAAATCGCCGCCTGCACGCACATCGGTGACGAGTGCCACACGTTCATAGCGTTCGGTTGCCGCCAGACAGATCTCCGCGAAGCGCGGTATGAGGGAGATCGGCAGATTATCGACGCAGTAATAGCCTAAGTCCTCAAGCGTGGCGACCGCGCGGCTCTTGCCTGCGCCCGACATACCGGAAATGATCAAAAAATACATGTTACCTTTCCCCCTGCCCTGTGTTTCTGCTGTGATAACGCCGCCGAGCGGCGCTGCTGATTATTTTACGATGCGCACCTCGCACTCCAGCTCCACGCCGAACTGCTCGCGCACCCTGTTCTGCACCAGTTCGATCAGGCGCAGCATGTCATCGCATGTTGCACCGCCGCGGTTGATAAGAAATCCCGCGTGCTTTTCCGAAACCTGTGCCGCGCCGACGCTCGTGCCCTTGAGACCGGCCTGCTCGATAAGCTGGCCCGCAAAGTGTCCCACGGGACGCTTAAAGGTCGAGCCTGCCGACGGGAAATTGAGCGGCTGTTTGTCGCGTCTGCGCTGCGCGAAATCGTTCATCTTATCCAGAATCGCCGCCGAATCGCCGTTCTGCAGCTGCATGGTCGAACGGAGCACCGTCCAGTCCGGATGCTTGCGGAACACGCTCGTGCGGTAGTCGAAGCCGTGCTCATCGCCCTTGAGTGTACAAATGTTGCCTTCGCCGTCCACGAACTCGGTCTCCTGCACAATACCGGCCATCGTGCCGTCATACGCACCCGCATTCATGTAAACCGCGCCGCCCAGACTGCCCGGAATGCCGCCGGCGAACTCGGCTCCGGTCAGACCGGAACGCTGTGCGCGGCGGGCAATGCGGCTGAGCAGCGCGCCCGCCTCGGCAGAGACGGTGTTATCCTCATTTACGCGGACTTCATCCAGCTCGGATGTGCAAACAACCGCACCGCGGATGCCCGCATCGGCCACCAGCATGTTGGAGCCGTTGCCGAGCAGCAGGAACGGAATATTGCGCTCACGCAGTACGGCAAGTGCCGCGGTCAGTTCCCTGCGGGTCTTCGGCTGCACGAACAGGTCGGCCGGTCCGCCGATGGCGAACGTGGTATGGCGGCGCATGAGTTCGTTTTCTGCAATATCTATTTCAGGTGCGGCCTCTCGCAATGCCGCGATGCAATCCTTAATATGCTCCATAAGGCGTTTAATCCTCCAAAAATCTATATAAAAAGTTTAAGTGGTATACCCTCGGAATTCCTGCCGCGTCATGCGGCGGCGCATCGAAGGTCCGGCACCGGGAGCAGGCTCCGGTTTGTCCTGCCGTGCCGTTTTGGTTTTTGCTTTACTGTTTATTATAACAAATGTAGATGGGATGCGCAATCAGTCCGAGCGGGTTTCCGCAGATTTTTTCGGTTAAAAATCGGTTTTTTCTCTATGCGGCACCGGCTGACCGGGGTACATGAACCGCATAAGCGGTTCGCCCCTAACGGGCGGCTCCTGTTCTCTGCACCGACTGAGCGGGGCACTCGAACTGCCGCAGGCGTGTTCGCCCTGACGGGGCGGCTCCTTTCTCTGCACCGGTTGAGCGGGGTACTCGAACTGCGTTAGCGTGTTCGCTCCTAACGGGCGGGAGGTTTTTCGCTTGAAATCAAGCGAGGAGTTGCGCTCTGCGGAGCGCGGGGATTCGCCGCGCCCCGCGGCAGGGCAAGAGGGTAGACACCTGCGGTTTCTACCCTCTTAACTCCCGTTTCCCTTTATTTCTTAGTCTGGCGCAGATTGCCGACATGTGACCGCTTCGAAATGGGGGAACGGCAGTCGGGTTTCTCTTGCGTTTGTTTCGCAAAATATTCGCAGTTCACAGACAGCGTACCGCTACACATACGGTTAAATCCACGCAAGCGCGACATCCCCGTGTCGCGCAACTCGTAAGTCTGGAGATTATGGACGGCACCTACGAATCTATCTATTTAGCAGCATTTATCCTCGTAGGTGCTGTCTATCATAACGCGCTGACGAGTTGCGCGGCACTGTTATGTCGCGCCTGCTTAGATGAAATCACATGTGTAGCAGTAATTTATCTGACGCTACGAATATGTCTCGACATGGGAGCACACTGTGCTCCCCTACGGTAGAAAAAATCCTCTGCCGTTCCCTTATTTCGCAGCGGTCACATGTCGACATTCTGCGCCAGACCATCCAAGGGAAAGGGGTGATTCACAAGAGGGTGGAAACCGCAGGTGTCTACCCTCTTGTGCGCCCGCGCGGCGTCAGCGCAGGTTGTCTACCCTCTTGTGCCCCTGCCAGGCAGGCAAGATTCCGTTCGCTTCACAAGCGACACTCTGCCGTACTGCATCAGAACGCAAAAGAGGAACACTTCTAACTCGCAGTGTCCCTCTTTGCGCATATTACTGGTTTTTGTTTTCCTGATTTTTCCGCTGTGCAGCATTTGCCGCACGGCGGCGTTCTTTTGCACTCACCGGAGGCGTTGTCTCCTGCGCTTCAACGAACGCGTGTGTCTCCGGGTCGATGCGCTTATGCCCGCGATAGTCGTTCGTATCCACGGACAGACCGCGCTTTTTCAGCAGATGATTGATCTTCTCGGTCAACACGCTGTACAGCACGGCAAACAGCGGCACGCCGATCACCATGCCCGCGAAGCCCATCACGCCGCCGAACAGCAGAATGGCGAACATGACCCAGAAGCTCGACAGTCCGGTGGCGTTGCCGAGGATTTTCGGTCCGAGGATATTGCCGTCAAACTGCTGCAGCAGCAGCACAAAAATGACGAAATACAGCGCCTGCACCGGACTGATGACCATGATCAGAATGGTGCTCGGAATCGCACCGATGAACGGCCCGAAAAACGGGATGATATTGGTCACGCCGATGATAACCGCAATCAGGAGCGCGTACGATGTCGGCATGGTCATCCAGCCGAACGAGATCATAAGACGCATACCGATAAAGCACAGCACGCCGATGATCGACGAGTCCATCAGCTTGCCGGTAATGAAGCCGCCGAACACGCGGTGGATATGCGCCACACGAGCCATGATGGCATTCGCCTTTTCAACCGTGAACAAGCTATACGTCATCTTTTTCGCCTGTGCGCAGAAGGTGTCCTTGCTGTTGAGAATGTACAGTGCGATAATGACACCGATCAGCAGGTTCATCAGCACATTTACGGTCGTAACAACGCCGCTCATCATGCTGCCGAGCTGCGGCAGCAGGTCATTTTGCGCCCAGTTCATCATCTGTGCGGAGAACTGATCGTACAGGCGCATGAAGCTGTGCTCAAGTTCCGGGTTGTTGTGCAGCAGCGACGCTACCCAGCCGGATATCTCGTTCATATACAGGTCCATCGAGTCTACCAGCGAGGTGATACTCGTGACCAGCTGCGGCAGCACCATCCACAGCAGCACGCCTACAACCGCCAGACCGAAGGCCAGCGTCAGCGCACTGCACAAACCCTTGGCAAGCCGTGTGCCGTTTTTAAATTTATGCGACATCGGCGGCTGCAGATTGCGGTACAGCATGTTGAACACCGGCATGAGCAGGTACGCCATCACAAAGCCGTAGATAAACGGGCTGAGGATGCTGAAAAATTTCTTGATTACGCCCCAGATTATTGTCATGCGGAACAGCACGAACACGACCAGTACGCAGGCTACAATGACACCTAACGCAGTCAGCCCCCACTCAATATAGTGCGGCTGCAGGTCAAGCCGGGACTTTTTTTCCTGATTGGGATCTTCCAACAATAAACTCCTTCCTGTCAGCTGTCAGAGGATGAAAACGAAGATTGAATACGCTTAGTCCTCATCCTCATCAAAGAACACGCGCCACAGCAGGTACAGCCACGTTGCGGCAAACGCTGCAAAGATGATCGCGCGGAACTTCTTGAAAAATTTAGAGAAGCAGGTGCCCAGCCACAGACCGAACGACAGCAGGCAGGTCTCGTAGATGAAGAACTCGATGAGCGAGAAGCCGCGGATCTTTTCGGTCGCGGTATTCATAAAGCGTCCTGCCTGATCACAGGCGTCGCCTGCGGTGTGCAGCATCTGCTCGGCACGGCTGCGCAGTGCATCGCGGTCGATACTGTCCAGATAGTTTTTCATAGCTTGTTCTCTCCTTTTCGTTTCACCGTATTGCGCGGACGTGCTGTCCGTCTGTGCTCCCTGGGTTTTGGGTCCCCGGCGATGCTGCACGGCGTTTTCCCCATCGAGGAAATCCGGCCGAGCCGCATGCCGATTTTTTCTGCCAGTGCGTCGGCGTCCGCGCTGCTCGTCCTGCGCAGAGCCGCCTGCAGGATCAGTCCCGCAGCCCGCGCATCCGATCCAGCCTCGTGGTGGTTCAGGTCGATGTGCAGCGCGGCGGATACCGTATCCAGTTTATGATTTTCCAGCTCAGGCCATACCCGCTTGGACACCTTTACCGTGCATAAGTACCGGCATTCGGGCATTTTCAGTCCGTAATGCGCCAGACAGCTGCAAAGCACATTCGTATCGAACATAGCGTTGTGACACACGATGACGCTGCCCTCCGCGATGTCGGCGAGCGGCTCCCACACCTCGGCGAACGACGGTGCGTCCGCGACCATCTTCTCCTTGATGTGGTTGACGCGAACATTGCCCCAGTGGAACTTGCCCACGCATTCCGGCGGACGGATGAGCGAGATTTTCTCATCCACCAGCTGATTATCCTCAAACACGCTTGCGCCGAGTGCGCACGCGCTCAGCGGCGAGGCGTTTCCGGTCTCGAAATCCAGTGCAAGATATCTCATTGCAGCGCCTCCCGTCCTGCCGCGTCTGCGCGTTCCTTCGCCGCGAGCAGCAGTCTGTACAGCGGCGCAAGCTGCCGCATAGTCTTCATCATGAACGGAACAAACGTGCCGTCCAGCACCGGAGCAAAGTCCTCACTGTTTGTGTAATCCACGCCGATCTCCTTGCGGTTCAGCCAGTCCTGATATTCCGGCTTTGCGTCCGGGAATTTCGGGCGCTTGTACATCTCGCCCGCGAGGTGCACCTGCGGACAGCTGTTCACCGCACGAAAGGCGTCAAGGAACAGCCTGTCTTCTGCGAGGATCATTTCGCGCAGCGCTTCCATTTCGCCTCTGCCCCACGCGCCCCAGCAGCCGAAGGCCCAGTATTCGGGATGCAGTTCAAAGTAGTATGCGGGAACGGATTCGCGTTCCCGTCGTGCTCTGCGGAAGAACAGCCACATGTTCGCCCGGTAGAGCGTCTTATCCTTGGTATATCGGGTATCGCGCCGCACGCGGGATACCATGCGGGACGGCACGGTGACGAACTGCGGGTCGATCTTGACCATCTCCGGCGTCATTTCTGCGATCAGTTCGTGAAAGGGCCGGATGGATAACCGCTTGATCTCGTCCTTGTGTGCATCGTAAAATTCTTTGCTGTTTTGCAGGCGATTCAGTTGCAGAAGATCCACGCCTTCTGCGGAAAAACCGTGAAATGCCATTTGTGTTGTTAGCCACCTTTTTGTTTTTGACGATTGTAAATCGTCGTTCAGGCATAGAAATACCTAAGTATATTTTACCGCGTTTTTTCATTTTCTGCAACAGGAGTTTGACAGTTTTCCGTTCATAACACGTTAATCTCCCTGTGTATTTGTGCAATTTGTTGACCGCCGCTTGACAGAAAGGGTTGTTCCCTGCCGAAAATTCTGGTATACTGAGGATAAGTATATTGATAGAAAAAGGTGGAACGATCATGCTTACTGCTGCTAAAAAGGAATTTATCGAATTTATGATGAGTGCCGACGTACTGCGCTTCGGCGATTTTACAACCAAATCCGGCCGAAAGACCCCGTATTTCGTCAACACCGGCAACTACAAGACCGGTCTGCAGAACTCCCGTCTGGGTGAGTTTTACGCAGCTCTGGTCAAGGAGACCGTCGGCGATCAGTTCGACGCAATGTTCGGTCCGGCGTACAAGGGCATCCCGCTTGCTACCTCGGTTTCCGGTGCGCTGGCCCGCAATTACGGCATCGACAAGCCGTTCTTCTTCAACCGCAAGGAGGCGAAGGACCACGGCGAAGGCGGCAATATCGTCGGCTACAAGCCGCAGGACGGCGACCGCGTGATCATCATCGAGGATGTAATCACCGCAGGCACCGCTATCCGCGAGACCATGCCGGTGCTGCAGGCCTGCGCAGATGTGAAGGTTACCGATATGTTCATTTCGGTAAACCGCTGTGAGGTCGGCCAGAACCCAGGCAAGACCGCTGTTATGGAGGTCGGCGAGGAGTTCGGCATCAAGGTGCACGCACTTGTCACCGTGCAGGATATCCGCGAGTATCTTGCGGATAAGGAGGAGTATGCTCATCTGCTGCCGCTGATGGATGCTTATATGAAGCAGTATTGCGTATTTTAACTATCGCGGCACAATCGCATAAGAAAAAAGAACGCTCGATGGAGCGTTCTTTTTGTTTGCCTTTTTTCCACTAAGCACCGCCCATTTCGGGCGGTGCTTTCATTTTATCTCACTTTTCCGCCTGCAAAGTCTGCAAAAACTTACGCATCCTGCGGCAAGCCTCGCGCAGATGGTTCATCGAGTACGAATACGAAATACGCACATGACCCTCGCCGCTCTCGCCGAAGGCGCTGCCCGGAATGACCGCGACCTCCTGCTCGTGCAGCAGTCTCTCGCAGAATTCGTCACTCGACAGACCGGTGGACTCGATCGACGGGAACATATAGAACGCGCCCTGCGGCTCAAAGCACTCAAGGCCCATGGAACGCAGCTCGCCGAGCAGGTAGCGGCGGCGCAGGTCATACTGCTCGCGCATGCGCTCGATGTCGTCCTCACCGGTGCGGATAGCCTCAATGCCCGCGAACTGCGCGGTCGTCGGCGCGGACATAATACCGAACTGATGAATCTTGCAGATGTGGCGCATCAGCTCCTTCGGACCCATTGCCCAGCCGAGACGCCAACCGGTCATCGCATAGGACTTGGAGAAACCGTCCACAACAATGGTGCGCTCCTTCATGCCGTCCAGCTCCGCAAAGCAGACGTGGCGATCCGGGCCGTAGGTCAGGCTGTTGTAAATCTCATCCGACAGCACGATGATATTCGTGTCCTTGATAACCGTCGCAATCGCCTGCAGCTCATCGCGCGTCATGATCGCGCCGGTCGGGTTGTTCGGGTACGGCAGGATGAGCAGCTTGGTGCGCGGCGTAATAGCGGCGCGCAGACTGTCCGCCGTCAGCTTGAACTGGTCCTCCGCGCGGGTCGGCAGCGGCACCGGAACACCGCCTGCCATCTGCGTCAGCGGCTTGTAGCATACAAAACTCGGCTCCGGAATGAGCACCTCGTCACCCACGTTGACAATCGCACGGATGGTGTTGTCGATCGCCTCAGAGCCGCCGACCGTCACAAGGATCTCCTTGTCCGCATCGTAGCACAGGCGGTACTTGCGGCGCACGAGCGCGGCAATCTGATTGCGCAGCTCGGCAAGACCCCAGTTGGAGGTATAGAAGGTCTGTCCTTTTTCCAGAGACTGAATGCCGGCGCGGCGAATCTGCCACGGCGTTTCAAAATCCGGCTCGCCCACACCGAGCGAGATCGCGTGCGGCATTTTAGCCGCCAGTTCAAAAAAGCGGCGAATGCCGGAAGGCTGTACCTCTTTTACACGCGCAGAGAGAATCTGCTCGTAGTTCACCATGCCATGACCTCTCTCTTATCGCTGTCTGCCGGGTCAAATTCCACACTGTTGTCCTTGTATTTTTTGAGGATGAAATGCGTACCGGTGGACAGCACGTTCTCCATCGGCGCCAGCTGCTCGGAGACAAAGCGGGCAACCTCGCGCATGGTGCGTCCCTTGATGATAACGGTCAGATCGAAGCCGCCGCTCATCAGATACACGCTCTCCACCTGATGGTGCGAATAGATCTGACGGGCGATCTCATCAAAGCCCATACCCTTCTGCGGGGTGATCTTGACCTCGATGAGTGCGGTTACGCTCTCCTTGGATGTTTTATCCCAATCGACCACGGTCTTGTAGCCGAGGATCGTCGAATTCTTCTCATACGCGTTGATCGCAGCAGCCACGTCCTCCTCGGTCTCACCGAGCATCGCGGCCAGCTGTGCCGGAGTCAGACGCGCGTCCTGCGCCAGCAGATCAAGCAGCTTTTCAGGGTTTTTCATAATAAATGACCTCCCTTTTTCGTTTTTCAAGAATTACTTTATTATAGCACTGCGGTGCAGTTCTGTCTACGCTTGGAGCAGAAATTTTGCGATTGCGGAATAGAGAATTAAAAGAAGTCCGAAAAATTTTCGGACTTCTTTTCATGACGCAAAAATCAACGAACCACAGCGCCCTGATCTGCAGAGGTGACCAGACGCGAATAGCGGTACAGCCAGCCGGACTTGACATTCGGCTCACGCGGAACGTACTTGGCACGGCGTGCCTCCAGCTCCTCGTCGGAAACATTGACATTTACCTTGCTGTTCGGAATATCGATGGAGATGATATCGCCTTCCTGCACCAGACCGATCTCGCCGCCGGAAGCAGCCTCCGGCGAAACGTGACCGATGGATGCGCCGCGGGACGCACCGGAGAAACGGCCGTCGGTGATGAGCGCAACCGTAGTATCCAGCTTCATGCCGGCCAGCGCAGAGGTCGGGTTGAGCATCTCGCGCATGCCCGGACCGCCCTTCGGGCCTTCGTAGCGGATGACAACAACGTCACCCGGCACGATCTTGCCGTTGTAGATGGCGGAAATTGCGTCCTCCTCGCAGTCGAACACGCGTGCCGGACCTTCGTGCACCATCATTTCCGGCGCAACTGCCGAACGCTTGACAACGCAGCCGTTCTTTGCGATGTTGCCCCACAGAACAGCGATGCCGCCGGTCTGCGAATACGGATTCTCGAGCGGACGAACGACCTCCGGATTCTTGTTGACAACGCCCTCAAGGTTCTCGCCGACCGTCTTGCCGGTGCAGGTGATGAGCGACAGGTCGAGGAAATCACGCTTGGTCAGCTCCTTCATGATGGCCGGAACACCGCCCGCCATGTAAAGCTGCTCAATGTGGTGCGGGCCTGCCGGAGCCAGATGGCAGATGTTCGGCACCTTGCCGGACAGTTCGTTCAGGGTCTCAAGCTGCAGCGGAACGCCTGCTTCGTTTGCGATTGCCAGCAGGTGCAGAACCGAGTTGGTCGAGCAGCCGATCGCCATCTCACAGGTCAGCGCGTTGCGGAATGCTGCCGGCGTGAGGATGTCGCGCGGCTTGATGTCCTTCTCGATCAGCTCCATGATCTTCATGCCGGCGTGCTTTGCCAGATGAATACGGGCAGCCGAAACCGCCGGGGTCGTGCCGTTGCCCGGCAGCGCCATGCCGATGGCTTCAGACAGGCAGTTCATCGAGTTTGCGGTGTACATGCCTGCGCATGAGCCGCAGCCCGGGCAGGAATTGCACTCGGCTTCGTAGAAAGTCTCCTCGTCCATCATGCCGGCCTTGTAGGCGCCGACCGCCTCGAAGGTCTTGGACAGGGATACCTCCTCACCGCCGAAATGGCCTGCCAGCATCGGGCCGCCGGAAACCAGAATGGACGGAATATTCAAACGGGCAGCCGCCATCAGCATACCGGGAACGATCTTGTCGCAGTTCGGGATGAGCACCAGACCGTCCAGCTGGTGCGCCTGTGCCAGCGTCTCTACGCTGTCCGCGATCAGTTCACGGCTTGCCAGCGAGTACTTCATGCCGATGTGACCCATGGCAATGCCGTCGCATACGCCGATGGCCGGAACGAGCACCGGCGTACCGCCAGCCATGCGAACGCCCGCCTTAACCGCATCCGCGATCTTATCGAGGTTGATGTGGCCCGGAATGATCTCGGAATACGCCGAAACCACGCCGATGATCGGCTGCCTGATCTCCTCATCGGTCATACCGCAGGCACGCAGCAGCGAACGGTTCGGCATGCGCTCGGGTCCTGCGGTGATGTTATCACTTCTTCTCACAGGGAATTCCTCCTTTGAAAGCAGTCCAGCAGACTGCCTGATAGA